>NZ_CALXGI010000039.1 GCF_944387805.1 uncultured Pseudoflavonifractor sp. | reverse complement strand
CCGGGCAATCTTCGGCGCATCCACTTCCAGCAGCGTGACGCTGGGATTCAGCTCTTCCTTCCGTACAATCTTTGCCATTCTGTTCTCCACCTTTCAAAAAGTCAGTATGACAGATAGTTTGTTAGACCAACCCATTTATCGCAAGAATAGCATGTTCGTTTTCGATTGTCAATACACTTCACCTATGTAAAGCGCTCTTGCCCGTAATAAAGCGGAGTTGCAAAATACCCGCCGGACCATAGTCCAGCGGGTACAGTGGTGGTCTTAACGCTCACCGGCAATCTTCCAGAACACACGAATGACAAACTCCGGGCCCTCCAGGGCCGCCTGGGTCCGGCACCCCATCTGCTCTGCCAAGGCTTTTACAATGGCCAGGCCCAATCCCGCATTGTGGCTGGTGCGGTTTTTGTCCGAGGTAAAGGAGCGGTCAAACACGTGAGGCACATCCTCCTCTGTCAGTCCCCCCGCCCCGTTGGAGAAGGCGCTCACTATCACATCCCCCTCCCGGTACAGCCTGATGGCCAATGTCCCCACCCCGTGTTCCAGGGCGTTGCGGAGCAGGTTGGTGAACACCCGGAGCACGGCGGCGGCATCTCCCCACACATAGGGCAGGCCCTCTGCCAGCTCCACCGACACATCCAGCCCGGAGGCAGTCAGATCGTTGTAGAAACCCGCCACCAGCTCGCTGAGGATGCCATACAGGTCCACCCGCTCCCGGGCGATGGGGTATTCGTCCCCGTCCAGGCGGGACAGGTCGTAGAAGCTGCCAATCAGGCTTTGGAGGGCGCGGGCACGCCCTTCAATAATACTCAGGTACTCCTCCCGCTCAGCCGGAGACAGTGTGTCTCCAGCCAACAGCTGGAGATAGCCGATGATGGAGGTGAGGGGGGTACGCAGGTCGTGGGACACGTTGGCGATCTGCTGCCGGAGAGCCTGTTCCCGGCGGCGGTAGTCCGCCTCCTCTGCCTGGCGCAGCTCCAGAAGGCTGTTGACGGCGGAAATAAGCTGCTCGGCCGAGGAATTGGGCGCGGCCATCAGGATGCGGACGCTGCTGCCCTTCTCCTCCCGCTCCCGCAGCTGCGCGGCGGCGGATCGGAGAGCCCGCTCCACCGCATAGACCCGGATACCCAGGCCCGCGCAGAGCAGCGCCAGCGCGATCACAGACAGAATCAGCAGAAACATCTCGCCTTCCCCTTTCAACAGCGGCAAAGCCGCCGGGGATGCGCCCCAATGGACGCCGCCCGGCGGTTTTGTCCCTCCCCGGCTGGCCGGGAATCCATCATTTTATCTCCGCGCGGCGGAACACCCACAGGCCCACTGCCGTACTCACCACCAGCCACCCCAGGCCGATGGCCCAGTTCTGGGCCATCAGCTGCCATGTCAACTCGCCCTCATATTTCCAGAAAGGTGTGGTGAGCATCACCTCCCGCACCGCCCGGGCCGGGGCGGCAATGGTCTCCGAGTTGATCATGGTAAATATGGCAGTCATCGGCTCCCCCAGCAGGAGGAGATAGGCGGTCAGGCAGGCCGCCATCACTTCGCTTTTCAGCGCGAAGAACAGCATGTGGGTCACGCTCAGCGCCCCCAGCCACAGCGGGAAAGAGGCTGCCACCACATATCCCAGAACGGCCAGGACCACTCTGGTTTCTTCCGGATCGCCCGGCGCAGTCAGCAGACAGGACAGGCCCAGAAAGCCCCCCAGCACCAGGGCGCAGAGCATGACGGACAGCAGAAAGGCGGCCGTCAGCTTGCCCAGATAGATCCGGCTCCGGGGAATGCCGAAGGACAGCTCGTTTTTCAGACTGCCTGTCCGGTGTATGCCGGACACCACCACTACGTCCATAACGGCGGCCATAAACAGCCCCACCGGCATGGTGACGCTCAGCAGCGCCGCCATATTGGGGAAGGTAAACGGCCCCACCCACATGGTGGCGAAGGCAAGGGCCAGGGCCAGCAAAATGCCGGACACCAGATAGACTGTCATGTGGTGGGCGGCCCGGTACAGCTCCGCTTTGATATAGTTAAGCACAGGACCGCCCCCTTTTATCAGCTGATTTCCCGCTTCCGGAAGAAAATAAGTCCCACCAGCGTGGTGGCCGCGAACCATCCGGCGCCTACCGCCCAGGAGAGACCCAGCAGGCCCATGTCCCCGAAATTGTTGGGCGCCAGATCCAGCGGCGTGGTCAGCAGGACCATATAAACATACTGGAATATCGGATTCACAAGCGCCGACAGCAGTTTGATAATCTCCGGCACGGCGATGATGACACCCATAAAGATGAACGCGGCCACCGTGCTGCTCTTGAGCAGGAAATAGAACATGAGCACCAGGGCCTGAGCGCCAAGCCATACAGGCAGGGCCACAAGGATGCAGTAGCCAATCTGCCGCATGGTTTCGGCCACCCCTGTGCCGTGAGGCAGCACCACCCAGCACATTCCTACATAGGCGCACAGGATAATGACGCAGAGCACCAGGGCGGTGACACAGGACACAATCAGCTTACCCAGGTAGATGCGGGCTCTGGGCAGGCCGTAGGACACCTCGTTTTTCAGGGTGTTGAACTTGTACTGGTCGGAAAAGACCATGTCGCCGGTGAGGAGCGTACAGTACAGGCCCACGCCCATCATGAGGCACAGGATGCCGGCGCCGGAGGCAAAGTCCACATCGTTGCCGTTGGCGTTGGTAAAGGCCCAGCCAGCCACCAGCAGAGCCTCACACAGAAGAACGACCAGCAGGAAGCCGTAGGTATATTTGCGGTGGAACGCCTTATAGAACTCAGCGCGCATATAGTTAATCATGGCGCACACCCCCAATCAGAGACAGGAAGTAGTCCTCCAGATTGGCGCCCTTCTGCTCGATGGAGCGGAGCGCCACGCCGTTTTCCACCAGCAGCTGGGTCACCCGGGCGGGCTCGTCCAGGTGGCAGTACAGGCGGATGATATTGTCGGGCAGGACCTCGTAGTCCCGGACACCCAGGCCCTGTTCCAGGGCGCGGGCCGCCGCCGGCGCGCTGTCCACCGCCAGCTCCAGGCAGGCCCGGCACTTCTCCTTCAGGGCCTTGGCGGAAATCTGCTCCAGCATGCGGCCGTTGTCAATAAAGCCGTAGTGCGTGGCCAGGTTCTCCAGCTCGGAGAGAATGTGGCTGGAGATAAGGATGGTGGTCTCCCGCTCCCGGTTCAGGTCCAGCAGCAGGTTGCGCAGCTCCACGATGCCCTCCGGGTCCAGACCGTTGATGGGCTCATCCAGCAGCAGAAAGTCGGGCCGGTCCATCAACGCCAGAGCCAGGCCCAGCCGCTGCTTCATGCCCAGGGAGAAGGTCTTGAACTTCTTCCCGCCCGCCTTCTTCAGGTCCACCAGCCTGAGCACTTCGTCCACGCAGCCCTTGCCGGGGATGCCCCGCTGGATGCGGTAGTACTCCAGATTCTCCTTGGCGGTGAGATAGGGGTAGAAGCTGGGGATCTCCACCATGGCTCCGGTACGGGCGCGCATTTTGCCCAGCGCCCCAGGCTCGGTGGCGCCGAAGAGGGAAAGCTCCCCCTCGGTGGGTACGGTCTGGGCGGTGACCATGCGGATAATGGTGGTCTTGCCCGCGCCGTTGCGGCCCACCAGGCCATAGATCTGCCCCTTCTCGATGTTCAGATTAACATTGTTCACCACGGTGGCCGGACCGTATTTCTTGGTCAGGTTCCGGGTGACCAGAACGCTCTCTGCCATTGCGGCATCAACCTCTCTTTCGGGGAGGGGCGGAGCGCCGTCCCTCCTGGATTGTGATGCCAGTATAACGGCAAGTCAACAATTCGCCTTTAAGCAAATGTGAAGAAAGGATAAAGCCGGGGATTAGTCCGGCGGAGATTTACGCCTGCGCTTCCCTGTCACGCAGACGTTGGGCCCCCGCGCGCCTCCCCTTCCTTCTGACTCCGGCCAAACCCGGCTCCGCCCTGCGGGCGGCCTCTGGGCTTTGGCCGCCGCGACCGTCCAGTGTCGGCCGGGGGCCTACGCCTGCGCTTCCTCGTTCATCTTGAAGCCGATACCCCATACCGTCTTGATATACTCGGTGGAAGAGACCTTGGCCAGTTTGGCGCGCAGGTTGGAGATATGGACGTTGACGGTGTTGTCGTCGCCGAAGTACTCCCCGCCCCACACCTGTTCATAGAGCTGCTCCCGGGTAAATACCTTCTTGGGATAGGACATCAGCAGAGCGAGAATCTCAAACTCCCGGGCGGTGACCGGCACGTCCTTCCCCGCCGCCGTGACAGTGATACTGTCCTTGTCCAGGGTCAGGTCCCCCCAGGTGAGCACATGCTTCTCTCCGCCCGCAGGCGAGGAAAATTGCCGGTACCGCCGCAGCTGAGCCTCCACCCGGGCCAGCACCTCGGCGTTGTCAAAGGGCTTGGGGATGAAGTCGTCTGCGCCCAGCTTGAGCACGTTCACCCGGCTCTCCAGCCCCGCCTTGGCCGACAGGACAATAATGGGCATGGTTCTGCTCTTGCGCAGCTCAGCGATAAACTCCTCGCCGGTAAGCCCCGGCAGCATCAGATCCAGCAGAATCAGGTCATAGTCGTACTGCCCGGCCCAGAGCATGGCCTCGCTGCCCGAAAAAGCGGGGCGGCAGCAGTACCCGCCGTCCTCCAGAATCTTGCAGAGGAGCCGGTTGATATCCTGGTCATCCTCCACCACGAGAATGTTATAGCGTTCCATAACGCTTCCCCCTTTGCGGCGTTCTGTTTCACTTGACTTCTCAGCTTCTCCGCCAGATTTTCGTCCGGGTCCGCCCCGCAAAATTTTGTTTTGCGGGGACCCCATTTTTCACTCAACCTGCCCGGAGTGAATCCGGGCAGGTTCAAGGTTTCGGCCCGCCGAAACCTTGACGGCGTAAGCGCCGGAGCGTGGCCCCGGACAAGCCGGTGCTTTTCCTGAGAAATCGATACTTATTTCACTCTCAGCTTCTCCGCCAGATTTTCGTCCGGGTCCACGTAGGCAGTCTGGTAGGTGGTGTACACCACCATGCCCGGCCGGGCCCCAGCCGGCTTCTTCACATACTTCACCGGCGTGTAGTCCACCGGGACCTTCTTGCCGTCCCGGCCCCGGGAGAACCAGGCCGCCAGCATGGCCGCCTCGGTGAGGCTCTGTGCGTCCACCGGTCCGCCCTCGGCCCAGAGGATGACGTGGGAGCCGTGAATCTTCTGGGTGTGGAGCCAGATGTCGCTCTTGTAGGCCATCTTGGTGGTGAGCTGGTCGTTCTGGGCGTTGTTCTTGCCCACGGAAATTCGCAGCCCCGTGGAGGAGCGGAACTCCATGGGCCTGCCTGCTACCCGCTTCTCCCGCTTGGCGGCCTTGTTCTGGCGGCGGAGATAGCCGGTGTCGGTCAGTTCCTGCCGAATCTCCTGGAGGTCCCGCTCGCCCTCGGCCAGAGTGATGTTCTCCAGCACGCTGTTGAGGTACTCCAGTTCCCCCTCGCCCCGGGCAATCTGCTCGGTGAGCACCCGCTCGGCGGTCTTGGCCTTGTTGTACTCCTTATAATACCTGGCCGCGTTCTGCTGGGGCGTCAGCAGCGGGTCCAGTGGAATCTCCGCCTCACGGCACTCCGGGTCGTAGAAGTTCATGGCCCGCAGCAGGCTCATGCCCTTCTCCATGGCGTGGAGATTGGAGGTGATGATATCCCCCCACTCCCGCAGCCGCTCCCGGTCCCGGGTGGCCTCCAGCTCACGGCGCTGGTTGTTCAGCTTGCGGGCAGTGCGGTCCCGGGCGCTGGTCACCGACTTCACCAGGTCCTGGCCTTTCTGCTTCACCCGCTCGGCACTCTCCCGGTCGGCGTAGAACTTGTCCAGCATCTGGCCAAAAGACTCCATCCGCCGCAGCTCCACGGTCATGCCGTACTGGAGAATGGGCAGGAAGGAGAAGTCGGTGGGCTTGCCCTCCTTGAGAATCATGTAGGGTGTAAACTCTTTATCCTTGACAGAATTGACAAAGACGTTCATCCGCTCCAGCAGGCGGGCTTTGCCCTTCTCCCCCAGCTGGCAGAAGCGGACGGCGGAGTCTCCGGCGGCCTGGAAAGCCAGCTCCCGGCAGATGAGGGGGGACAGGCCGTTGAAGGTGTCCAGCAGCCACTTGTCCACCGCCCCCTCCTCGGGCGCGGCGGCAATCAGCCCCTCCAGCTCCCCCTCCTCCAGGTCCAGGGGATTGCGCTTGTCCTGGGGCACAGGCGGATGGTAGAACAGGCCGGGCAGCAGCTGCCGCTTGCCCGTGGCCAGGTCGCCCTCCACCCGGCGGACGCAGTCGGTGATGCGCCCCTCGCTGTCCAGGAGAATCAGGTTGGCCGACCGGCCCATCAGCTCCAGCACCAGGCGGCGCTCCACCCGGTCCCCCAGCTCATCCAGGCACTCCAGCCTGAACTCCACCAGACGCTCCACCGGAGGCTGGGTGATGTCCAGAATCCGGGCGCCGGTGAGATGCTTGCGCATGAGCATGCAGAACATGGGAGGCGTGTCCGGGTTTTCCCGGGTAATACGGGTCAGCTGCACACGGGGGTGGTTGGGGCTGGCGGAGAGGAGCAGCTTCACGTTCTCCCGGCTCCCCCGCACCGCCATCACAATCTCGTCCCGGACAGGCTGGTAAATCTTATCAATCTTGCCGCCCAGCACGGCGGCTCTCAGCTCCTCCGCCACGGCGGAGAGGCAAATCGCGTCCAAGGGCATGGGTTTACTCCTCCATCATCAGCTCAAAGAGCTGGTTGATCCGCTCGGTCCGGCCCTGGAGATAGAGCCAGCCGAACAGGGCCTCCAGGGCGGTGGCGGTCTGGTAGTCGGCCCGGCTGGCCGCCTTGGGCACCGAGTGTGGGCTGGTGTTGCGCCCACGGCGGAACACGTCCCCCTCCTCCTCTGTGAGCAGGGGGATGATCTTCTCCGCTGCCGCGGCCTGGGCAGGGGCGGCCACATACTTCACTGTGGCCTTGTGGAGGCCCTTGTTGGTGGCCTTGCCGTGGAGGCACAGCCAGGAGCGCACCATCAGCTCAAACACGCCGTCCCCCAGATGGGCCAGGCCCAGGGTGCTGATGGCACGGATATCGTCGGGCGCGGCGTTCAGATGAAAATAATCCATGGTATTCTACCTCTGTCTCTTATGTCTGCGCCGGCAGCGGATGCCGCCGGACGTTTGATTAAGCAGGCATTATTATACAGCAATGGGGCCCGGGTTACAACCTTCCCGGGCCGTCACAGGCAGTTTACCACACAAGCGCCGCCGGAACAAGGAGATTACCGCCCCTTTTTCTCCGGCTCCGGCCGCAGCCGGGGACAGCCCCGGGCGGTGAACCGGAACACGGCGTAGCCCCGGCCGTCCATCCGCTCCGCCGACGCAAAGCAGAACAGGGGCGTCATGGGAAAGACGCCCCCCGGCTCCCAGGGCAGGGCCAGCACAAAGCCCTCTCCCTCCCGTTTGAGCAGGCCCCCTTTCAACGGAGCGGCGCACTCTTTGAGCAGTTGCTCCCCCATGAGCCGGGCGGGATGGTCCTCCCTGACCCAGCCCGCGGGGGGCTGAGTCCCTTCCCCGGTCTGCTGCCCGAAGGCGTAGGCCAGCCGGATTTCCGCCCCGGTGGGCGGCCACAGCCCCTGTCGGCGCAGCTGGTCCACAAGGATTGTCCGCCGCAGACGGAGCACGCCCCCCTCCGGAAGCATGGTGCCCAGCAGCAGACTGCCCCCCTTCCCCAGCAGGTGCAGCTTGTAGAGCCCCCCGCCGTCATCCGCCCCCCGGGCGGAAATGACCGCCCGGAGGCCTTCTTCCCGTATCCGCACCTCGCCCTCCGGTTTTTTTACTGCAATCTGTAACTCCTCCACCCGTGCCGCCCCCTCTCCCTAGATTGTATGCACAGGATTGGTTTATTTTACCAGCCCATTTTTCTGGGAAAATTCTGCAATCAGCTTGCGTCCTCCTGCCGAACTCTGTATAATGAATACATATATTGTGCAAATCCGCCGCATTTTGCTTTTTATCGCGAGAAACATTGTATTTTGGAGGCCCTCATGGCACAGACCGTCCTTTCTTCAGCCGACACTGCCCAGTGGAAAGCGTTAACCGAAAAGCTGGCCGGCGTGCTCAGCGTCCAGTTCGTCACGGACGGCGCTGCCGTCCGTGAAGTCCATGTTCTCTCCGACCAGTCCCGCTCCCCCAAGCAGATTGTGCGGGACATCCAGTCCGCCCTGCTGGCCCAGTTCCAGCTGGAACTGGATCACCGGGTCATCAGCGTAGCACAGATCCCCGGCCTCCCCACCGCAGTACAGCAGCGGCGGCTGATCTGCGACAAATTAGAGCTGTCCACCGGGCGGGCCGGAGTGGATGCGGCAGTCTCCCTGCGGATCGGAGACATATCCCACAGAGGCACCGCCCACTCTGACCTCTCCTCTGCCGGACGGAGCCGGGCCATTGCCCAGGCAACCGCCGACGCCATCAATCAGTTTTTGGCCGCCGGCTGCCGGTTTTGCCTGGAAGAACTCAGACAGGTCCCCATGGGCAGCCAGACCGCCGTTATGGTGGGCCTGCGGCTGGAGCAGTCAGGAAAAACCGAGTCTCTTCTGGGCGCCTGCTACCTGGGCGAGGACCCCAATTTCTCTGTGGCTCTGGCCACACTGGACGGTGTGAACCGCCGGATTCTTACCCTCGCCTTTGCCCACGAGGGGAGCGTCTCTTCTTAATCTGTTAGCGAAGCGGATATGGCCTGTCTCTAGCGAATGACAGAGTATCACTGTCAAGGAGGCTGTATTCGATGAATAAGGCGAAGCTGCTTGTTGCGCTCACTTCCCTTGTCTCTCTGGTTCTGGCTGGCGGCGCGTTCTTCACCCTCCGCTGACCCGTCCCCCCTGGGGCGCCGGTATGGTTCCGGCCCCCAGGGACTCCTTTTTTGTCCTCTTGAATTTTCGCCGGCAGGAGTGAAGCTTATGCGTTCTGTTTCAAAAGGCTATCTGGTCTGCATAGGCTGTCTTGGTCTGGCAGTTCTCCTCTGGTCCGGCTGGTCTGTCTTTGTTCACCAATCCCCGCACTGGGATCGGGATACCCTTCAGGCAGTGCTTCTTCTGCTGTTTCTCAGCTGGATCTGCTGCTGTCTCCCCCTGTATATCCGCGATGACTGCACGGTAGACCTGTCCTTCATCAGCATCCTCGCCTCCACCCTTCTGCTGGGTCCCGAGACCGCGGTTCTGATCAGCGCCGTCTCCTTTCCCTTTGTGGTGGTCGCCAATCCCAGCGGAAAGGGCTGCCAGCATATCTTCAACACCTCGCCGCTCAAGACCTTTTTCAACATCGGCGACCATGCCCTGTCCTACTGGGTGGGCGGAGTGTTCTACCATCTGGCCGGCGGCGTTCCCGGAGACATCTCCCTGCCCGGCGTGCTCCTGCCCGCCCTGCTCTTTATTCTGACTGCCATGTTCACCAACTCGGTGGTCATGCTCCTGTTCTATATGCTGGAGTACCGCACCCCCTTCTATCCGACCATTTTTCAGATGTTCCTGGGATTGCTGCCCAGCATAGCCTGTGCCTCCCCCATCGGCTACTTTCTCTCCATGCTGATGACGATGAAGGCCGGCATCTGGCTGGCGATGCTGTTCATGCTCCCCCTGCTGCTGGCCCGCTACTCCTTCAAGCTCTATCTCTCCTTCCAGCGGCAGCAGCACAGCATGGTGGAGGCTCTTACCGCCGCGCTGGAGGCCAAGGACACCTATACCAAGGGCCATTCCGGACGGGTCAGCGCCTACGCCTGCCGCATTGCCCAGGAGATGGAACTGCCCGCCAAGCGGATTGAGCGGCTGCGCACCGGCGCGCTCTTCCATGACCTGGGCAAAATCGGCATCCCCGACTCCATTCTGCAAAAGCCCGGCCCTCTGACCCAGGAGGAATGCACCGTAATCCAGACCCACCCGCTGCTGGGTGTGGGAATTCTGGAGAATATGGACGCCTACAAGGACATTCTGGCTTTCGTCCGCAGCCACCACGAACGCTACGACGGCGGCGGCTATCCGGACGGCACCGCCGGGGATGCCCTCCCTCTGGAGGTCTATATTCTGGGCGCTGCCGATGCCTACGACGCCATCACCAGCGCACGGCCCTACTGCAAGGCCCGGACCCCTCGGGACGCGGGCCGTATTCTCCGGGCGGAGGCGGGAAAGCAGTTCCATCCCCAGGTGGCCATAGTCACCGCTGAGCTGGCCGAGTCAGGCGTGCTGGCCCGCTGCATTCAGGCACTGACGGAGACGGGAGGCGGCCCATGCTGATTCTGACTGTCCTGCTGGCCCTGGTGGTGGGCTGGCGCACCGGCGGCCGTCTGGTCCACTATGTAGAGACGCCCCTCTACCTGCTGCCCCTGCCCATTCTGGCTCTGGTGATGCAGCGGGCGCTGGGTCTGCTGCCGGCGGAGTATTACCTCCTCTGTGCGCCGGTGCTGCTCCTGTCATCCTACGCCATGATTTTTCTCTTTCTGTGGCGCAACCGCAGACTCAAGCGCACTGCCTCCCTCGCAGGTCTGGGCAGTCTGTGCAATCTGGCGGTCATCGCCGCCAACGGCTGGCGGATGCCGGTGTCCGCGGCAGCGGCCGGGCTGCTCTCTCCCGAAGGACTGTCCCAGCTCACTGCCGGAGCCGTGCCCATGTACACCCTGGAGAACAGCGCCACCCGGCTGATTTTTCTGGGCGACGTTATCTGCTGTCCCATCCCCCTGATAGGCGGCTTCGCCAGCGTGGGGGATGTCCTGCTGGCCGCCGGTGTTTTCTTCTGTCTGCTGACAATCATGAAGCCTGTAAAACTGCCCCGCTGGATGGTCCTGGGTTGACAATCCGCGGGGCTTTCGTTATACTGTACTTATCTATCATGATTGGAGTTGGGAAGATGCGCAAGTAACCTTCTGTTTTTCCGGAATACACAGGCCGGGCAGGTATAGCCTGCTCTGTTTTGTTGTGGTCCGGGCAGGAGGAAATCTTGTTGTATCTTCCCTGTTTTCCTACCGTCACCGCACTGGTATGGACGCAGGGGCTTTTCTCCTGCGTCCATTTTTATTTTCCTGTGAGGTGACCTGTAATGTCTCTGATTCAGATTACAGATTTGACCTTCGCCTATGAAGGCAGCTGGGACAACGTATTTGAGCACGCCAGCCTTCAGCTGGACACCGGCTGGAGGCTGGGGCTGGTGGGCCGCAATGGCCGGGGCAAGACCACCCTGCTCCGCCTGCTGATGGGCGAATATGAATATGCCGGAACCATCTCCGCCTCCGTGACCTTTGACTACTTCCCTTTCCCCGTGTCCCGTCCGGAGCGGGACGCCATGGAGGTGGCGGAAGCCCTGCTGCCTGAGACTGAGAGCTGGGAGATCTACCGGGAGCTCTCCACCCTGGAGCTGGACCCTGAGGTCCTCTTCCGCCCCTTCTCCTCTCTGTCCAACGGAGAGCAGACCAAGCTGCTGCTGGCGGTCCTCTTCCTCCGCCCCAACCGGTTCCTCCTGCTGGACGAGCCCACCAACCACCTGGACCTGGAGGGCAGGCAGGTGGTGAGCCGCTACCTGAGCCGGAAGCAGGGCTTTATTCTGGTCTCCCACGACCGGGCCTTTCTGGACGGCTGTGTGGACCACATTCTGTCCATCAACAAGCAGAATTTCGACCTTCAGCAGGGGAATTTCTCCTCCTGGTGGGAGAACAAGCAGCGCCGGGATCAGTGGGAGCGCTCGGAAAACGAAAAGCTCCGCCGGGACATCGCCCGTCTGGACGCCGCCGCCCGCCGGACCGCCGCCTGGTCGGACAAGGCGGAGGCCGCTAAGATCGGTACCGGATGCGCCGACCGTGGGTTTGTGGGCCACCGGGCCGCCAAGGTGATGAAGCGCTCCAAGACGGCAGAGAACCGCCGCCGGGAGGCCGCTGAGGAGAAGAGCACCCTGCTGAAAAACATCGAACAGGCGCCGCCGCTGAAGCTCCACCCCCTCTCCCACCCCAAACAGCGCCTGGCGGAGGCGGACCGTCTGGCCGCCGACTACGGCCAGGGGCCGGTGTGCGCCCCGGTGTCCTTCTCCCTCATGCAGGGGGATCGGCTGGCCCTGACCGGCCGCAACGGCACAGGCAAGTCCAGCCTGCTCAAGCTGGTATGCGGGCAGGAGATTCCCCACACCGGCACGCTGACCCTGGCCTCCGGGCTGGTGGTATCGGCGGCCCCCCAGGACCCGTCCTTTCTCCGGGGAGACCTGGCCGGCTTCGCCGCCGAGAGCGGCATTGACGAGACGCTGTTCAGGACCATCCTGAGGAAGCTGGACTTCTCCCGGGCCCAGTTTGAAAAGGACATGGCCGGTTACAGCGCCGGGCAGAAGAAAAAGGTGCTGCTGGCCCGCAGCCTGTGCCAGAGCGCCCACCTCTATATCTGGGACGAGCCCCTCAACTATATCGACCTGTTCTCCCGGATACAGCTGGAACAGCTGATTCTGGAATACCGGCCCACCATGCTGCTGGTGGAGCACGACCGCAGCTTTCTGGACGCCGTGGCCACCAAAATCATACATCTGGAACGGAGTGAGGCCGGATGAACTGCGAAGAATTGGAGGAGATGTCCGCGTTTTTCAGCCGCCGCTGCAAAATTTACGACACGGTTCACCCGGCCACCATTGACGGCGGTCCGGAGAGCAAGCAGATACCCGCCCAATGGCTCCCGGAGGATACCGGCCGCCTTCTGGATTTGGGAGTCGGGACCGGACTGGAGCTGGAGGCCGTCTTCCGGCGCTTTCCGGACGTGCGGGTAACCGGTCTGGACATCTGCGGCGATATGCTCCACATCCTGCGGGAGAAATATCCGGGCAGGCGTCTGGAGCTGCACCAGGCCAGCTACCTGGATTACGACTTTGGCTCCGGACGCTACGACGCCGCTCTCTCTGTCATGTCCCTTCACCACTATGCGCCCGCCGTGAAAACCGACCTCTACCGCAGAATCCGCCAGGCACTGAAGCCCGGCGGAGTTTATGTGGAGTGCGATTACATGCTCTCCGAGCATGAGTATCCGGACCCGCTGGCTCAGGAGTCCCTTCTCTTCGCTCAATACCGCCGGATACGGGAAGAGCAGCGCCTGGACCCCGGACTGGAATACCATTTTGACACCCCCTGCGCCGTCCCCCACCAAAAGGAGATGCTGCTGGCGGCAGGCTTCCGCTCAGCCCAGGAGGTCTGGCGGAGAAAAAACACCGTTGTCCTCGTCGCCCAGGCGCCTTCCGGGCTGGACGCCTGAGCAGATGATTCCAAACAAAACAAAACCGGCAGCCGGCGCTCTCCTGCGCGCCGGCTGCCGGTTTTGTTTTCTTCTTCAGCTGACGGTATAACTGCCACGGACCAGCACCTTCACCGCGTTCTGAGCAGTAAAGCCCCGGCCCTCGATGGTAGCCATGTACAGGTGGTTCTTCACCAGGGCCTGGCCGTTCTCCAGGGTACCGCCGTCGGTCATGTCGATGAAGCCGGGGGCCGTGTCGGTGAAGCACACCGCGCTGCCCACACGGAGCATAATCTCACATCCGATACCCGCCGTCAGCTTCTGCCCGGCGGCCACGTCCACCACCGCAAAGGCCGCCGACTGCCCGCTGCTCCCGCCAGCCTGGGCCAGCTTGTCCTCCATGGCCTTGGTGTAGTCCTGGATGGCCTGGTCCAGCTCCTTCTTCAGGGCGGTCTCCCGCTCGGTCAGCTTGGCGTCCACCTGGTTCATGATCTCAGGAGTGGCCTTCTGGGTCAGATAGCTCAGCGTCACCAGCGGGTCGGACTGAGTGCCCTGCTGCCCGGCGGCAAAGGCCACGCCCAGAAGGGTGACGGTGACCAGACCGCCCGCCATTACTTTGGTGAAAAGGGTGTGCTTCTTCATGGTGTCCTCCTATGTATCATAGTCTCTGCCGCGCGGGCCGAAACGGCTTGTTGGGCCGTCCCCGGCCCGCGCGCTTTTTCTCCTGACTGCCGTACTCAGACCAGCTGCTGGGGATGGAGCCCAAAGCTCACGGCAATGGCGTTGTCCACCCGCTGCATCTGTTCCTCGTCCAGCCTGCCCATATGCTCTCTCAGCCGCTTCTTATCCAGGGTGCGGATCTGCTCCAGCAGCACCACGGAATCCTTGGGAAGGCCGTAGCTTCTGGCTGAGATATCAATATGGGTGGGCAGCCGGGCCTTTCCCGTCTGGGAGGTGATGGCCGCGGCAATCACGGTGGGACTGTGCCGGTTTCCGGTGTCGTTCTGAACGATCAGGACCGGACGGACGCCCCCCTGCTCACTGCCCACCACGGGACTCAGGTCGGCATAAAAAATATCTCCTCGTTTTACGCTGTTATCCACAAAAGCTCACACTCCGCGGTCTGATAGTCACCGGCGTCACAGCCCTCTCGGGACCCGACACTCAGCACTATGATTCTCCCACGGGGCGGCGGGATTTATACACGGGCGGCGAAAAAAGCGCGTTTTCCGCACCCCTCCCCGTCCGTTTGGACGGTTCTCCCCCGTTTCAGTATATGCGCAGAAGCGCGAAGGCGTGCGGCGCAGCCCGGATGGACCGGAGTGCAAGGGCGCGAAACCGAAGAGCCGCATCGCGGCTCTGTTTCAAGCCCGCGCCGGAGGGAAGCCGGGCGTCGCGGCGCCGCCGGAGCGTGACAAAGAAGCGCGAAGGCGTAAGAGGCGGACATTCAGGGCCGGGCCCGCAGAGCAAAGCACCGGGCGCGGCTTACTCCACGTACACCCGGGGCACCCGCTCGGAGACGCCGCAGAGCAGCTCATACTGTATGGTTCCCGCCCGGTCAGCTGCGGCCTCCACAGTGACGGAATCATCGCCGTCGCTGCCGTAGACCGTGGCCACATCTCCGGGCCGGACGCCGGGAATATCGGTCACATCCACCATGCACATGTCCATACACACCCGGCCCACAATGGGAGCCCGCTTCCCCCGCACCAGCATCTCCAGGCCGTTGGAGCACAGGCGGGGCAGGCCGTCCGCATAACCCACAGGCACCACCGCCAGCAGACTGTCCCGCTGAAGCGTGCAGGTGCGGCCATAGCTGACGCAGGTCCCGGCAGGCAGCGCCCGCACTGCCGCAATGCGGCTCTTCAGCTCCATTACCGGGCGCAAGCCGGGGCCGTCCAACCCCTGGCAGTCAGGGGCCGGATAGTGGCCGTAAAGGGCAATGCCAGGCCGGACCATATCCAGGTGGGTACAGGGGTAGTGGAGCACAGCGCCGCTGTTGGCGCAGTGGCGAATGGGAAAGGTGATTCCCCGCTCCGCCAGTCGGTCCAGCACGGTCAAGAACCGGTTAAACTGGAGCATGGTGTACTCCTCGCTGCCGTCAGAGTCGGAGAAGTGGGTGAAAATCCCCTCCGCATCCAGCCCGGGCAGACGGCTGGCCCGGGCCAGCTCCTCAACCGACGCATCCATGTGGGCCTCGTCACAGAGAAAGCCCAGCCGGGACATGCCGGTGTCCACCTTCATGTGGACCTTCATGGTCCTGCCCGCCGCCACTGCCGCAGCCGAAAGGGCCTGGGCGGTCTCCAGATCGGGTACGTTCTGGGTCAGGTCCAGCTTCAGCAGGTCGCCGGCACACTCAGCGGGCGTGTCCCCCAGGACCAGGATGGGGATTTTGATACCCGCCGCCCGCAGTTCAGCCGCCTCGTCCACACAGGCCACCGCCAGATATTCCGCCCCCAGTTCCTCCAGCTTGCGGGACACAGTCACTGAGCCGTTGCCATAGGCGTTGGCCTTTACCACACCCAAAAAGCGGCACCCCCGGGGCAGCAGAGCCCGCAGAGTCCGGTAATTATGTTCCAGATTGGCCAGGGAGATTTCCCGCCAGGTTCTTGTCTGTATACGTTCCATATGTCAACCTTCTTCACTCATTCGCAAAAGTCCCTTACATTATAGCATTAACCTGTTATAAAGGAAAGATTAATCTGCCGTTCATAATTTAGCAATGATAAATGAATCTGCCGCAGTTATAATATGGACAGTAAAAGAAATCCGAAACCAAACCGACATTTCTGTTTTGAGGAGGAATTTAATATGTTAGAAGATCTGGGCAAGGACCTGGCCAACATCGCCATGGCAGGTGTGGGCGCCATCGCCATCCTGACTGAGAAGGCTGTTGAGGTGGGCAAGGTGTGCGCCGAAAAGGGCGCCGAGACGCTGGAGAAAGGCAAGGCCGCCAGCGAGGAGCTGCGCCGCAAGGGCGAGCAGGTAGCTGCGGAGCGCCGCGAGAAGGCCCGCCAGGAGTATCTGGAGAGCCTGGACGCCGCAGGCCGCGAGGAGCTGCGCCGCAAGCTGGCCGAACTGGACGCCAAGGAGGCCGCCGAGAAGGCGGCTGCCGAGGCCGCCAAGGCCACCGTGGAGGATAACGTCATCGACTTCGGCGGTGAGCATAAGGACGACGGCCAGGGAGAATAAGCCTCACAGAACTTGACCCCTATGCACAGACAGGAGGGCTGCCTGCTTGGCAGCCCTCCTGTCTTTTTTGTCGAAAGGCCTTCTTTCCTGCTGTGTCATGCGGACTGAAAGTTGGAAAAGACGCATTGAAGGACGGTAAAGCCGTCCACTGCCACCTCTCCCCGGAGAAGAGCATGGGTGACAGTATCAAACCAAATCGTGGTCTCAGTACCAGTGCCCGGCTGAGCCTCCGGCGCCCGGTAGCACACACGGAGGGCCTCCCGTTCTCCCAGCTGCTCCGTGCAGCACGCGGCAATAAACCCTTCCCGCACCTGCCGCAGCAGGGCGGGTACTGCATCCACCGGCGAGATCCCCGCCTCTGATAACGGCCCGGTCTCCAGCCGGACGCCGTCGTACTCCAGGGCGGTCTCTCCGTCCTTCACCTGCAAGGTCACCCCCGCCACAGCCTCGGGCGCGGTCAGGGTGAGGGTAGTGCCCTCCTCCTGCCTCCAGGCCAGGGACATGCCATAGGTATAAACCCGCTCGCCGTAGTCCGCCGTGACCTCCATCCCGGCGGACAGGACTGTCATGCCGATGTACTCTGTGCGAATCTCCAGCGCCAGCTCCTCCGCCCCCCGGTCCCCTCCGCTGTCCCGGCCGCAGCCGGCCAGCAGCACAAGGGCCAGGATTATCATCTGTGCACCGATTGCCCTCCGGCGCACAAACCTCTCCTCCCTGTCCGATTATTTCGTCAGCTCCCGTATTACCCGGGGCAGCATACGGATGATATCTGTGGGGGTCATGCTGTACTCCCCCAGGGCCCCGGCACACAGGTCTCCCGCACGGCCGTGAATCCACACTGCCAGCGGCACCGCCTCACGGGGCGTGAAGCCCTGGCCCAGCAGGGATACCAGAATGCCGGAGAGTACATCTCCGCTGCCCCCCTTGGCCATTCCCGGGTTGCCGGTGGTGTTGATGTAGGCTGTCCCGTCGGGGAAGGCAGTGATGGTCCGGTGCCCCTTCAGCACCAGGCAGCAGCTGTGGTCCACCGCAAAGTCTCGGGCAGCGGCCAGCCGGTCCTCCCCGGGGAGCGCGCCTGTCAGCCGGGCGAACTCCCCATCGTGGGGCGTGAGAATCGTGCAGGCCCCACGGTCATCCAGTACATCCATATGCCCCGCCAGTGCATTTATGCCGTCGGCGTCCAGCACCACGGGCAGGCTGGTCTCGGCGAGTACATGCCGCACCACCGCATCCACCGCGTTGGACCGGCCCAGACCGGGCCCCAGCAGGCACACCCCCTGGCCGCTCAGCCGCTCCAGCAGCGGCTCCGTGGCTGCCAGCTCCAGCTTGCCGTCCTTACCGGCGGGCAGCGGGTGGGGCATGGCCTCGTCCAGCTTGGCGGCTGCCACGGACCAGATGGGGGCGGGCACGCCCACCGTCACCAGGCCCGCGCCGGTGCGCACCGCCGCCTGGGCCGCCATCACCGGTGCGCCCGAAAAGCCCACGCTTCCACCCAGGATGTACACCCGGCCGAAGTCGCCCTTGTGGGCGTCCCGGGGCCGGATGGGCAGGGACACCCTGCTCCGGTCCACGGTGGTCACCGGGTAGGACTCCCGCCGGATCAGATCGTCGGGAATGCCGATGTCCACCACCTCCAGCGCCCCGCAGCACAGACCGCCCTTGCCCACAAAATGCCCGGCCTTAGGCAGTGTAAAGGTAACTGTCTTTGCAGCATTTACCGCTATGCCCAGCACCCGGCCCGTGTCCGCCTCCACACCGCTGGCGATATCCACCGCCACCACCGGCACGCCGCTGGTATTCATCATCTGTACCGCCGTCACCGCGTCCCCCCGCAGGTCGGCATTCAGGCCGATGCCGAAGAGGGCGTCCACCATCACGTCCGCCTCCAGACACCAGGCCGCAAACTGGGAGTCAGAGTCTGTAAAGTCCTCCAGCTTCCCGCCAGACTGTTCCAGGCGGCGCTCCATCTCCCGGCAGTCGGCGCTCATCTTCTCCCGCCTGCCTACCAGGACGCAGCGCACCTCCCAGCCCATTTCCAGCAGGAAGCGGGCGGCGGCCACGCCGTCGCCGCCGTTGTTGCCCGGACCGCAAAACAGCACCGCACGGCCGTCAGTCCTGCCTCCGGCCATTTCGCTGACCACACGAGCCACGGCGCAGGCCGCCGCCTCCATCAGCTGTACCGAGGGAATCCCCCGCTCTTCTATGGCTGTCCGGTCCATCTCCCGCATCTGCGCCGCTGTGGCGATATTCATTGCGGATCACGCTCCTCTTTCTCTCTTTCCCGGCCCTCAGGCCCTGTAATCGGCCTATATTATAGGGCACTCCGGCCATTCCGTCAATCGGCATGACGCTACTTCGCTCATTCGCCCCAACACAGCGGGAGAAAGCACAAATTCATCTTGCAATTTTCCCGGCATTGTGATATATTGTGCGGTAATGAAACGCAAAGAACAGGAAAATAGCGCGGAAACTTCGGAGCAGAGAAGGGCGGTCACCGGCTGAGAGCCGCCTGCGGAGCACGCGCTTGGTTCGCCTGGGAGCGGCCGCGGGGAAAGACGCGGACGGTTTGCCATCCGTTACAGCGGCATCAAGTGCGTGCGCGTCTGCGCGCGAATGCGGGTGGTACCGCGGAAGGTTTGCCTTTCGTCCCAAGCAATTGGGAAGAAAGGCATTTTTGTTATGCAAAAGCATAACAAAAATGGCCCTGTGCCGCCTCCGGCAGCACAGCTATGGAATCAAAGCGCATGGGCCGGAACGGCCATATGCGCATGAAGTTTGTTGTGCAGACATGGGCGCCTGTCTTGTTAAGTGAGGGCGGCCGGCTTGCCGGTCGTCCAGAAAAAGGAGTTGCAGCTATGAAGGAAAAACTGGAACAGATCCGCGCCGAGGCCCTGGCCGCCCTGGCCGGAGCCAAGGACGCCCAGGAGCTGGACGGCCTGCGGGTCAAGTACCTGGGCAAGAAGGGCGAGCTCACCGCCGTTCTGAAGATGATGGGCACCCTGTCTGCTGAGGAGCGGCCCGTCATGGGCCAGCTGGCCAACGAAGTCCGTGAGGCCCTCACCGAAGCCCTCTCCCAGCGGCACAAAGCCATTGAGGAGGCCGCCCTCAACCAGCGGCTGGAGAACGAGAAGCTGGACGTGACCATCCCCGGCAAGCGGCCTGAGCTGGGCCACAAGCACCCCATGTCCATCGCTCTGGACGAACTGAAGGAGATCTTCATCGGCATGGGCTTCCAGGTGGCCGAGGGCCCCGAGGTGGAGCTGGCCGAGTACAACTTCACCAAGCTCAACACCGAGGAGGGCCACCCCGCCCGCGAGTGGGGCGACACCTTCTATATCAAGGAGGACTCCTCCGTCCTGCTGCGCACCCAGACCTCCCCCATGCAGGTGCGCGTCATGGAGAAGCAGAAGCCCCCCATCCGCATCATCGCCCCCGGCCGCGTCTACCGCAAGGACGAGGTGGACGCCACCCACTCCCCCATGTTCCACCAGGTGGAGGGCCTGGTGGTGGACAAGGGCATCACCATGGCCGACCTGAAGGGCACCCTCAACGCCTTCGTGGAGGCCCTCTACGGCAAGGGCACCAAGACCCGCTTCCGTCCCCACCACTTCCCCTTCACTGAGCCCTCCTGCGAGGTGGACGTCCAGTGCCACGCCTGCGGCGGCAAGGGCTGCCGGGTGTGCAAGGGCGAGGGCTGGATTGAGCTGCTGGGCGCCGGCATGGTCCACCCCAAGGTGCTGGAGGGCTGCGGCATCGACACCGACGTGTACTCCGGCTTCGCCTTCGGCATCGGCGTAGAGCGGATGGCCATGCGCCGCTTCTCCATCACCGACCTGCGGCTCATCTTCGAGAACGACATGCGCTTCCTCAGCCAGTTCTGAGCCATACCTTTGAAATACACCGCGTCCCCCGGTCCCCGGGCGGACGGAAAGGACGAGAATAGAGAATGGATCTTTCGAGAAAATGGCTGACGGAGTTCGTGGACGTATCCGTCGGCGACAAGGAATACTGCGACGCCATGACCCTCTCCGGCTCCAAGGTGGAGGGCGTGACCGTGGAGGGTCAGGAGATTAAGAACGTGGTGGTGGGCAAGGTGCTGTCCATGGAGCGCCACCCCAACTCCGACCACATGTGGATCTGCCAGGTGGACGTGGGCGGCGAGACCGTCCAGATCGTCACCGGCGCCCAGAACGTGTCCGTGGGCGACCTGGTGCCCGTGGCCAAGGACGACTCCTGGCTGCCCGGCGGCGTGCACATCACCGCCGGCAAGCTGCGGGGCGAGGCCTCCAACGGCATGCTGTGCTCCTACAAGGAGCTGGGCATGACCGACCACGACTGGCCCCACAGCATTGTGGACGGCATCTTCATCCTCCAGAGCGACCCCGACCTGGCCGCCAAAAACCCCCAGCCCGGCGACGACATTCCCACCCTGCTGGGCCTGAACGACCACATCGTGGAGTTCGAGATCACCCCCAACCGGCCCGACTGCCTGAGCGTCATCGGCCTGGCCCGGGAGACCGCCGCCACCTTCGACAAGCCCCTCTCCCTCCACACCCCCGAGGTCAGGGGCACCGACGGCACCAGCATCGCCGAGCTGCTGGACGTGGAGATCGAGGACCCGGAGCTGTGCCCCCGGTACACCGCCCGCATGGTGCGCAACGTGAAGATCGCCCCCTCCCCCCTGTGGATGCGGGAGCGGCTGCGCGCCTCCGGCGTGCGCCCCATCAACAACATCGTGGACATCACCAACTACGTCATGCTGGAGTACGGCCAGCCCATGCACGCCTTTGACTTCTCCTGCGTGGACGGCGGCAAGATCGTGGTGCGCACCGCCCGTGAGGGCGAGGTCATCCAGACCCTGGACGGCAACGACCGCAAGCTGACCCCCTCCATGCTGTGCATCTGCGACGCGCACAAGCCCGTGGGCGTGGCCGGCGTCATGGGCGGCGCCAACTCCGAGATCGTGGGCGACACCGCCATGGTGGTCTTTGAGTCCGCCAACTTCAACGGCGTGTCCATCCGCCGCACCGCCACCGCCCTGGGCATGCGCACCGACGCCTCCGCCCGGTACGAGAAGGGCCTGGACCCCATGAACACCTACAAGGGCGTCCAGCGTGCCTGCGAGCTGGTGGAGCTGCTGGGCTGCGGCGAGGTCATTGACGGCGTCATCGACGTCATCGCCGCCGACCAGAACCCCCGCACTGTCAAGCTGGAGCCGGAGAAGATCAACGGCCTGCTGGGCACCGATATCTCCGAGGAGGAGATGCGCGCCATGCTCAAACGGCTGGACTTCACCCTGGACGGCGATACCATCATTGTCCCCTCCTGGCGCAGCGACGTGGAGCACTACTCCGACATCGCCGAGGAGGTGGCCCGGCTCCACGGCTACGACAAGATTCCCGTCACCCTGATGAAGGGCGAGACCACCCAGGGCGGCTACACCGAGAAGCAGAAGGCCGAGCGGAAGCTGGGCACCCTGTGCCGCGGCTTCGGCTTCAGTGAGATCATCACCTACTCCTTCATCTCTCCCTCCTACTACGACAAGATCCGCCTGCCCGCCGATTCCCCCAAGCGCAAGTCCGTGACCATCCTCAACCCCCTGGGTGAGGACACCAGCGTCATGCGCACCACCGCCCTCCCCTCCATGCTGGAGACCCTGGCCCGCAACTTCAGCTACCGCAACAAGAGCGCCAAGCTGTACGAGCTGGCCACCGTCTACACCCCCGTGGAGGGCCAGGACCTGGCCGACGAGCAGCAGATGCTCTCCCTGGGTGCCTACGGCGGCGGTGAGGACTTCTTCTCCTTCAAGGGCGTGGTGGAGGCCATTCTGGCGGCCATGAACGTGAAGAACGTGACCTTTGAGGCCCGCAGCGACATCGGCGCCTTCCACCCCGGCCGCTGCGCCGAAGTAAAGGCCAACGGCGTATCCCTGGGTGTGTTCGGCCAGCTCCACCCCCTCACCGCCCAGAACTACGGCATGGACTGCGATGTGTTCGCCGCCCAGCTCCAGTTTAAGGAGCTGCTGGCCCAGCGGGCGCCCGAGGCCCGGTATGAGCCTCTCCCCCGCTTCCCCAGCGTGACCCGGGACATTGCCGTGGTATGTGACACCGCGGTCACTGTGGCTCAGCTGGAGGACTGCATCTTCCGGGGCGCCAAGGGCCTGCTGAAGGAAGTGGATCTCTTTGACATCTACACCGGCGCGCCCATTCCCGCCGGCAAGAAGAGCGTGGCCTTCAACCTGGTCCTCCGTGCTGACGACCGCTCCCTCACTGCCGCCGAGGCGGATGAAGATGTGAAGAGCGTGCTGGCTCTCCTGGAGAGCGAACTGGGCGCCGTCCTGCGCT
>NZ_CALXGI010000038.1 GCF_944387805.1 uncultured Pseudoflavonifractor sp. | reverse complement strand
TTTTCATCTGCTGGGGCGGAATAAATCCGCCCCGCATCAGGGTTTTCCCCTCCGGGAAAACGCCTGGACGCCGCACAACGGCGGCTCGCTCCCGCTCACGCTGGACGGCCCCATGGGTCTGCGCGTTTTTTGAAAGGTGGTTTTCTCTTGAATATTTTTGATATTATGGGCCCTGTCATGGTGGGGCCCTCCCCAGAGCACGCTGACGCGTACTCCGGGGCCCCTCTCTCTTTTTCATCTGCTGGGGCGGAATAAATCCGCCCCGCATCAGGGTTTTCCCCTCCGGGAAAACGCCTGGACGCCGCACAGCGGCGGCTCGCTCCCGCTCACGCTGGACGGCCCCACAGGTCCTGCGCGTTTTTTGAAAGGTGGTTTTCTTTTGAATATTTTTGATATTATGGGCCCTGTCATGGTGGGGCCGTCCAGCTCCCACACGGCGGGAGCTGTGCGCATCGGCCTCATCACCCGCAAGCTGCTGGGCCGCCCGCCGGTCCGGGCGGAGCTGCTGCTCCACGGCTCCTTTGCCGCCACCGGCAAGGGCCACGGCACCGACAAGGCTCTGGTGGCCGGCCTGTTGGGCATGGCTCCCGATGACCCGGACATTCCCCGCGCCTTCCCTCTGGCGGAGCGGGCCGGGATGCTGGTGCGCCTGGGCAGCATCGTCCTCCGGGGCGCCCATCCCAACTCGGTGCTGCTGAAGGTAGAGGATGAGCGGGGCAACACTCTGGAGGTCAACGCCTCCTCCCTGGGCGGCGGCCGTGTGCGAGTCAACGCCATCGACGGGCTGGACGCCTCCTTCACCGGAGAGTACCCCACCCTCATCATCCGCAATGAGGACCGGCCCGGCGCGGTGGCCGAGGTGTCCGCCATTCTCTCCCGGCGGCAGGTCAACATCGCCACCATGCAGCTCTACCGCAACATGCGGGGCGGCCTGGCGGTGATGGTGCTGGAGAGCGACCAGGACATCTGGCAGGAGGCTATCGAGGAGCTGCGTGCCTGCCCGGGCATTGTGCGGGTGACTTATCTCAACATGGAGGAGGACGGCTGACATGGCGTTTACATCTGTGGAGGGCCTTCTGCGGGCGGCGGCGGAGATGCCGCTGTGGCAGGCGGTCCAGGCCGACGATATCCGGGACCGGGGCGCCGACGCCGCCGACTCCTGGGGGCAAATGGCCCGCCTCTGGGCGGCCATGACCGAGAGCGTGGCGCAGTACAGCCCTCTGCTCCGCTCATCCAGCGACCTGGTGGGCGGCGAGGGCGGACTGGTGGCGGAGCAGGGCGGCAGGCTGTGCGGCCCCTTCCTCTCGGCCGTCATCGCCACCGCCCTGAAAACCGGCGAGTGCAACGCCTGTATGCGGCGCATTGTGGCCGCCCCCACGGCGGGAGCCAGCGGCGTGCTGCCCGCCGTGCTCCTCCCCCTTCAGCAGCGGGACGGCCTCTCCGACGAGGCCATGACCCAGGCCCTCTATGTGGCCGCCGGGTTCGGGCAGGTCATCGCCTCCCGCGCCTCCATCTCCGGGGCCGAGGGCGGCTGTCAGGCCGAGGTGGGCTCCGCCTCGGGTATGGCCGCCGCCGCTCTGGTCCACCTCATGGGCGGCACACCGGAGCAGATGGCCCACGCCTGCGCCATGGCCCTGAGCAACATTCTGGGCCTGGTGTGCGACCCAGTGGCCGGACTGGTGGAGGTACCCTGCGTCAAGCGCAACGTGATGGGTGCCATGAACGCTCTATCCTGCGCCGAGATGGCCCTGTGCGGCGTGAAGAACGCCATTCCCTGCGACGAGGTCATTGACGCCATGCGCTCGGTGGGCGACTCCATGCCCGCCGCCCTCCGGGAGACCGGCGCGGGCGGCCTGGCCGCCACCCCAACCGGGCGGCGCATCGCGGAGCAGATTCTGGGCAAATAAGCACACAGCAAGAGCCTCTGCACCACGCACAGAGGCTCTTATCATCCACTCATCGACGAAAGGAGAAGCAGCGCCATGTACTACCACGCCTCCCCGGTACGGGGCATCGAGGTCCTGGAGCCCCGCATCTCCAACCACGGCGTACCGCTGATTTATTTCTCAAAAAAGCGGGAAAACGTGCTGGTATACCTGAGCAATGCGGTTGAAAAATACTGCAAGGAGACCGGATTTGCCTACTGCGGCCCCTGGAAAAAATGGGGACCCTACGGCTTCAATCAAGACGGCACACAGCGCATTGAAGAGTACTATCCCAATGCGCTGGAGGACACCTATCGTGGTGTCTCCGGGTACATCTATTCTGCGGAGTCCATCGCGGACTCCGGCTTTTCCCTCCAGATTCCGGACGCCGCCGCCTCCAGCCAGCCGGTAACCGTGACCCGCTGTGAATTCATCCCCGACGCCTACGAGGCCATTCTGGCAGCGGAGCGGGAGGGGCTCATCACCATTCTCCGCTATGAGGACAGCTCACCCTCACAGCTGGAGTGGAACGCCAGAACCATCAGGGCAGAATATGAGGCCGCCGCAGACCACCCGGACTACCGCCATTTCATAGAGGGCAAGTTCCACATTCACGGGTAAACGCGCAAAAATTCACCCTTCCGCAATCACCACAGCCTCTCCGCTGCTGAGCAGTTTGTTTGCGTAGCAGCTGAGCGCCTCACAGGGCTCATACTTGGTCCGGTAGCCTACCCCATCTATCACCAGGAAGGGGTTGTATGCCATGACTTCGGCGGTGCTGCCGTCGGCCAGATGGAGGGTGAAGGTCACACCCTGACCGGCGTACTCCGTGTAGGAGCCGTCCCGGCCGTAGATGACCGCCTGGCTGAGATACTCCGCCAGCTCGGCAGTATCGGGAATTTCCAGCGTGGTGTCCGGCGGGGTGAGCTGCACCGTGGCGGACCGGATATCCGCCGCCGTCAGGTCCTTGTAGGGCCGCCGCCCGGCCATGGCGGAGGCGGCCCATATGCCGCACCCGATGACCGCCAGACAGAGCAGGGCGAGCAGCCAGCGCTTTCCTCGTTTCATGCAGACGCCCTCCTTTTGTTCTCCTGTCTGTATAGACGAAAAGCGGCCCGAAATGTTTCACGGGGTCAGCGTCCGAAAGACGCTGGCCCCGTGTTTTTATATGTACTTTTATGTCCGGCTGTCCGGCAGGCTGGCAGCAGCGGCGCTCTGGCCGATCTGCCGCACCCGCTCGTCGGGCGCCTGGACGGAGAAGGTGCAGTCAGGGTACTCGTCGGCCAGGACCTGACGGGCAGTGGACAGGATGATGTCTCCGCCGGCGCCGCCGGCCACGCCGCCCATCACCAGGGCGCAGTTCATGTCGTAGAACCGGGCGTACAGGGCCAGGGCGTGGCCCAGGTAGACGCCCAGATCCCGGTAGACCACCTCCACCGATCTGTCGCCCCCGTCCATCCGGCGGCGGAGGGCGGAGAACTTGTCGGCGGCGCCGCCTTCGGGCAGCTCCAGCCCGGCCATGGCGGCCAGCTTCACCGCGCCCTCCTGGCTCAGGTACTTGACGCCGCAGCCCGCATCGCCGCTCCAGTCGTCCCGGGCGGCATCGGGCTGCACGTCGATGGGGGTGAAGGCCAGCTCATTGAACCAGCCGGTCACGTTGTCCGCCTTGTCCACGTAGCCGCCGGCCTCGCTGCTGCCCATGGAGATGCCCAGAATGCCGTTCTCGTTCAAACCCATAGCCCCGGCCAGGGCGGTCACGTCGCCGTCATTGGCCACGGCAAAGGGAATATTCTCCCCCAGGCTGGCGGCGGTACGGGGGTAAATGTCCTTGATGGACTTGTCAAAGTCCTCCTTGCCTACGGAGAGGAACAGACTGGCCACCATGCACCGCTCCCCCACCAGCACGCCTGCGGTGGACACGCCCACGCCGTCCACCCGGGGCAGATGCTCCGCGGCGGCCCGGAGGGCGGCGGTGATGTGGTCATAGTGGTACTGGGGGTCGCTCTGCTCGCTGGGACGCCAGGGCATGGTGTCGGAGAACACGCTCCTGCCGTCCACCAGGGCGCTCACCTTCAGGTTGCTGGCCCCTGCGTCCAGACCGATGCGGCAGCCCTCCAGATGCCGCCCAATCGGGCGGGAGGAGCCCTTCTCAGCAGGGCGGTCGGCGTAGCTGCGGCTCTCCACGGTAAAGGGCCGCTCATAGACCCCCTCCATGAAGTCCCGGTCAAAGTCCCGGCTTCCGCCAGGGGCGTAGGCGCTGCACAGGTACTCCGCCGCCGCCGCGCTGCCGCAGGCGATCAGCTTCCAGCCGCCCCGGGACCAGAGGAGGAACTTGGCCAGCCGGTCTACGTACAGCCGGTCGGCGTCGCTCAGCGCTCCCTCGGTGCGCAGGTCGGTGTTGTACACCGACACCAGGCCGTTCTCCCGCTCCACCGCCAGGGCGAAGGGGTGTTTTGCACCGCTCTCATAGACCCGGAAGAACCGCGCCAGGGGCACAAAGGTCTTATCCAGCTGGGGCAGGTGGGTCACCGGCAGATCCAGTCCTAAAAATTCCATGAAGGCATCCTCCTCTTGTTGGTTGCCTCCAGTCTATCACACCAATCTCCCCGCCGCATTATCCAAACCTGCTCACTTTTTGCACAAAAAGACCGGAGCCTGTGCAACGCCGGGCTCCGGTCTTTTTCCGCTGTCTTTCCCATCACATATGGGACAGTACATGGACGCTGTACTCCGCTTTGGGCAGCACCTGTCCGATAACCGCGCCGGGGATGCCCCGGTCCTTCAGCCGCCGGACCAGCTCTGCGCCCCGGTCCTCCGGGATGGAGATGAGCAGGCCGCCTGCGGTCTGGGGGTCAAAGAGCAGGTCGGACACCTCCAGCGCCACGGCCTCCTCCACCTTCACCTTGCCCTCCAGGTAGCTCCGGTTGCGGTAGGCGCCGCCGGGGATGATGCCGTCCCGGGCCAGCTCCAGCGCGCCGGAGGCAAAGGGCACCGTATCAGCCCACAGCTGCACCGTCACGCCGCTGCCCTCGGCCAGCTCGTTGACATGGCCCAGCAGGCCGAAGCCGGTGATATCCGTGCAGGCGTTGGGCCGCAGGGGCAGCATGACCTCCTGGGCCCCCTTGTTCAGGGTGCTCATCAGGTCGATCATCTCCCTGAGCTGTCCGTCGGTGAGGAGCTCCGCCTTGGCGGCGGTGGAGAGCACGCCGGTTCCCACCGGCTTGGTGAGCACCAGCAAATCCCCCGGCTTTGCGCCGCTGTTGGTCAGAATCTCCTCCGGCCGGGCAAAGCCGGTGACGCACAGGCCGTATTTCGGCTCCGTGTCCTCAATGCTGTGCCCTCCGGCGATGACCGCTCCGGCCTCCACCACCTTGTCGGCGCCGCCAGCCAGAATCTCCCGGACAATCTCCAGGTTCAGGCAGGTGGGGAAGCAGAGCAGATTGATGGCCAGGCGGGGCGTGCCCCCCATAGCGTACACGTCGGAGAGGGCGTTGGCCGCCGCAATCCGGCCAAAGCTGCGGGGATCGTCCACTACGGGCGGGAAAAAGTCCGCCGTCTGGATCATGGCGGTATCGTCGTTGATCCGGTAGACGGCAGCGTCGTCGCTGGCGTCAAAACCCACCATCAGCCGCTCATCAGAGCCCTTTGGCAGGTCCGCCAGCAGTTGTCCAAGGACACCCGGTCCTATCTTGGCCCCTCAGCCGCCCGCGGCTGTCATTTTGGTCAGTCTGACCGGTTCTTCGTTCATACCGCGCCTCCTCTCCCCTGCCCCGAGGCAGATGCCCGGAGCAATTTTATTCTATTATATCACATCTCCCACCGGGGATAAACTGCAAATTTTCCACGCCGGCCCGCCGCCGTCTCACCCGCCGCGCCGGTCCGGCATAGGCTGGAACTGAGAAGAAATCCATGTCTCTTTTCCTATTTTGAATACTGGAGGGTTATCCATATGGCTGCGCAACCGCGTGTACAGTTTTACCTGGGGGCAAACGCCCCCTCCGGCTTCTACTCTCTCTACGACCAGCTCATCGACCCCGACCAGGCCCAGGACGTGATGATCCTCAAGGGCGGCCCGGGCTGCGGCAAGTCCTCCCTCATGCGGAAAGTAGGGGCCGCCATGGAGGAGCAAGGCCTGGCGGTGGAGTACATCCAGTGCTCCGGCGACCCGGACTCCCTGGACGCCGTCATCATCCCCACCCTGTCCACCGCCATTGTGGACGGTACCGCACCCCACGGCCGGGCAACACAGGGACACTTCTCCGGCAAAAAGGCGGCGCATCCCGGATTGGGACACGCCGCCTGCATGGCTGTAATGGGGGTTATGCCGTCAGGCCGCGGTAGCGGGGCGCGCTGAGGACGTCCATCATGTATGCGTAGGAAGAGAATTCCCCTTGGGTCACCATCTGGAAGAGCCTGGGCGTACAGCCAGAGACAAGCACCGCCCCCTGCTCGTTCATGGTGACGGGCTGGTGGAGGCCGCGGCTGGCCACGTTCCAGAACACCACCTGGGGAAGCTGGTAGCCCTCGGCGGCAAAGGCCCGGCGGGCCTGTTCAAAGGCGGTGACATCCGCGCGCTCGGTCCCCTGGTCAAACTCCATGTCAGAGATGACGTACAGGGTGTCGGGTATATCCGCCTGGCTCATGTGGTTCTCCACGGCAGTGCGGAGGAGCAGGTCAAAGACCGCCTCAAGGTTGGTGTTGGCACACTCATTGAAACCCGCGCAGTAATGCACCTGCTCATAGAGGTCCTCACCCTTGATCTCCACCAGCCTGGGGCTGCGGGAGAAGGTGATGAAGTGGTTGCGGAAGGCTCCGGTGTTCCGCTGGGCAAAGTAGATGGCCAGGGACAGGGCCACAGCGGCGGGAACAGGTCTGACATACCTGCTGTACATAGAGCCCGATCCGTCGGCCACCACCAGGGCGTTGCCGCCGCCGGCATAGTCGGGCAGGGCATTCCAGGTGGTGTCCAGGGCGAGACGCTCCTCCTGGGACATCACCTTGCCCACAAGAACGGGTGCAATCACGTCGTAGGGATAGAGGGTGTCCGTGTGGAGGGCCGTCTTTCCCTCACAGACCTGCCTCAGGAAGGCCCGGTAGCGCTCGCCGTCGTTTCGGAGAAAGGCCTGGCGGTACTTGAGCATGGCCTTGGAGGGCTGCTTGGCGTAGTCAAAAGTGTAGTCCCTCTCCCGCAGGTTGTTCTCCAGAATGGCGATTCTGGCGCGCAGGGCGGAGAGGGTCTTGCGGTAGGAGGCCTCGGTCATGCCCAGGCCCTTCACCAGAATCTTGGCGGAGAGCAGGGTGTCGGGGCTGCTGGCGTTCACCGAGGGGAGCCACTTGGCCAGGAGAGAGACATTCCCCTCTCCCGACTCCATGGCCTCCACATCCCTGTCCAACTGGGCCTTGATATACGCGATGGCCGCGCCTTTGCAGGGCGTGTCAAAGAGGGCGAGCAGGTCGTCCCAGCGGCCATACTCGGGGATGTTGCCCAGGTTCCTGACCACCGTCTCGGGGGACAGGCGGGCCATGGCCTTCAGGATGATGCGGAAGGCGTAGCGCTCACCCAGGCCGCCCCGGACGTCACGGGCGAAGAAGGCGATCTTCACCGCCGTGTCTCTGTCCTCGGCCCAGGCCCGTGTAAAGCGGTTCTGAATCTCTTCCCAGGACGCGCCTCGCAGGGCTCCCACGGTGGAAAACAGGTCCAGGCAGCCGCTCATGGTGGTGGACCAGGCGGCGCCGCCATTTTCCGTGCAGGTGCGGATGGATTCTCTTTTCAACGCTTCCAACATGACGGTACCTCCTGTCGGTTGAGGCGGATAACAAGGCACGTTGTGTTTTGAAGCCACATAACCGGTAAGATTGCTGTCTGTGCCTTTCTGCGTACAAGGCGCCGTATTCCGGACTTGATCCGGAAGCTTCTCCCGAGCCAAAAAAAGAAGTTGCTGTGGGCGCCTTTCATGTGCATATCATAACCTGCGGCGCCCGCTTTTTCCTCTCAAAAAAGTTGCGAGGTCCGCCGTTTTGTCGTACACTGTCAGAAAAGGGGGCGGCGTCATGGCCTATCGTGAGCTGGTAAAGCGGTTTGAATCGGTGCGGGAGTACATGCGGGACTTTCTGGTCTTCGGCTACAAGACCCGGCGGGAGTTTGACGGCAAGAGTGCCCGCACCTACGACAATGAGCGCCGCCGCATTGAGAGCTGGCTTGGGGACAATCTGCGCTGGGAATACCGCGCCAAGGGCAAGGCGGTGTTTTTGTCCATGGACGCGGCGGAGCTGGCCCACAACCCGCTGTACCGGGCCTGGCAGTCCAAGAGCTTCACCGACAACGACATCACACTCCACTTCTGCCTGCTGGACCTGCTTGCCGACGGTCTCCCCCGCCATGCCGAGGAAATCACCGACGCGCTGGCGGCGCGATACGGCACCCTCTTCGAGCTGCCAACAGTCCGGCGAAAGCTGAAGGAGTACGCGGAACTGGGCATTCTGGAAGCGCAAAAGCAGGGCCGCGCCCTGTGCTACGCCCTCTCCCCCTGCACGCTGGATTCCCTCTTCCCCGACCCGGCCCGGCTGCCCGAGCTGCTGTGCTTCTTCGGGGAGACAGCCCCCCTCTCGGTGGTGGGCAGCTTTCTGGCCAGCCGCCGGGGTGAGGAGGACTGTAAGCTCCGCTTCAAGCACCACTTCATTGTCCATACCCTGGAGGACCAGGTACTGCTCACCGCCCTGGAGGCCATCCGCACCCAGTCCCGGCTAGAGGTGACCAACGTCAGCGGCCGCAGCGGTCTGGAGCAGGTGACGGCAGCGGTGCCGGTGAAGATTATGGTCAGCGTCCAGACCGGGCGGCGCTATCTGGCTGCCTGGCTGCCTGAGCAGCGGCACTTTGTCTCCCTCCGGCTGGACTACATCAAGGCCCTCTCCCTCCGCCCCGGCCAGGAGGAGGACGGAGCGTGCCGCGCCCTTGCCGAAGAGCGGCTAGCGCACAGCTGGGGCTCAATCCTCCACAGCAATCCCCGGCTGGAGCGGTTCTCCATGACCGTGGCCGCCGACGAGGCGCGGGAGCCTTATATCATCCAGCGGCTGCGCCGGGAGAGCCGGTGCGGCACGGTGGAGCAGGCGGGCCCCGGCCTGTGGCGCTGCACCCGGTACGTCTGCGACGCCGGCGAGATGATGAACTGGGTCAAGACTTTTATCGGGCGCATTGTGTCTCTTGAGTGTGACAACCAGAGTGTCGTGGACCGGTTTTATGACGATATCCGGCGCATGGCGGAGCTGTACGGAGGTGAGGACTGATGGAGCTGTTTTCCGAGGTCTACGGCTGTTACTACGCAGTGGTGGCGGAAATTCTCCGCAGCGCCCCCCTGACCCGGGCTCAGGCGGAGGCCCTGGCGGCGGGCCGGGGCTACGGCGAGAGCGTCCTTCAGCTCATTCCCAAGCTGCTGGACAGCCGGGACTGGCCCCTGCTGGAGGAGCGGGACGGCCTGTTCCACAGCCGTCTGGACCGTCTGCCCGACCTGCCGGTGACCCATCTGGAGCGGGCCTGGCTGAAGGCCCTGCTGGCTGACCCCCGGCTGCGCCTCTTCCTCTCAGATGGGCAGCTGGCCCGCCTGGAGGAGGCCCTGGCCGGTGTGGAGCCCCTGTACCGGCAGGAGGATATCGTGTACTTTGACCGCTTTCTGGACGGGGATAACTACGCCGACCCGGGCTACCGCCGGCGCTTTCAGGCCATTTTGGCCGCCCTGGCGGACGGGACCGTGCTCCGCCTGACCTACCAGGCCCCCAAGACCGGCATTCATACCGGCGACCACCGCCCCCTGCGGCTGGAGTACTCTCCCCGGGACGACAAATTCCGGATCTACACCGTCAAAGTGCAGGAGGACGCCAGGCACAGCTGCCACATCCTCAACCTGGGGCGGATTGTGGACCTCTTCCCCTCTGAGGCGCGGTACGACGGCGCCTTTGACGTGGCGGAGTGGCGGCGCCGCCACCGCTGCGCCCAGCCCCTGCTCCTGCAGGTCACCAGCGAGCGCAACGGCGTGGAGCGGTTCATGCTGGAGTTCTCCTCCTATGAGAAGCAGAGCGAGTACGATGAGGAGACCGGCGCCTGCACCGTCCGGCTTTGGTACCAGTGGGAGGACGAGACCGAAGTGCTCATCCGGCTGCTGGGTTTCGGCTCGGTGGTGAGGGTGCTGGAGCCGGCCTCCTTTGTGACCCTGATGCGGGAACGGGTGGCCAGGCAGGCCGCCCTGCTGGGCTTCGGCCCGAAGGGAACCGTTGCACCTTAATCGGAGCCCCCGGCGCTGTATGCGCCGGGGGCTCTCTTGCCGCTCATACTCCCGTTCTACGGCTCATAGAGTTTGATGAGCAAAAAATATGAGCGCGGGAGGTATGGCAATGGATAAAACGGTGCTGGTGCTCACAGAGCGATTTACATCTTCTGCGCCGCCGGACAGAGAGGCCGTCCGGCGGGCGGTGGCCGCCTGGCTGGCCGGGGTACAAAAGGCATGAGCAGTACGGTGCGGTGCGCCATCTACACCCGGCTGAGCAAAGAGGATGAGGACCGGCAGGGAGATGCCTCGGAGAGCATTCGCAACCAGAAGGCCCTGCTGACCACTTATGCCGCCGACCAGGGGTGGGAGGTTTTTCAGGTCTACTGCGACGAGGACTGCTCAGGAGCCGACCGGCTGCGGCCCGACTTCAACCGGATGCTCCGGGACGCACAGGCCCGCAGGTTCCAGGTTCTGCTGTGCAAGAGCCAGTCCCGGTTCGCCCGGGATATGGAGCTGGTAGAGAAGTATATCCACGGTCTGTTTCCCCTCTGGGGCATCCGGTTTGTGGCGGTGGCGGACAACGCCGACACCCAGGTGCGGGGCAACAAAAAGGCCCGGCAGATCAATGGCCTGGTAAACGAGTGGTACCTGGAGGACCTGTCAGAGAACATCCGCACAGTCTTTGACATGAAGCGGCGGCAGGGGCAGTATATCGGCGGCGCGCCCATCTACGGCTACCGGAAAGACCCGGCTGACCGGCACCGCCTCATCATAGACCCTGAGGCCGCCGGGGTGGTGAGGCAGATTTTCCGCTGGTCCCTGGAGGGAAAGGGCAAGCAGGAGATTGCCCGGCGGCTCAACGCAGCGGGCATCCCCAATCCCACCCGGTACAAGCTGGAGCGGGGCTGGCCCGGCGTCCGGCCGGGCACGGACGGCCGGGGACTGTGGAACAAGACCACCGTGTGGCGCATCCTCCGCAACGAGATGTACACCGGGGTTATGGTCCAGGGCCGGCGGAAAAAGGTGAGCTACAAGTCCAAGGCCCTCATTGATCTGCCCAGGGAGCAGTGGTTCCGGGTGGAGGGCACCCACGAGGCCATTGTGGACAGCTCCCTCTTCCAGGCTGTCCAGCAGGGGCTGTCCCTCCGGGCCAGAGGCGGCGGCAGCGGCAGTCCCCATCCCCTGGCCGGGCTGGTGAAGTGTCTGGACTGCGGCAGCTCCATGAGCCGGACCACCAATGTGCGGCAGGGCAAGGCGGGCCTCTCCTACCTCCGGTGCGGACGGTACGCCGCCGGCGGCGGCTGCACCCGCCACTCCATCCGTCTGGACCGCCTGGTGTCCCTGGTGACAGAGCAGGTCCGGCGGTATGTGAACCTCTGCTGTCCGGCGGAGGATCTGCCTCTCCCCCCGGCAGAGCGCTTCCAGGCGGAGGCCCTGGAGCGGGAACGCCGCACCCTGTCCGCCAGGCTGGCAAAGTGCCGCCAGGCCTTGAAGGCCCTCTACCTGGACCGGGTGGAGGGCCTTGTCACCACAGAACAGTTCTGGGCGCTGAACCAGTCCTTTCTGGCCGAGCAGGAGAGGCTGGAGGTCCGGCTGGCGGAGACTCCCCTCCCCTCAGAACGCCGCGCAGATGCCGCCGCCCAATCCGGGGCGCTGCTGAAGCTGGATCAGCTCCCCCGGGAGCTGGCCGTACTGCTCATCGAAAAGGTGGAGGTTGGGGAGCGGAACCCTGAAACCGGAGAGCAGCCAATCCAAATCACCTGGAAGTTCTGAGGAAACCCGCGTAATGTTGCTCACGCCCACGTGGTGGAGCCAAAGCTGCCTGGAGCGGTGGAACGCTATGTCAATCTGGGCGCCTGCTACGACCGGACGGGGCTCCAGGCCATACGGTCTGAGCTGACCGCCTGCATGAAGGGCTACAAGGGCTGCTACCAGCGGGCCTACCGGTGCCTGACGGCGGCGGCCCAGATCGGCGAGGACATGCGGGCGGCCCTCATGACCCCCGCCGTAGAGGCCAGGCTGGCCAAGCGGACCCGCGGCATCCTGGTCCGGGAGGTAAAAAAGAGCGGCAGGGAGCCTGGAAAGGCGGTGCAGCGGTTCCTGGGGGCCATCACCTGGAAGGGACTGCTGTGCAATTTCGACACTGTGGACGCCCTGTGCCGCCGGGTCTATGAGCTGTCCGACAGCTACGGCCTGGCCCACGTCATGCTCACCCATCTGGCCGCCGGAGCCATGGCGGCGGGGTACGACGTCATTCTCTGCCCCTCCCCCATGTGGCCCGACCGGATTGAGCACCTGCTCATTCCCGGCCTGTCCCTGGCCTTTGTCACCAGCACCCCCGCCCTGCCCTACGGCAAGCGGCCCTACCGCCGCCTGCGGCTGGACGCCATGGTGGACCAGGAGACTGCCCGCCGTCTCCGGGCCAGGCTGCGGTTCTCCCGCAAGGTGTCTGCCGCCCTGGTGGAGGAGGCGGTGGACTCCCTGGCCCAGGCCAAGGCCATGCACGACGACCTGGAGTCCCTCTACAACCCCAACGTGGACTTTGACCAGGTTTACCGCACTGCTCAGGAAATAATCGGCCAGCTGAAAGCCCGGCTGCCCGGCGCCTGACAAAAAGCGGTTCCGGGGGCGCCTGACGGCGCGCCCGGAACCGCTTTGCCGCCTTTTACTCCTCCCCGGTCAGCTCCGCCACCAGGTCCAGATAATATCCTGCCCGGTAGTCCGCGTAGTCCCGGGCGTCCCGCTCCAGATCCTGATCATAGTAGTCCATGCCGTCGGTCTGGTAGTGCTCTGTCTCCTCAATGTACTCCGGCACCTGCCGGAAGACCCGCAGCGTACGGTACTCCGTCTCCATGGCGGCGTAGCAGTCCACCAGACACTGCTGGTAGTGGTGATACATCTCGTGGAGCACTGTGTCCATACACTCCGCCGCCGTTGACTGTCCCAGCAGCTGCATGTCAATGGTGATGTCCCTTCTGTTCCAGTCGTACATTCCTATCACATAGCCCCCCCAGATAAGCGCCGTGGAGAGGCGGCACATCAGGGGTGCCCAGATAGGCACACTCCGCCTGCACCACCACCCCCAGCACCTCCAGCCGCTCCTGCTCGTCCAGCGCCGCCCAGAGCTCCTCATTCAGGCAGACCAGTCTGTTCTCATCCACCGCCGCGCCTCCGTCGGACACCTCTGTACTGTCCGCCGTTAAGACCGGGATGCCGAACATACCGTTGCCCACCACAGTCAGCAGAGCCCCCAGGAAGCACAGCACCGCCGCCAGCCGCCCCCGGGAGACAAAAAAACGGAGCCTGCTGCGGACAAGCTCTGTCCAGCTCCAATGCCTGGGCGCTGGGGTCAGGATGCTGGACGCCCCCAGCCCCACCAGAGCAGCGCACAGCACAGCCAGCACAGCCAGCCACTTCCAGCCCCAGTAGGGCCGCACGCAGCAGAAGCAGTAGATGGCAAAGGGCAGTGCCGCGTTGACCACGGCGGTGGAGAACCGGCGCTGCCGGGCAGAGGTGGCCAGATAACACACCACCTCCGCCCCAACCACCAAAACCACCAGGACCCGGAAGGATGTGTCCAGGTCCAGCTGTTCGCCGGTAAAGGGACTGATCAGGCGGCAGGGTCCCATACGCCAGAAGGCAAAGAGGAATAGGCCGCTCATGAGCGCCGTATCCCACAGAAAGGCCAGATATCCCTCGTCGTTCCGGTTGCGCATAATTACTCCCCCTTCTCCCGGTTCTTCAGCGCGGCGGGCAGGCGGTAGGCCGCCGCCTCCAGCAGCATGGACAGGTTGGCCGCCTCCACCACCCGGATATTCCGGCCGCTTTTGTACCGGTACAGCTTCCTGCCCGTACCCGCGGCGGCGTACACTGTGGTGATCCCGCTGGCCTCCAGAGCGTCCAGGTAGTCGTCGGCGCTCACGTCGTCAAAATAGGTGTTCCCATACAGGTCGCAGCTCCCCAGGAAGGCGCAGTCCGACCCAAACTCCCGCCCTGTTATGGCGGAGAGGATGGCCGCCGCTGCCGCCACGCTCAGCGTGCCGCCGCAGGCGTCATCCACGTTCTGGGGCGAAAAGAGCACCACGTCCGTCCGTTTCATCCTCGGGCTGTTCCGGAACATCCGGCAGACAAATTCGTAGGCCACCTGGCAGTTCTCCCTCAGCTCCGTGCTGTGGATGCCGATGAGCCGCAGGCTCCCATCCCCCAGCCGTGCGGCCGCCTGGATGGGAAAGCAGCTCACGCCGTGTTCTCCGCGGTAAACCGCGTTCACCATGCCGGGAAAGAAGGCCACAGTCCGCTCCACGCACCGCTCCGGCCCCAGGACGCTGCGGAGCATGTCCAGGTCGCAGCAGAAGTTCTTCTCTCCCAGCTCCCGCCGGTAGAGATATCGGGCGAGGAGCTTCTCGCCGTACTGCTCCAGATCGCGGGCGCCCGGCTGAGTGGCATATCGGGTACACAGGGCCTCCAGCGCCTGGGAGGTAATGGAGAACTCCTCCGGCGCGATTCCCATCCGCTTCATCAGCTTGGGCAGGGTATAATGGGAAAAGATCTCCTTCTTCTCCTCTCCGCTGTACCCGGGGACAGAGATGCGGAGGAACCGGTCCCGAATGGGACGGCTGATGTCACTCAGCTCGTTGCAGGTGGCCACAAAGAAGATGCCCCGGGTGGGGATGGCCACATCCATAAAGGTGTCGGTAAAGCCGCTGCCGTCCAGCAGGGTAAGCAGGGCGTCGGCCGGATTGCCCTTGCCGTTGTTGCCGCTCGCCTTGTCCAGCTCGTTGATGACCATGACCACGTTGGCGCTTTTGGCCCCGTAAAGCTGCTGGATGATCCGGCCGGGACGGCCGTTGCTGTAAATGCGGGAGGAGCCGGTCAGGTCCTCATAGTCCCGGATGGTGGACATGTCCAGCACAGTCATGGGCAGGTTGAGGATGCGGGCCACCGCCTTGGCGATGGAGGTCTTGCCCACGCCGGCAGGGCCGTCCAGCAGGAGGCCCCAGGAGGGCATGGTGCCCGTCCGCTTCATCTGGGCCAGCACCTCCAGAATGCGCTGCTTTACCGGCTCCAGGCCGTAGAAGGTGCTGTCCATAATCTGCCTGGCCTCCTCCAGCGTGGGCAGATTCAGAGTGCGGATGTTCCAGTTGATATTCAGCGCGTAGGTCAGGGCGCGGACGGCGTGCTGCTTCTCCCGCTCCGTGCCGTTCCAGATCTTCTCGCACTGGTCCAGGGTCCGTTCCGCCCAGGCGCGGATCTCCGGCGGATAGGCCTCTCCGCACACCCGCATCAGCAGGCGCAGCTCATCCTCCGTCTGGAATTCCTCTCCGCTGTCCTGCACGGTCAAATCCGGCCCCGCCGTCCCGATGCCCAGCAGCCGAAGCAGGGTGTTCATTCTGCCCAGGGTCATGCTTGTCTTTTTTTCATTGCCGAAGAAGTCGGGCATCGCGCTGTACGGGCCGCCCGGGTCCAGGCTCCACACCCGAAACAGATCGGGGTCCTTCCGCTCTCTTCGCCCGGTGAGCATCATGAGCTCCTTCTTCTCCGCCAGCCAGGCCACCAGATTCCTCAGCCTGGGCTCCTCCAGCTCCACCCCCATGGCTTTCTCGCTGTACCGGGTGCTGTGGAGCACAAAGCCCAGCTCCCCCTCGTTGTCTACGAATTTTCCCACCAGATTCTGAATCCGCTTGCTCTTCAGGGTTTCGGGCAGATGCACGGTCATCAGGCTGGGGCGCTCTTCCGTATTCGGCTTTTTCACGGTATTTCCTCCTCCCGTGTGTATCCGGCAGTTTTTCTTTCACAGGGGAAAACGCGGTTTTCCCTCCATTGTCACAGACAGGAGAAAAATTTTTCTCCCTGTTAAACCGTGATCTTGCTCCCCGCCTCCCGTTTCTGTATAATAAAAGCTATACAGGCACGATAATCCACAATGCTCCGGCTGAAAGGCGGTGACGACTGATGGAATTTGGAACCCAGGCCTTTTTTGAACGGCTGAAAGCGGGCATAGCCTCCGGCGACCAGGAATTTTACAACGAACTGGACACAACGGTGGAGCGCTCCATCGGACATATGGTCCGGTCCAAAATCCAGTATCCAGATTCGGACGATGTGATGCAGAACATTAAAACCGAGGTCTGGCTGAGGATAAGCATGTTTCTCAACTCCTCGGAATGCAGTCTCCCCGCCCAGCGGAACGCCTGGCTGAAAAAGGTGGCTGCGAGCAAAATCAGCGACTTCTACCGCAAGCGCAGTCTGAAGCAGGAGGTGTCCCTGGAGGAGACTACGGACGGCGGCCCCTCCTCCGGGCGGCCGTCCGAGTCCCTCCTGCTCCGGGAGGCGGATCGTCTGATCAATTACCGGAGGTGCTGCCGCGCCATCTCCCATATCTGTAACCTGGACATGACCCCGGACCGGCTGCTGGCCGTGCTCTACAACGGGATTATCATACCGCTCTCAAGCGCCGGAGCGGACAAGAAAAAGGGGGCGCCGGCCGCCCTTGTCCGGCATTTCTCCGGCCGCCCTCTGTCCGAACTGCGATCCACGCTGTGGAAGGCGCTGTGCTTCCTGTTCACCTCCGCCCCACCGGAGTCCCTGCTGGAGCCCCTGGACCGAAAGCTCCAGGACGGCTGGGCGGACGCGCCCTTCCGGCTGACCCCGCGGGAGATCACCCTGGTCACCAACCGGGTCAAAGGCTCCGTCAAGAAACATCGGGAGCAAATTATGGGAGGTACCCTCGATGAGTGAACACATCACGCTGGAAGAGCTCTTTGCCTTTGTCTACGACGGGAGCACCGGCCCTGAGGCCAGAGCCAGGGCCGCCCGGATTAACGCCCACCTGGTCCACTGCGCCGCCTGCCGGGAGACCTGCCAGGCCCTGCTGGACCTGCGGGATTCAGCCGGCGCCCTGGCCATCGGCGCCGGCCAGCCCGGCGCGGCGGACCGGCTGCTGGAGCAGGCCGCCTGGTTCCGCCTGCGTATTCAGGACGCCGCGCGGAAGCTGCTGCTGGACGCCGTCCGCTTCGGAGCGTGTGATTTCGGCCATCCCATCCCCGTTGGGACCCGTTCGCCCGGCCCGGAGTCCGGCATACCGGGCTGGCTGGTGGACAACGAAAACAGCTACAACCAGCTGATCGTCCGGAACGGGGCACTTCGCGTCCAGCTGGACGCGGAGGAGCTCCCCTCCCCCAGCCCTGTGGCAGTGCTCCTGCGGGCAGATGGCACGCCTGCCGCCATTCAGGAGATGCAGCGGAGCGGCGAAGTGTGGACGGCAGAATTTTGCGGTGTGGAGGACGGCTCCTATGACCTTGCCGTCCTCTGACCGGTCTCCCTCCCGCCTGGCCGCCCGGCGGGACGCCGCGGCGGCCAGGGGCGAGGAACACGCCGCCCTGCTCTTCCAGCTTCACCTGCTGGCCCTGGAGGACAGCCCGGAGGAGCGGGAGCGGCTGATAGAGCTGCTGCCCGAACCTGTCCGCAGTCTGGACGAGGCGCCCGCCTATGCCGGCGTGCTGCTGCGCCTGTTTGCCCGGGAGCCGGAGCCCTGGGACGAGGCCTTCTTCTCCTTCTGCACCGCCACGCTGATGGAGCTGGCCTTTCTCCTGCGGGCGGAGGCAGACCACTTCTCCCCCCAGGAGGCGGAGGCCCTGGCAGGGCGGATCAATCTGACTCTGTGGGACATCTACGGCCAGAGCACCTATACGGCCGAGCTTCTCCTTCTCTACGAAATTGTCTACTACTATCAGGGACAGCCCCGGGAACAGGTGCTCTCCCTCTACCGGGATATTCTGGAGAACTGCCTGGACACGCTGGCTCAGCTCGACAGAGCCAGCGTGTCTGATCTTCTGCTCATTGCAGGCACTCTGCTGGAGACGGAGGAGGGCTGTCAGGAAGAGGCCCGGGACCTGCTGCGCCGGTGCGTGGACATCCGGCTGGACTACTTTGGCGAGGACACCCCCTTTCTCATGGTGGCCCGCAGGGAGCTGATGAACCTGTGCTACCTGATGGGAGATTCTGCCGCCGCTCTGGAGCAGAGCCGGATTCTGCTCCGTCAGCCTGAGGCCGGGTTCTCCCGCTCCATCCTCTGCCACACCCACCTTCTCGTTGTGGACATCCTGCTGGACCGGCTGGAGACCGCCGGGGTGGCGGACCACCTGCGTCAGGCTGAGGCACTGCTGGGCGCCCTTGCGCCAGAGGAGGATGAGGACAAGCGGCTGCGCTTCCGCCTGCACACCAACTATGCCCGCTATTACTTCACCCATACCGAGACCCCCTCTGACCTGGGCCGGATGGAGTTTCACGCCAAGCAGGCCTATCTGCTCGCCCGCACCCATGATTACGGCGGGGAGGATACACTGGCGGCCATCAACAACCTGCTCTATCCCCTGGCCTACTCCGCTCAGGACGAGGAGGCGGTGCGGCTGCTTCAGGAGGGCGCGGAACTGATAGAAGAGGCGGATTTGTATCACAGCCGGGCGGCTGCCATTCTCTACATCACCGCCAGCTTTTTCGGTCTGGAGGAGCTGCTGCCCCCGGAGGCGGCCCCATCCAACCAGGCCTTCTCCACTTCGGAGAGCGACGTGGCCCTCCGCTTCTGGTCTCTCTTCAACAGAACATATGCCCAGCTCCAGGAGGATTTTGTCTCCCAGGACCGGCTGGTTCGCATCCGCGCTGCGCTGGACCGCTGCGAGAGCCTGCTGGGCCGGCTCAGTCCCGGGGTAACCACCGCATCCATTGCCCTCAAGCGGGCCAGAGCGCTGCTCGCGCTCCGGCAGGGGGCCGGAGGCTCCGCCCGGCGGCGGGCCCTGTCCGCCCTGGAGGACGCCCGGACCCACCAGAGCCTCCACCCCCAGGGCATGCTCTTCAGCACCGCCCTTCCGCTGCTCCCCTATCTGCCTGACCTGCTGGACAGCGCCTCCCTCAAGGCCCTGCTGGAGGAGTTGGCGGGGAGCATGGAGGACCGGATCCGCCGCATCCTCGCCTGCCGGGACCAGGCGTACATTCTGGACTCCCTGTGGTCCAACACGATTATCATCAACTTCATTCTGGCCCTGGCAGACCAGGGGGCCGTCTCCATGGAGGTCAACCAGCTCTATGAGCTGATCATCAACGGCAAGTCCATCTACTCCCGCCTTCTGCGCATCAGCCGCAGGCGGCGGGAGGCCCACCCGGAGGACGAGCCAATTTACCGGCAGATCGACCGGCTCCAGGCGGACATCACGGACGAAAAGACTGAGGAGCTGCTCCGGGGCACAGTCCGGGATATCTCCGGCCTGGAGGAGGAAAAGCGTTTGCTGGAGCTCTCGCTGGCAGAGGACCCGCCGGGCGCCTTCCGGTGGCTCACCTGCGGCGCAATCCTCAAAAATCTGCCCCCCAATGCCGCGCTGGTGGACTACTACGCCTACCCCGCCAACCGATCCGGCGCTCTCACGCTGGGAGACATGCGGTACGCGGTGTTTGTGGTGTTCCGGTCGGGCGGTTATCTCCGGCTGCGCAGGCTGCGCTCCCTGAACTTTTTGGAGGTGCGGCGCAATCTGCTCTTTGTGACTGCCGGCGCCCGGGCTACCAAAAACAAAGCTCTGGCCCGTGTGGTGGGAGCGGCTGGGTACCGCTCCCTGTATCAGCTGCTCTTCCGGCCGGTGGAGCCCCTTATCGGCCCGGAGGTGCGCACCCTCTTCTTCTCCCCCGATGGGGACCTGCCCAAGCTGCCTTTCAGTCTGCTCAGCCGGGACTCCTCCACCTTTCTCTGCGACCGGTACAGCGTAATCTACCTGGAGAGCGCCCGGGATCTGAGGCCGGACCAGATTATCCATCCACAGGGCCGCGAGGCCCTGGTAATCGGCAACCCGGATTTCTCCCTCACCCCGCTGGACCCGGCCCAGGCGCCCCCGGCTCTGCGGGACCGTCTGGTTCAGAAGATCCCCGTCACCAAACTGGAGGCCCAGATGGTGGCGGAAAAGACCGGCTCTGTCCCCCTGATGCGGCGGGCGGCGGACAAGCATGCCCTCCAGAACTGCCGCGCCTCCATTATCCACATCGCCACCCACGGCGCCTTTTTCAGCGACGAGGAGGACGACAGCCAGGAGTACGAGTATGCTCCCAACCCCATGCGCCGCTCCTGCCTGTATTTTGCCGGAGCCAACGACTGGCTCCTCACCGGGAAAAAGGACCCGGTGCTGGGCAACGGCATTCTGACTGCCGAGGAGCTGTGCCACTACCGGATGTCCCCGCCCGACCTGGTGGTGCTGTCCGCCTGCTTCAGCGGCATGGGAGATATCCGCCAGGGCAACGGCATTGTGGGTCTCCAGACCGCCTTCAAGGTCCAGGGCGCCAGGGTTATGCTCCTGTCCATCTGGGAGGCCGACGACTTCGCCTCCCTCATCCTCATGGACCGGTTTTACGACAATCTGTCCTCCATGCCCGCCGGACAGGCCCTCCAGGACGCCCAGCACTATCTGCGCACCGTCACCATTGGGGAGCTGAGCTGTGCCGGCTGGTTTGACGAGCGGCGGTTCCGCCGTATCGGATTGGTGGCAGAGGACATGCGGAAGATGTCCCGCCTCAATCCCACCCACCGCCCATTTGCCCAGATCCGCTACTGGGGCGGCTATATTCTCTACGAATAAACGACCTTTCCGCCTGTCTGCTGTGATAATCTCCTCCCTGCTCCGTTTCATTGGGTGAACATGTCCAGAACAGAGACAGGGAGGATTTTATTATGGACTATCACGTTATTTTTCCCGCAGACGGCCAGCCCCAGGATCATAAACGCCCCCATGCTGTTTGGCTGGATACCGGAGAGACTTTTCCCATCAGAGACGCCGCAGAAGAGGACGGCAGGGCGCTGGAGTTTCTGCCCCAGGACGATTCCCAGGCAGATCCGGAGGAGGATGAGGACTTTGAAGACGATCTGATATGGGACGCTGAAGACGAGGATGAGGGCGAAGACTTTGAAGACGAACTGGTGTGGAGTGCTGAGGACGTAGGTACGAATAAGGATGATGCTGCGGAGCTGGACATGTCGGAGGACGACATTCTCAACGAGCTCCTTGAGATGTTCTCCCGCCATGAGGACGTCAAAGACGCTGACTTCCGCCGGGCGCAGGAGGAGATCCGGGCGGAGCTGGACCGCCGCACATATCACTATATCGCAGGCGACATCGACGGCAGCCCGGCTTTTTTCATCCCTTCCATGGGTTTTCTTCCCGCCCATTTTGATTTGCTCATCATCTTGAAGCGCAGCCCCAATCCCTGTGTCCGCTTCAAGGTGACGCTGCCCATCCTCTGCGGAAGCGAGATGTCCCCCGCGCTGCTGCTGCTGTTTGCCGAGATCGACCAGGCCTCGCGCTACTTCAACTGGAATCACTCTCCTTTGGATAACGAGATCAGCTTATCCTGTGTCATCCCCCTCAGCGCCTCCCAGCCCGCACTGCCCTGCCTGGCCGACCTGCTGGACGACGCGCTCCACATCCCCTTGATTTTCTTCCCCGCGGTAGAATGGCTGTCCACCGGTGTTGTCACTGTCCCGGTGATGCCAAAACAGCTGAAGGCCATGACGAAATTTCTCCGCCAGCTGGAAGACGACGGCCCCTGTCTCTCCCCCCGCGCACTCCAGCGCCTGCGGGACGGACTGGCAGCCGTCCAGCCTTAGGAGGACGACGACTGATTCCCCGGGCAAAAGGGACCGGACAGCGGTTGCTGTCCGGTCCCTTTTGTAGGTTCTGCGAACGGTCAGGTCTTTTTCCCCAGATAGACCAGCTGGGTGCAGCGCTGGATTCCGGTGCGCTCATACCGTTCCTGGATGCTCCTGGCCTCGGCCAGCAGCTGCTCGTATTCCGGCTTGCCGGCAGCCTTCTTCTCCACAGCAGAGACCAGCTTGGCCGTCTTGCCCGCCAGCTTCCTGTCCATCTCGGGCTCCTCCAGCAGGTCCACGGTCCGCACGTCGGCAAGGGGCAGAGTGCTGAGGATATCAATAATCTCCTGCCGGTTCCAGGTGGGGCGCTGGAAGCCGCCGGAGAGCATGTCCAGCTTGGCCTCCAGGCTGTGCTGGAGGAAGTGAGTCTGCTGGGCCTCGTTCTGGTTGTCCGAGTACATCTCGTTGACCAGAAACCAGCCGCCGGGCTTGAGCACCCGCAGCATCTCCCTGAGCACTGCGCCGTAGTCCTCGATATGGTGCAGCGTGTTGGAGATGGCTACCAGCTCAAAGGTGTCGTCAGGGAAGTCCATGTGGGCGCCGTCGCCTTGTACAAAGGTAATGCCCTTGCCGCCGTTCTTCGCTTTGGCCTCCTCCACTGTCTTGGGGTCGCACTCCAGGCCGATGACCTCAGAGCCCTCAGGCATGGCCTCCGCCAGGGTGAAGGCAAATTCGCCAAACCGGGTGCCCACATCCAGTGCCTTGCCCTGCTTCAGGCCGGGCAGATATTCTTTCAGGTGCAGCATGACTGCCATATCCTTCTTTCTGGCTGTTCGTCCAAATTCTCCGGGCGGCAGGCGGCGTGGAGAGAGCACGCGCCTGCCGCCCGTGATATTTTGTCTTACTTGGAGAGGTATGCGTTGATCTGCTCGGCGCCTTTCTTGCCCGCGCCCATGGCCAGGATGACGGTGGCCGCGCCGGTCACCGCGTCGCCGCCGGCAAACACGCCCTCCCGGGTTGTGGTCACGCCGTCGTCCGCCACGATGAGGCAGCCCTTCTTGTTGGTGTCCAGGCCGGG
>NZ_CALXGI010000037.1 GCF_944387805.1 uncultured Pseudoflavonifractor sp. | reverse complement strand
GGCTTGATTTTGTGTTGCCTTTTTCGCTGCCTCCAAAACCTGAAATTTCTACTTGACTTTTGTTAGCAGGTCTTTCAATGGCGTTCTCCGCTTACGCTTCCATTCTCACAACACGGTTTGCAGACACCAGCTCGTCAATAAACTGTTCGTCCCGTTTTTGCTCCTCTTTCTGGTAGGCGGTGCGCTTTTTCTCTTTCAGCCGCTCCAGAACGGCGGCGTCCATGTGCGCCTGGAGCACCTTGGCCCGCTGCTCCTCAGCTGCCCGCTGGAGCTTCTGGAGTGTCTGGCTCTCCCGAGTAATTTCCATCTCCAGCACCCGCAGCCCGTTTTCAAAGCCCATGGCGTCAGCAGCCGTAATGCCGCTGGCTGCCTCCTCACGGAACTGCTGGTTCAGCTGCTGATACCGCAGCCGGACGTCATCCACCCGGGCCTGCTGCTCCTGTACCCGCCGGAGCGCCTTGACATACTCGTTCTGCTGTCCCTCCAGCACCTGCTGCCGGTAGCTCAGCACATTGTCCAGACTGAATTGAAACTTTTTCACGAACGCTCACCTCTTTACAGCAGCTTTCGCATCATTTCCAGGTCCTGCTCATAGGAAAAGCCCTCCCTGACGCCCTGCATCAGGAATTGCTGAATGCCGTCAATTTTACTCAGGGCATAATCCAGCTTGGGGTTTGTCCCCGCCTTATAGGCGCCGATGGAGACCAGATCCTGATTTTTCTCGTAAACTCCCATAATATCCCGGATGCGGGCAGCTAGCTGCCGGTGCTCCGGGGAGACAATGTCGGTCATCAGTCGGGAAATACTGGCGCCGATGTCAATGGCCGGGAAGTGATTGCTGTTTGCCAGGCGCCGGGAGAGAACGATGTGTCCGTCCAGGATACCGCGCACCGTATCGGCAATGGGCTCGTTGGTGTCGTCGCCCTCCACCAGGACGGTGTAGACACCGGTGATGGAACCCCGCTGGAAATTTCCGCTCCGCTCCAGCAGCTTGGGCAGCTCCGAGTAGATGGACGGCGTATAACCTCTGGCCACCGGCGGCTCGCCTACGGCCAGCCCAATCTCGCGCTGGGCCATGGCAAAACGGGTGAGGGAGTCCATCATCAGCAGCACGTCGTAGCCCTGATCCCGGAAATACTCCGCCACGCCTGTGGCCACCGAAGGGCAGCGCTTGCGGAGCATGGCCGGCTGGTCGGAGGTGGCCACCACCAGGACCGAGCGGCTCATTCCCTCCGGCCCCAGGTCTTTCTCCATGAACTCCAGCACCTCACGTCCACGTTCGCCCACCAGCGCGATCACGTTGATGTCCGCCTTGACGTACTTGGCAATCATGCCCATGAGGGTACTCTTGCCCACGCCGGAGCCGGCGAAGATTCCGATTCTCTGGCCCTTGCCCACGGTGAGCATCCCGTCAATGGCCTTGACGCCGAACTCCAGCCGCTCCCGGATGGGGGGACGGAACATGGGATTGATGTAGGAACTGCCGTCCACACAGAAGGGCGTTCCGCCCTCAAAGGGTCCCTTGCCGTCAATGGGCTGTCCCAGGGCGTTGATGACCCGCCCCTTCAGAAACGGCCCCATGTTCAGGCTCAGCCGCCGGCCGGTATTGCGCACAAAGTTGCCTGCGGAGATCCCGCTCATATCCGAGTAAGGCATCAGGAGAATCCGGTCGTTCTTAAAGCCCACCACTTCAGCCATGACCTGGCCGCCTGATTCGCCGTTATAAATGCGGCAGATATCGCCGATGGCCGCCCGGCCGCCCGACGCCTCAATGGACATGCCCACGATGTTTTCGATTTTTCCCGTGTAGCTGACCGTCTGCGCTTCACGCACGCGCTGGATCATCTGTTCAAACACGGTCCGTCACCTCTTATCCGCCGTGGAGAATCCCCTTCAGGTTATCAAGCTGTGTGGAGGCGCTGGCATCAATAATCTCATCCGGCATCTCAATGATGCAGGTGCCAGACTCATCGTCCGCCATCGGGATCAGTTTAATGTGGTCGGACAGTCCGGCCAGAGAGGCCGTCAGCTCCGGGGTAATCTGAGCCAGCTCTCTGCTGTCGCAGCCGCCGATGTAGATACGCACCCACTCGCGGCGCTTGAGCCGCTCCGTGGCCATCTGCACCATACGCAGGATCACTTCGCGGCTGCTCTTCAGGCTGACGTGGATGACCTTTTCCGCCACCGCGATGCTCAGGTCGCACAGCTCGTCCTGAACCTGGGACAAAAGGGCTTCTCTGGCCTCAGTCGCTTGCTGTAAAAATTCCTTGACCTGGACCGCCTGTTTCTCCAGTTCCGCCTCCAGCTGTCCCCGGCTCTCTGCCTGGGCCTTGACCAGGCCGTCGGCATATCCCTGGTTGAACCCTTCGCGCCGGGCGTTCTCCTCAATTTGCTGGACTTCCTGGAGCGCCTTCTGACGGTACTCCTCCACCAGCGCCTCGCCCTGGCGCTTGGCCTGCGCTGTAATGGCGTCGGCCTGGATCTTTGCATAGGAGAGCATCTCTGCCGCTCCCTGACCGGCGCTGCCGGAAGCTTCTGTCTCCGGAGCCGTACTGTCCTCCTGGGAGGACTCAGGCACCTGCTCCTCTTCCGCCGGATTGTCCTCCGGCTCTGCGTCCGGCTCAATCAAGATGTCGTCCGCCTGGGGAAAGGTGTACTCATTTACCTGAGGGCGCAGGAAATGTTTAAAGATGTTAGGCAATGATATCGTCCTTTCCACCCTTGAGGATAATCAGTTCGTTCTTCTCCTCCAGATCCCGGATGACGCCCACAATGCGCTGCTGCGCCGCCTCCACATCGCGGATGCGCACATTGACGGTAACCTCCAGGTCGTCCCGGATGCTCTGTGCCATACGGGTAGAGACGTTGGCAAAAATCTTGTTGGCCACCTCGGTGTTGGCGCCCTTGAGCGCCAGCACCAGATCCTTGGGATCGCAGTCCCGGACAAAGCGCTGCACCGACCGGTCATCCATGGTGACAATGTCCTCAAAGACAAACATCCGCTTGCGGATCTCGTCAGCCAGGTCGGCGTTATGGGTGGACAGCCGGTCAAAAATGCTCTTTTCGCTGGCGCGGTCCAGATTGTTCATCACGTCGGCCACATAGTCCACGCCGCCCACCTTTACGTTGTTGGTGGTCATAATGCTGGAGAAGCGCTTCTCCATCTCCGCTTCAATGATTTTCACGGCCGCAGGGGAGGCGCTCTCCATATTGGCGATGCTCTCCACCACCTTTACCTGCCGCTCAGGGTCCAGTTCGTCAATAACAGTCGCCGACTTCTCCGGCTCCACGTAGGACAGAACCAGAGCAATCGTTTGAGGCCGCTCGTGCTGCAGCGCGGCATACAGCGACTTCTCGTCCGCCTTATTCAGGAAGGAGAACTCCCTGTTTTTCAGAGACTTGGTCACCTTGTCAAGCAGCATGCTTGCCGTCTGACTTCCAAAGGCCCGCTCCAGAACGGCCCGGGCATACTCCAGCCCGCCCTCTGTCACCGCCTTGTTCGTCATGCACATCTGATAGTACTCGTTGAGGATATCCTCTGTGGTGGCCGCATCCACATAGCCCAGTTTGGCGACTTCCAGCGTAATCTGTTCCACGTCTTCCGGTTCCATGTACTGATACAGCTGCGAAGCCTTCTCTGTACCCAGCGAGATAATAACTGCTGCCGCCTTCTGCTGGCGGGTTAGCTCCTGCTTGGGGTGAGTGGGTGCCGGTTGGGCTGTGGCGGCGTTCTTTTGAATCGACTCTGTTGCCGTCTCACTCATATTGCTCACTCACCTTCCCGCAGCCAATTCTTCACCATTTGAGCCGCAATCTCAGGATTCTCTTCGGCAAACTTCCGAACGTCCTGCCTCAGCTCCATGCTCTTTTCCGTCTGCATTTCCATAATTTCAGGCTGCGCCGCAGGGGCTGCGGGGGCAGTGGGAACCCCCTCTGCCTCTGCCTGTGCCAGCTTCTGACGCTTCTTCACATTGCGGCGGTGCAGCAGCATCAGCGCCAGCATCAGCAGCAGGAAAAGCGCGCCGCCGCCAATAGCCGCGTACAGGACCCAGCCAGGAATGGACTCCGGCGCAGGAAGCAGCGTGTTCCCCTCCTCCGGCTGATAGAACGGCGCCACGAGAATGGAAATTTTATTCTGTTCATCGCTCTGCGCGATACCTGCAGCACGGGCCACATGGGGGTAGAGGCTGTCCGTGCTGACGCTTCCGGCCACATCCTGATTAATGGTCACCGCCACCGATACATCGCTGATATAGCCCGCCACATGCTCCACCTGCTGCTTCTGGGTGTCCACCAGGCGATCCGTCTGGCCCGAAGTGGAAATGGTCTTTTCAGTCCCGTCGGGCTGGACCTGCGTATTGACATATGTATCCAGATCTGCATTAGAGGAGGTGCCCACATTTCCGCCGGCAGTGGTGTTATCATCGCGAACAATCTCATCGTTCCAAATCTGAGTTCCGATGATCCCATCCTCCTTGCCCTGCGCCCAGTCCTCCAGGGAATAGTCGGTGGTGTCGGTATAGGTGCGATCCACGTCCACCACGGTATTAACGCTCACCCGCACATTGTCCTCGCCATAGAGAGGGACCAGCGCCTGCATAATCCGGCTGCGAATGCTGTTGTTCCACTGCTCCTCCAGCTTCATCTTCAGCGCAGAGGTATCCTGCAGATCGCTGAAGTCGTCCCCATCCGAGTAGGTGTTGCCGTAGGTATCGCCAATCTTCACATTCTCCACGTTCAGCCCGGCAAGGCCGCTGCTGACCAGGTTGCGGATGGCCTTAACCTGGTTGTCCGTGAGGGTCCTTCCATTTTCCATGGTCACCGTCACCGAGGCGGTGGCGTCCACCTGATTGCCGCTGTCCAGCACATAGGTGTGGTCCTCGCCCGGTGTGAGAAGCACCGCTGCATCCTTAACTCCGTCAAAGTTGCAGATGACAGCCTGCATGCGGTCCTGCAGCGCATAGAGTACCAGCTGATTCCGTTCCGCCTCGGTGGTCAGGCTGCCCACATTGTCGAAATAGGTGTCATACCCGTAGCCTGAGGCGGGATAACCCGCCTGGAGGACCTGGGCCTTCAGTGCGGCCTCCTGGCTTTGCGGCACCAGGATGGTGTCGTCCTCTACCTTGTATTGTGTAATACCGTTGTCGGACAGATAGGTCAAAATGGCGGACATGTCCGATTGATTCAGGTCGGCAAACAGTGTGGCATAGGGCTGATTGTTCATTACTACCGCCAGTATTACCAGCGCTATAAGCACGGCCAGCACGCCGCCTCCCAAAAGGCCTTTCGTCCTCCGGGAGGCGGATTTCCACCACTGCAAAACAGAGGCGGCAACGCTTTTTACTTTATCCATCACAATTCCCCCGGATCAGGTATCGTATGCCTTACAGGCTGATGCGCATCAGTTCGCTGTACGCGTCCAGCGCCCGGTCCCGCATCTGGACCAGCAGCTCTGTCGCGGTGGACGCCTGCGCGGCGGCGATCATCGCCTCTGCCGGATTGTCCAGTTCTCCGGTAGCCAGCGCATAATAGGCCTTGTTCTTGGCGGCATCAGTTTCCTTCACATTGTCAATCATGGACTGAAATATCTGAGAAAACATGGACGGCTGGGCGGCATCCATACCCTTCCCCGCCGTCATCTGTGCGGCCGCCGCCCGAATCGGCTGAATCGGCGTAATGTGCTGTATGCTTGTCATCTTGTCCCCCTCTTTTCTCTATGGACCCGCTCTCAGTCTGGAGCCGTCATTTTCCGATTTCCAGTCCCTTGGCCGTCACCTGTTTCAGTACATTGAAGGCCGTGACATTGGCAGAATACGCCTGGGATGCCGCCATGGCGTCAGAGATCTCCTTGACCAGATCCACATTGGGCATCTCCACATATCCATCCGCATTGGCATCAGGGTTAGTCGGGTCGTAGACCAGCTTAAAGTCGGAGGGATCCTCTACAATCTGGGTCACCTCGACGCCGCCGTCAGAGACTCTCTCCCCTCTGGCCCGCGCCAGCGCCTTCTGGAACGGCGTCTGGCTCTCCTTTGCCTGAAAAACCACCATCTTACGGCGGTAGGGGCCGCCGCCCTCTGTACGGGTGGTGTTCTGGTTGGTAATATTCTCAGAAATCACATCCAGCCGCAGCTGCTGAGCTGTCAAACCGGAACCAACCACGTTCATAGAACCCAAAAAAGCCATTGCCTATGCCCCCTTATCCCTTAATTGCAGTGCGGAGCAGAGAAAATTCATTGTTGATGGCATCCATGACATATTGAATCTGGTAGCCATTTCGCGCCAGTTCCACCATCTGTTCCGTAATATTCACACCGTTTTCATCCATCCGGGTACTCTCCTGCGCCTCCTGCACAACAACAGGCGTATCCTGAATTGCTGTCCGGATGTCAGAGCCTGTCCCGCTCCGGCGGGCTGCGGACTCCACAGCCTGTTGCAGCGATTCCTCAAAAGTAGCGTACTTCGTCTTGTACCCCGGCGTCTCCACGTTTGCAATGTTATCTAAAATACAGCTCTGTTTTTCCCATAAAAATTCCATGGACCGCTGCATCATCAGCCCTACATTACTTGATAGAAAATCCATTCCGCTTTGCACCCCTTTTCCCCTGTATCCGCTGCTTTCTCCAAGCATTTTATCAGTACTATTTTCGTAACATTTTAAATTCATATATCTAAGTTACGTTTCATATTCGACACTTTTTTGCATTCCGTATTGTAACTTAGTATTTTCTATTTTTCAACATTTTAATTTCTATATAACTCTATTTTCTTACTATTTCGAAATTTTTCTTGTAATTTTATCCTACTTTTATTCATTTTTTCTTTTCCTACTATTTTATTATGATTTTATGTTTCGCAGAACATTTTTTCTTTCCTTTTTACTAACTTATGTGCCCATTTATCCCCCTTTATCTTAGAAATTATGTTGAGAACGTCTAATGTTCTTTATTTGTAGTTTTTCTTTAAAATGGAATATTTTCATGCTATTACTACAAATTTCGACATGTTTTAACACTTTTTGTTGATTTAAACAAAGTTTTTTATGAATATTTTTTCATCAATATTCGAATATTATTTCTATGTTAAAACTACCCAAATACAGTGCCATTGTCTCCCTATAAATATCGTGCATTTTCCGTTAGATATGTACCGCATTATTCAACGAACATAATCGTATAATTCTCTGCTTTTTCCAGCCCATTTTCTCAATGTTACTATCTGTCACATCATGAATAAAAAACTATCGGTGGCACCTGAAAGATGTCACCGATAGTCACCTTCAAAAATCCGTTGTTCAATTTGACAATGCGGGCCCTTACGCTCGCTCAGATCGTCAGTGCCCTGGCCAGTACTGCCGCCATTTCCGCCCGGGTCATGGTCCGTCCTGGCTGCAGCTTTTTCTGATCGTTCCCGGAAAAGAGCCCGTTCTTCACCAGAACAGACATTTCATTTCTGGCATATCCCGATATATCCTTCCAATCCTCATAGTCGTACAGTGCACTCTCGTCCGGCGCTCCCATGCTCCAGCCCGATACCTGCATAGCCCGGTAGAGCATGACTGCCGCCGCCTCCCGGGTAATGGGGTCGTCCGGATGGATGCCTCCGTCAGGATAGCCTTGGATGACTCCCAATCCGTATCCCCGCTGAATGGCCTGGGCATAGTAGGCGTTATCCGGCACATCGGAAAAATGGTAGCCGCTGGCACTGGGGAAAGAGAAGGCCCGATCCAACATGACGATAAAGCTGCCTCTCGTTATCGCCGCCTGGGGGGCATACCGGGTGGCATCGGCGCCTATGACTACGCCGCTCTCATACAGAAAGTCCACTGCCGCCGCTGCCCAGCCAAAGCCCCCCATATCTATGAAGTATCGGGAGGCGGTGTTGGGGACGACGCGAATCTGTACCTCGCCCTCATAGGTTCCACCCTTGGAGTCTTTCGCCGTATAGGTGAGAGAGACGGTCCCCTGGAAGCCGACCAGCGGCACAAAGGACAGCTCCGACATTCTGGGCGACGAGGAGGGATAGTAGGTCGTGTTGGTGCGCACCTGGCTGCTGGTGGAGTGGATTCCGCCATAGTGATAATAAAGGTGTCCGCCCTGGATGTCGTCCGCGCCGGTGAACTGTACCGAGACCAGCGTCCCTCTCCCCCGCTGATTGCAGGCGGAGATAAAATCTTCATCCCGCAGTACCACCGGCTGATAAGAGGTAGTATAGGTGATGATGCCGGGCTGTCCCTGGGTGACTGTAATGGTGACCGTGCCGGAGAACTGTCTCCCGCCTGTGCTCCAGCCGGTGAAATTCAGGGAAAACGTCCCGGCGTAATCGCTGTTGGGTACAAAGCTCACCCGCTCCAGATAGGGCGAGGACAGGCGGTAATAGTTCCGGCCGGAAGTAACCTTGCTGTCATAGCTGCCGGAGGAGCGATAGTTGTAGTACAGCGTGCCATAGGCGGACGACGGCAGAGTAAACCGCACATAGTTCAAGTTCTCTCCCGTGGCAAGCAGGCAGTAGTCGTTAAAATCATCGTCCTCAAAGGTGAGAACATTCCCGTCGGACACCTGATACTTCAGAGGGTCAGGTGCGTTTTCCACGTCAATCTCCACGGCGCCGGAAAAGCTCTTGCCGTTAATGTTCCAGCCGGTAAATGGAATGGATACCGTTCCGGTATAGGAGCCGGAGGCCACAAAGGTAATGTTGTCCAGATAGGGAGAAGCGGTGCGGTAGTAGCTGCGGCCGTCAGATACCTTGCTCTCATAGCTGCCCGTGGAGGTGTACTTGTAGTACATGGCTCCCTGGGACGAGGCAGGCAATGTGAAACGCACATAGCGCAGACTGCTTCCCGTCAGATTGACGCACAGCGTGTTAAAATCCGTGTCATTGAAGGTCACCTGCCCGCCCTGAAAAACCGCATACCGTACAGTACCGGTGCCCTGAGGGGACACTGTGATGCCCACCTCACCGTAAAAGCGGTTGCCCCGGATGTCCCAGGCCGTGAAGGGGATGGAGACCGCGCCGGTATAGGAGGAAGCGGCCACAAAGGTCACTCTGTCCAGGTAGGGGTAGGCGGTGCGGTAATAGTCCCGGCTCTCAGACACCAGCGAGGCGTAATTCCCCGAAGAGATATAATTATAGTATAAGGTTCCCTGGGTGGCGGCGGGCAGCGTAAAGCGTACATGGTCCAGATTGTAGCCGGTCAGCCTCAGGGAGAGGTTCTGGAACGCCGTATTGTCAAAGCTCACCTGCCCGCCCTGGCCGATGGAGTAGGTAATATCTCCTGCGGCAGCTGCAGCTGTCACCTGTATGGAAACCCTTCCGCGGTAGGACGTACCGTTGACATCCCAGGCTGTATAGAGGAAAATCACCTGGCCTGACGTGTTGGCCGCCGGCACAAAATACACGTTGTCCAGACTGGGGACGCCGGTATATTTATACTTGTCGGTAACCGCCACCGGCGTGCCCGGATTCTGGGCGGACAGATAGTTATAATACAGCGTCCCCTTCCCGCTGTCCGGCAGAGAGAAGGTGACATAGCTCAGATCCCGTCCGGTTCGGTTGCGGCACACCTGCGCAAAGTCAGAGGCTTTGAACTGCACCGCCTTGCCGCCGGCAACCGAGTAGGACACATCCTGCTCCAGTTCTACGCTCACCTCAATTGTGCCCTGAAAAAACTGGCTGCCCGAGGCGTAACCGGTGTAATAGATCACTGCGGTTCCCTCAAAGTCGGGTTTAGGCACAAAGGTAACGTCCGCGAGATTCAGCTGTCCGGCGCCGGGCGAGACATAGTACCGCTCTGACGTGCCTACACCCAGGCCCGTATCCTCCTCCGAGGAATAGCGGCAGTAGAGCGTCCCCTGGTCCGGGTCCACTGAAAGGCCGCTGACATAACTCAGGTTCTGCCGCAGAACGGCTGCGCTCTGAGTTTGAAGCTGGGAGAGCAATGCCGAGAAGTTCAGCGGCGCTCCCGCCCCTGCGGAGGTATGGATTACATCAGCCTTCCCCTGCTTGACGGTGACAAGCACGCTGTCCGAATAGGTAACGCCGTTTATCTTGGCTGTAACGGTGGCTGTTCCCTCTTCAATTGCATATAGATATCCATTTTCCACCCGCACCACGCTGGTGTCGCTGCTGCTCCAGGTGACCCCCCTGCTCTGAAGGGATTCGCCGTAAATGGTGTAATCCAGCGTATAGTTGTCTCCCACCCGGAGGGGTGTGCTTACAAGCGCCGCCTTCTCCGACTTGTCGAACACAAGGCCCAGTACTGTTACCGTGCAGGCGGCCTGCTGGGCAGCGGAGGTGGCTGTTATCTGGGCCTTGCCGGCGGACACGCCTGTCACCAGGCCGGAGGCGCTGACCGTGGCCACCGAAGTGTCGCCGCTGTTCCATGCCACCGTCTGATCTCCCGTAGAGGGGGTGACCAAAGCCCTGAGCTGACCCGTGTGGTTTGCGGCAGTCTCAATGGGTGAGAGCTCCAGGGTGTCAGGCGTGACGGTCACGCCGGGCTGCTCGGCGGCTGCCACTGTGATTTTACAGCTGGCCTCCTTGCCCTGACTCTCCCCTTCCCTGGTAATCGTGGCAGTGACCGACACTTCTTTTACCGGCTCATTGGTGGCCGCGACCGCCTGCGCCTTGACTGTGGCCTGGAGCGGGCTCTCTTGATCGTATGCCACGCTCACCTCGTCCTCTCTGTCCTTGGCTACTGTCCACTGAGCGGTGTAGCCCTCAGGCAGCGTTGTGTACGCCTGTCCATCAGCCATTCTCACTGTAGCGTTAAGGGTAGCGGTCTGTCCCACGGTCAGCGTCAGCGTGTTCTGGTCCAGTGTGACTGAATAGTCTGTGGGCTGTTCCGCCTCGCCGGCCAAGGCCGCCGGGGTCAGGGACAGCAGCAGGGACAGGCTCAGCAAAAGGGCGAGCACCTGTCCTCCTATGGTTCTTTTCATCTGGTAATTCTCCTTCCGGGATCATAAAGGCGCGGGGGCGGGCAGGGTTTGCCCGCCCCCGCATATTTTCTATGGAGTGCAGTAAATTAAGTGTTTACCTGGACAAATTCCACCTGCTGGCTGTTGGGAATGTTGCCGATCTGGCGTGCCTCCAGCCGGAACGTCAGGTTCTGTCTGGTACTGTTGCTGCTGGCATCACAGATAAAGCTGTCGGAGAAGAAGGTGATGGTATCTCCAATGGAGATGTTCTGGAAGGTCAGCGTCAGGGTGGTGGAAGCCCGCTTCACCTCATTGGAGTAATTCAGGTTCCACTTGGGGATGCTGCCGCCCAGGATGTCAATCAAGCGCACCGCCTTGGTCTGATCCTGCCCGGACAGGGTGTTCGCCGTCTGCCAGACCTCCATGGGAGTCTGCTCCACACCGCTGGCCGACTCCACGAGCTGATACACCGGTTCGTCAAAGGTAAAGGTCACTGAGCCGCTGTATGTGGGATAGCTTCCGCTGGTACTGCCGGTGATTTTGGTGGACACATTCTGAAGCACAGGCGGCGTCTTGTCGGGAATCTGCACGCCGCCTACCGCGGCAAAGGAGGTCTCAGAGCCCAGCGGGCTAATGGCGGTCGCCAGACAGTAATAAATAGTTCCGCCAGTCATGTTATTAGTAAAGTCCTGGGTCTGGAGATACTGGTTTGCCTGGGTCAGGGACTTCTTGCCCTGAGCACTGATGGTTGCGCCCATAGGATTGCTGCCGCTGACCAGCTCGGACACCGTCTTGCGGATGGTACTGCCGGCAAACTCGTCGAAAACAGTGTATCCCTCCGTACCGTAGGGGGTGCACAGCGCCCAGATTACCGTGCGGTTCTCACCTGTATACTCACCGTCGGCGCTGATCAATTCATTCCATTGCGTCCTTTTGGCGCTGTCCACCTGGCTGTCAAACCCGTTGGATGTGCGGAGAACAGAAGGAAGCTCATTGGTGGCGATCAGCGCGTAGGTCAGTTCAGCCGAGGCGGTGGTGCTGAAGTTCACCGAGGGGCTGTACTGAGTCAGGGTAATAACCGGCTTCTTCACGTCCGTGGTCTCAAAGCGGTAGGCCAGCACGCGGGAGTAGGTCTGAGAGGTTCCCTGGAGCACAAAATAGGCAATGTACCTGGTCTGCTTGTCCAGGCCGTCTACCAGCTTCGTCTCCACACTGGAGCCGCAGGTCACCGACCCATATTTGATTTTATCGTTGCGGTAGTGGCTGCTGGCATTCACAATGCTCAGATAGTCCGGCGCGGTCAGTATCGGGGGCTTGGGGTTCTTCTCGTCCTCGATATTGTCCTCTTTTCCGCTGCTGGGCAGGTTTTCCCAGTTTGCAATGCCGGTGGTGTTGTCGCCATACCGGTTCCCGTTCTCGTCGGTGGTGCCCACATAGCCCAGAGGGGCGATCACATAGTAGACCGTGCCGGGCCGGTCCAGCATGAGGGACAGGTTCACCGCCGAATCACCGGCGCTGAAGCTGGGATAGTCTCCGATAAAGATGGGGGCCTGCTGGTCGGTAAACTGCTTGCGCAGAGAAAAGTCATCCGGCTGGCCGATATTGGTCACGCCGTCCTTCAGCGCCTCATCCCAATTGTTCTCAGTCACGTCGGCAGAGAGGGTACCCAGGTCGTTGTTACTGCCTGCCGCCACATGGATCTTCATGTTCACCCGCTGGCTCCAGGTGTCCCGCTCCGTCAAGCCGCTTACCTTGGTAAAAGAGATGGCATACTCATACGATACATTCTCTTTCAGAGTGTTCAGCGCGTTAAAGTCCGGGTTATTTGTGCCGCTCTGCAGAAAATTGCGGGTCAGGCTTACGCCCTGGTAGCCGGCCACATTGTCGGGTACCGGGATCTCTTTGGTGCCCAGCAGCTTCCACTCGCCGGCGGAGCCGCCGCTCACCTCGCGGGCATAGAGCTGGAACTCCACGCTGGTATCCGACCAGATAAGCATATCCCAATCCACAGAGCCGTCCACCTTCTCCGTGGACACCGGGCTCAGCCGCCAGCTCAGGTCCACAGGGATGGAAACCGCAGGTGTCTCCGACTGGCCTCCCCCGCCCGTATACCTGGTGATGGTGTTCTCATTGAGGGCGGAGAGGTTGATTTGGGCAAACACTGTGGTGAATCTCTCCAGCCGGGTACGGCCCATCACATTGATGGCGGCAGAGGTATCGGCAATGGTGTTGGCCTGAATTTCAAAGTAATATGTGGCGCCGCTTCTGAGGTTAATGCCGGTACCGTTGGGGAAGGTCACCACCATCTTGCCATCCTCCTGGGACACCTCGGCATAACGATAGTCAATGGTCCAGTTTCCGCTGCTTTTGTCCGCGTCGCCTGCGCCCTCGATCTTTACCGCCTGGCTGCCCGACGGCACCTGGTAGAAGTAGATGGCGTTGCTCAGGGCATTTGCCAGGGCCGTACGGGCAGACTCCTTCGCGCTCTCGCTCTCCGCGTCGGTCACTTTCTGATAGAGCGCCTCCAGGCCCGTATAATTCCCCACTGTCTGTACGGACTCGCTGAACACCAGTCGGACATCGCTGTCCGGCAGGGGCGTCTTAGTGTCTGTTCCGTTATACTTTGTAAATTCCTGGGTGACAGTAGGCGCCGTGCTGTCCAGGGTGTGGATGGTGAGCTTGCCCACCGAAGCGGAGTAGTTGCCCGCCTTGTCCTGAGCCACATAGTACAGGTCGTAGGCGCTCTCCTTGTCCAGTCCGCTGATGGTGAAGGACACATCCTTGTCTGCCGACATGCTGGCCTTTCCGCTCTTCAGCGCGTTCATGCCGGCCATGACCTGGAGCTTGGCCGTATCGCTGGACAGGTCCACCTCGCCCTGCTGCCCGCTCAAGGGCTTGGGGTAGGTCTCGCCCGCCTTGACAATCACCCAGTAGAGGGTGCCCGCCTCATTGAGGTTGGCGTACAGCCCCACCGAGGTCTCTTTCACGTTATTGACGGTAGGATCTGTATTGAACACAGGCGGCGTGCCGTCCACTGTGGTAAAGGACAGCTTTTTCACCGCCGAGCTCTGGGCTCCGTCCACATCGGTGAGCCACAGATAGAGATCATAGCTCTCCAGCTCCTCCAGCGGCACGGAGTTGACCCGGAAAGTATAGGCCGTGTTCTTTACCACGTCCATGGAGCCGAAGCCCAGATTGCCGGTGACCGCGTTGGCCTTGAAATCATTGGCAGTGGGCGCGCTGGCCCCCTTGGGCAGCACCGCGTAGTACATGCGGCAGGTCTTGGTTGCCATTGTGGTAACCTGGCCGGAGATGTTGGTAATCTTCGACATATAGGGATAGCCTGAGGCAAAGGCAGGCTTGGTGTTGTCCGGAGTGGTGAAGGAAATCACCTTGAGCGGACTGCGCTCATCCCGGGCGTCCACAAAGACCGCAGAGATATAGTAAGCGCCGTCCGAGGTCAGTCCGCTGATTTTGACCGTTCCTTCCCTGCCCGCGCCGCTGAGGGAGAGGGTACCGCTCTTTACAACCTTAGGGTTATAGGAAGAAGGGTTAATCAGCTCATCCGCAGAGAGGGAACCGTCCGTCACGGCAGTGACCGCCCAGTATACCGTGCCCCGCTTATTGGCGCTGAATACCGCAGAGGCACTGGTGGGGGCCAGATCGGTGAGCTGAGGATAGCCGGCGTAAAGTCTGGGATCTGCGGAGGACTCTGCCGCAGCCGCAGTATCCATCACCTCTCCGGCGATGTTGGCCGTAATTCCAGGGCGGATCACAATCTGGTCCGGGAGCATGGACACGGTGCTGCCGGCAGCATTAACCGTCAGGTTGGCAATATCGCCGTCTCCAGTCACCTTGATGCCGGTGTCCAGGTTTACGTTCTCCACATGGGCCCCTGAGGTGATGGCAAGCGTGGAGTTCACAGCGGTCTCATCCACTGTGATGGTGTCCGCCTGCCCGCTGGCCAGGATAAGGTTCGTCTTGGGGGCAGCGTTCACAACTTCTTTAATATTTCCCGCCAGCGTAAGAGACAGGCCCTCCTCGCCGTCCATCTTGATGCAGGAAATGCCGCAGCCGTCCACCGTATTGTCGGCCAGGAACGCATTGGTCCGGACAAAGGCCTGATCAATCAGGCCGTCGCCCTCCACCTTCAGAGAAACGCCCCGGTTTCCGATGTTGTCCACAATCATTCGCTTGGCGGTGACATTGCGCAGGATAATACTGTCCTGACCGCCCTCGCTGGTACCGCCGCCGCTGACCACAATGTCGCCCAGCACGGTCACATTCTCCAGGGTGACATAACCCAGGTCAACGCCTGCACTGATGTACAGGTTGCCGCCCACCACGGTGTCCCGCAGGGTAACGCCGGAGGTGGTGATGGTCACATTGCCCCACACGCTGCCCAGAGTCTGGGTGCCCGCGGTCTGGACAGGGGTGCCCAGAGCATTGACCAGGATAATAGCCGCCTGACCCCGGGTCAGCTTGTCCTGAGGACCAAAGCGTCCGTCCGGATAGCCCTGTACAATTCCCTGGCGGGTGATGGCGGCAATATACCCCTTGCTCCAGTTTGCCATGGTCCGGCTGTCAGTAAACAGTGTGTTTTCTCCCACCTCGGCGGGAAGCATCAGGACGCGGGCCAGAATTACGGCAGCCTCTTCTCTCGTGATGCTGCTGTTCGGGGAAAATGTGCTGGCAGAGGTACCCTGAATATAGCCGGTGTTATAGGCAATGCCCACATCGTCGGCATACCAGGATGTAACCGGCACATCCCGGAAGGGCGTGGCGCTCACACTGTCGTAGCCAAAGGCCCGGTTGATCATGGTGGCAAACTCCGCCCGGGTAATGTAGTTGTTCTCGTTGAGGTTCCCGGCGATGTCTCCCCTCATGACGCCCCACTTTACCACCTTGTCCAGGTATGGCTGCATGTAGGAAGCCGCTCCCGCCGCCGCGGCCATCGCAACGGCCAGCGCCAGGACCAGCAGCCCAGTGCAGACCCGGGCTGCGCCCCGTCTTATCCGTTCTCTCCAGCCTGTCATATGTATGTCGTCCTTTCGTCAAACAAATTTTACGTGCTATGGATACCGCTCAGTTCTTCTGCAGCTGCAAGCTGAATACAGCCTCCCGTATCATACTCTCTTCCTCCCGCAGCAGGGAGATAAACTCCGCAGCGTACAGGGACTCCCCCTCTTTCGAGGTGCGGCGGCGGAGGATCCTCATATCCACCAGCAGCGGCTGGGTGGTAACAGGTATGACAATCTGCACCACTTCGCCGTTTTCCAAGGGTCTCGGGCAGAAGAATGCAATTCCGCCGCAGCTCAGATCATAGCTGACAATGGGGACGCGCCCCCGCCAGCTCCCCGACCTGGGGTAAATATAGCTGACAAACCGCACAGGAATGCGCAGATTTTTCCGCACCGACTGCTCCAGAGGGCGCACCGGCTCCAGCACCAGCACATTGCCCTCCCGCCGGACCAGCTTCCCCTCCAGCGCGGGCACCGCATCAGAGTCCCCTACCAGACTGAAGAAGGTGTGCTTTGTCACCTCATCTACGTCGCCGTCATCAATATTCATCCGCCATTCGGTCCCCCGCGGGGTATATTCCGTAGTCCCATGGGCCACTGCATTCCCGCGGCTGTCCAGAATCAGATACTTATAAGGCATTTACCGCACCCTCTCCCTGTTACTCCGCCTGTGTCCGCCCGGTTCGTCGAAACTTCTCCGGGTCTTTCGGATCAAAATTCAGAAAGTAGACGTAGATATCCACTACCGCCTGATACAGCTCCTCCGGAATCTCCCGGCTCAGCTCCATCTGGGTCAGAACCGTAGCGAGCGAGGTATCTTCATAGACGGGTACGCCGCTGTCCGCGGCTACTTCCACAATCTTTTCCGCCAGATGGCCCATCCCGGAGGCCACAATCACCGGCGCACCGTCCCCCGGACGGTATTGGAGCGCTGCCGCCCGCTTCACCGGCTTGGCAGCGGAGTCATTAGACTTTGACATTGACGCCCTGCTTCCCTTCAAACAGATTTGGAAACACCTGCGTCAGCGCCAGCGGTGTCTCCAGCTTGGATACCTGTATATTCTTTCCAGACAGCTGATGCCGGCTCAGGATTTCTCTCATATCCTCCGCCACAATCGCGCTGTTGCCGGAGACCGCCTCCGGCCCGTAGATATGCAACTCCACCTGATCCTCCCGGGCAGCCAGCGTGACCTCCACAACGCCCAGAGACTCTACATCCAGTTTGAACAGAAACTGCACTTTTTCCCCGTTCTGCCCCGCTCCCTGCCGTCCGTCCTCTGCGTCCGGGTCCACCCAAAGCTCGGAATACATCATCTTTCCGTCCCACTCCACCGGGAACATCATGTGGTGCAGCGGCATATATACGCTCTCGTTCACCAGCAGCGCGCGGATGAGCTCTGCAAAGGACTCCCAGGCATCCGTGCCCAGTTCCCCTTTCATTGCCTGGCCTGCCGCTCTGGCCATTCCCTGAACAAAGGGGCTGGCCGCGGCGCGGGCAAAATCGTTCTCCTTCAGCAGCTTCAAAATCGCCGTGTCGTCCAGCTTGTTCAATCCGCTCAGCAAATCGCCATATCTGCCCAACTGGCGGAAGGCTGCCAGAAGGGGCCCCTCTGCCCCATCCTCATAACGGGCAATGTTCAGCACCAGCAGATTCAGCAGGCTGCGCAGCGGACCAAAGTCGTGGGCCCGCTCCACATAGCGGCCCAGATAGGGGACCACCTCCCGCTGCAGCAGGCCCAAATTTTCCTCCCGCGTTCCGGCCTGAAGTCCGTTCTCCAGCCTGGTGGCCATGTCCTCCAGCTGGCCACGCCAGCTTTTGGGCAAATAATCCTCCATTTGCTTGAGCAGAGTGAGCATATTCTTCCCAATGTGCCCCGTGGAAGAGAAATCACTGTACCGCCGGGCAAATTCCAGAATTGCCTGGCGGGCATGTCCGCTGGACAGCTGGCTGTACGCCTGGCGCAGCAGCGAGAACAGCGCGCCGGAAAAGCGATTATTCCCGCGGACCTGCTCCATAAAGAACTCCCTCAGACTCTGCTCGTCCAGTTTCAGCATGTCCAGCAGCTGGGCCATCTCCTGCGCAATTCCCTCCTGGAGTCCAGGCACGGACACCATGCCCTTGAGCATAAGAATGGTCTTACTCATAATCTGAGATAGCTCCGGAGTCTGCCGCAGCTGCTCTAAAAAGGTCTGTAAATTGGAATCATAGCGGAGGACGTTTGATTCCAGTCCCTGGTCCGCCGTCTGTTGTTCCGTCTTGGCGTCCGCCCGCACCACCCGGGACGGGTCGGGGACATTCTGCACCTGGGGGTCGCCGCTCCGGGACGGAACAAGTTGGGTCCGATTGTTATTTGCGCTGTCATAGCCAGGGACGCGGTTGGCCGCACCCATCAGTTCTGCCATAATATGCTCCACCTCTCGCCGATGAACTGGGAAAACGCCGGAGTTCGCGTTCCATACCCCGGATATTTTAACCTGCTGCTCTTAATTTCCAGCATGTCAGGGTCGATAATAGAATAGAAGTCCAACGCCAAGGAAGGAGCGTGCCACTTATGAGCGCCGGCAACGACAGTATTTTAGAAGCCTTTTTATATGAGACCAACACTCTGCTTGAACAACTGGACAGCATTGTTCTGGCCGCTGAACAGCAGGACAGCTTTTCTCAGGAGGACATCAATACCATCTTCCGCATCATGCACACCATCAAGGGCTCCTCAGCTATGATGGAGTACAACTCCCTCATGACCATCGCCCATCGGGCGGAGGACCTGTTTGCCATTATCCGGGACAAGACCATGGATATTGTCCCGGAGAGCCTGCGGCCTGAGCTGTTTGATTTGCTGTTCCAGACCATCGACTTTTTCCGGCAGGAGCTGGAACACATTGAAAATGACCAGCCCCTTACTGAAAATATCGACACCCTCCTGCAAAAAATTAATAGAGTAATCGATGAAATTAACTCCGGCGGGCGGGCTCAGCCGCAAGCCGGTCCCGCAGACGCCTCTGGCGCAGCTTCCGGCGCCGCCTCCGTTCCCGGCCACAGCGATTTTCCCTTTGGCCTGCAGGTCTTTTTCGACGAAGGCTGCGGCATGGAGAACCTGAGAGCCTATATGCTGGTCTCCTCCATCCGCGAGATCTGTGCCGAGACTGACTTTACTTATGAACCCCAGGGTGTGGACTCCGACCCCGCCACGGCGGACGAAATCATCGAGTCCGGCTTTCATCTTTTTTTCCGCAGCCAGGCCGACCGGGACGCCGCCATTCAGGCCGTCACCGCCTCCGGCACTGTGCGCTCCTATCAGGCCGTGGATCAGCCGGCACCCGCGCCTGCGCCCGCACCGGCGGAATCTGCTGCCGCAGAGGCGCCTGCCAAGCCCGCGGCGGAGTGCGCGCCTCCCGCCGCCAAGGCCCCTGCCGCTAAGGCAGCGCCAGTCTCCGCCCCCCAGAAGTCCGAGGGGCCCACCCACCATAAGGAGAGCCTTATCAGCGTCAGCCTGAACAAGCTGGACCACCTGGTTGCAGTTGTGGGAGAAATTGTCATCACAGAGTCCATGGTTACCTCTTCTCCCGAGCTCAAGGGCTTAAAGCTGGACGCCTTCACCAAGTCCGCCCGGCAGCTGCGGAAGCTGACCGATGAGCTGCAGGATGTGTCCATGTCCCTGCGCATGGTACCCGTGTCCGGCACGTTCCAAAAGATGAATCGGATTGTGCGTGATATGTGCAAAAAGCTGGGCAAGCAGGCCCGTCTGGTCCTGGAGGGCGAGGACACCGAAGTGGACAAGACCATCGTGGACAGTATTGGCGACCCTATCATGCACATCGTACGTAACTCCATGGACCACGGCATCGAGGAGGATGTCCAGCAGCGCATCGACGCTGGCAAGGACCCGGTGGGTGAGATCGTCCTCTCCGCCCGGCACACCGGCAGCGAAGTTATCATTGAAATCCGGGATGACGGACAGGGCGTCAACTACGATGCCGTGCTCAGCAAGGCCATCCGCAACGGTCTGGCCCAGCCGGACGTGGAGTACTCCCACAAGGATATTCTCAACTTTCTCATGGCCCCTGGCTTCTCCACCAATACCGAAGTGACAGAATTCTCCGGCCGCGGCGTGGGTATGGACGTGGTAAAAAAGAACGTGGAAGAAATAGGCGGCACAGTCACCATTACCAGCGAACCGGGGCAGGGCATGACCACCACCCTGAAAATTCCTCTGACCATGGCCATTATGGACGGTATGGAGGTGTCGGTAGGCGGCTCTATTTTCACCATCCCCATCCACAATATCCGCCAGTCCTTCAAAATCTCCAGCAGCGATCTGGTACGGGATGCTGCCGGCGGAGAGATGTTCAAATGTTTGGGCAGCTTCTATCCCGTTATCCGCATGCGGGACCTGTACCAGATGGACGGCGGCGCGACGGAAATCGAGGACGGAATTCTCATCTGGCTGGAGTCCGGAGAGCACTCCTACTGCCTGTTCGTGGATGAGCTGTTGGGGGAGCAGCAGGTGGTGGTCAAACCGCTGCCCGCCTACCTCAATCGTTTTAATATTAAGGCCAGCGGTATCGCAGGCTGTACCATTCTGGGCGACGGCAATATCAGCATCATCCTGGACGTGTCCAACCTGTTCGCCTATGCCCAGTAAAAGGAGAGAGAGCAATGACCCAAGAGGATATTTTATTCCAGCCTGAGCAGTTTGACACTGCGTCAGAGGAAAATGCAGCTGCACAGGCGGAGAAATATCTGCTGTTTTCGTCCAATGAGCTGCTGTTCGGGGTTCCGGCTGAAGCTGTGGTGGAGATCATCACAGGCCATACCATCACCTCCCTTCCACTGGTGCCCAGCTATATCCGCGGCATCATCAATTTGCGTGGCCAGATAATCCCTATTGTGGATATCCGGCGCCTGCTGGATCAGGGCAGCTGTCAGAACAACTGCATGATTATCCTTCAGTCCGACGGGACGGAGGTGGGCATTCTGGTGGACGAGGTGCAGAAGATGGTGGATATCGATGTCTCTGCCCTGCTGCCCGTCCCACCCCAGCGGTCCAAGGACCTTGTGTGCGGCATGTGTTCCCTGGAGGACGGCCAGACTATGCTGGCTTTCGACTGCGTGCGGCTGTTGGAGCATACCTGACGCGGGGTGACCACAGATGGATATGATGTTTCACGGACTGACCATCACTGACAGTGATTTTCAGCGCCTGGTACAGTTCATCCATGCCAACTATGGCATTGACCTGAGCAAAAAGCGCCAGCTTATCACCAGCCGTTTGTCCCACGCGCTGAAGGAAGAGGGATACCAGGATTTTAGTTCCTTCCTGCAGCATCTCTTTACTGCCAAGGACCCCAAGGACTTGGAATTGGTGCTCAATAAGCTGACCACCAACTACACCTATTTTCTGCGGGAGAAGGACCACTTCACCTTTTTCCAGAATACGGTTCTGCCTGAACTGGAGCAGCGGCACCGCCGGGACAAGGTTCTGTCCATCTGGAGCGCCGGCTGCTCCAGCGGTGAGGAGCCTTATACCCTGTCTATTTACCTCAAGGAGTACTTTGGCCCTCAGGCCAGCCAGTGGGATACCAGAATTCTGGCCACCGACATCTCTCAGCAGGCCATGGCCAAGGCCAAAGCGGCCGTATATCAGCCGCCCGCCGACATGCCAGACGCGTGGCTACGGCGCTACTTTCTCCCCAGCAGGACTCACCCCGGGGAGTACACTGTGACGCCTGCTATCCGGGACAACGTTATTTTCCGCACCTTTAATCTCATGGACCCCATCCAGTTCAAGCTGAAATTTGACGTTATTTTCTGCCGGAATGTGATGATATACTTTGACCAGAGCACCCGCGACGCGCTGATCCGGCGCTTCTACAACGCTATGGCTCCCAACGCCTACCTGTTTATCAGCCATTCGGAGTCCCTCGGGCAGACTCCGCTGTTCCGCATGGTCGCCCCGGCTGTCTACCGCAAAAACAGCGCCCCTACCCGCTTATCGAAAGGATCCGATGCTACATGACACCTTTACAGCGAAAAATCAGGGTACTGGTTGTGGACGACTCCGCAGTCGCCCGCACCTTTCTGATTCAAGGGCTGTCCAGTTTCCCCAATATTGAGGTTGTGGGCTATGCTATCAACGCCCTGGATGCGAACGCCAAAATTCTCCGCCTCAAGCCCGACGTTATGACCCTGGATGTGGAGATGCCGGGCACCAACGGCATCGACTTTCTCTCTCAGCTTCTTCCGGCTCACCCGCTGCCGGTGATCCTGGTGTCCAGCCTGAACCTCCGGGTGTTTGACGCTCTTGCCGCAGGCGCGGTGGATTTTGTCCGCAAGCCAGACGGCACCGAAAGCCGTCAGTCCTTCTTCCGGGCACTGTCTCAGAAAATCACCGTGGCCTCCTGCGCCAAGGTACATCCCCGCCGTCCCGCTGCCGCTCATCCCTCGGCCGTTCTTCCCCCCTCCGCTCTGGGCCAAAGCAACATTGTAGATTTAGACCACACTATCATCGGCCTGGGCGCCTCCACCGGCGGCACGGAGGCCACGCTGGAGGTCATGAAGCGCCTGCCCGCCGATATTCCCGGCATGGTTATTGTCCAGCATATGCCCAAGGGTTTTACCGCCATGTATGCCCAGCGGCTGAACAAGCTGTGTGCCATGGAGGTGCGGGAGGCCAAAAATGGGGACGAGATCCGCCGGGGGCTGGCTCTGGTGGCCCCCGCCGATCTTCAGGCCCGGGTGGTGCGCATGGGCAGCCGGTACACCCTTGCCTGCCAGCCCGGAGATAAGGTCAGCGGACACCGGCCCTCTGTGGACGCGCTGTTTCACTCCATGGCCGCCCAGGTCAAATGCCATATGGTAGGCATCATCATGACCGGTATGGGCCGGGACGGCGCCAGCGGCCTTCTGGAGATGCGCAAGGCCGGGGCCTACACCATCGGTCAGGATAAGGAGTCCTGCGTGGTATACGGCATGCCCGGCGTCGCCCAGGACATCGGCGCGGTGACCATACAGGCCTCCTGTACCAATATCGCCGCTATTCTGATGCAGCATCTGAAAACCGGAAAATAGTCACAACCTCCGGCTAAGCCGGAGGCTTGATTAAGCCCTATAAGGGCATAATACAGACAATACCCCTAAAG
>NZ_CALXGI010000036.1 GCF_944387805.1 uncultured Pseudoflavonifractor sp. | reverse complement strand
GGGGATGATGATGACCTGGATGGGGGCGATGCGGGGGGGCAGCACCAGGCCGTTGTTGTCGCCGTGGGTCATGATGATGCCGCCGATCATGCGGGTGGACACGCCCCAGGAGGTCTGGTGGGGGTGGTGGAGCTGGTTGTCCTTGCCGGTGAAGGTGATGTCAAAGGCCCGGGCGAAGCCGTCGCCGAAGTAGTGGCTGGTGCCCGCCTGGAGGGCCTTCCGGTCGTGCATCATGCACTCCACGGTGTAGGTCTCCTCGGCGCCGTTGAACTTCTCCTTGTCGGTCTTGCGGCCCTTGACCACGGGCATGGCCAGCACGTTCTCCAGGAAGTCGGCGTAGATGTTGAGCATCTGCCGGGTCTCCTCCCGGGCCTCTTCCTCAGTGGCGTGCATGGTGTGGCCCTCCTGCCAGAGGAACTCGCGGTGGCGCAGGAAGGGACGGGAGGTCTTCTCCCACCGCAGCACGGAGCACCACTGGTTGTACAGCTTGGGCAGGTCCCGCCAGGAGTGGATGATGTTCTTGTAGTGCTCGCAGAACAGGGTCTCGCTGGTGGGACGGATGCAGTAGCGCTCCTCCAGCTTCTCGCTGCCGCCCATGGTCACCCAGGCGCACTCGGGGGCAAAGCCCTCCACGTGGTCCTTCTCCTTCTGGAGCAGGCTCTCGGGGATGAGGGTGGGCAGGTACACGTTCTCATGGCCGGTGGCCTTGAACTTGGCGTCCAGCTCCTTCTGAATGTTCTCCCAGATGGCGTAGCCGTAGGGACGGTAGATGAACATGCCCTTGATGGAGGAGTAGTCGATAAGCTCCGCCTTCTTGCACACGTCGGTGTACCACTGGGCGAAGTCCACCTCCATGTCGGTGATCTGTTCCACCTGCTTTTTATCCTGTGCCATATCGGTCTTCAATCCTTTACAGATGTATTTGCGTGTCAAAGTATCGAACACCATTTTATGCACAAACCCTTGAAAAGTCAAGGGCTGCGGGGGGTATAAGACGAAGAAAACTCCATAAACTCTCCCTGAGGTGTTGCGCTGTGACAAGGGTGGGAATCTGGGAGAAGAAGGAAAGCGTGTCCGGTGCGGTAGTCCGCGCTCTGGGGCGGCGGATGGAGGAGGTTCAGCTGGTGTCCGGCCGGCATCCGGCGGAGTTTGCCGGGGAACCGGTGGACCTGCTGTGCATTGGTCCGGACTCAGACGGCTGGGCCGGGGTGCGCTCGGCGGAGTGCGGCGTGCTCCTGCTCCCCGGAGCGGCGGGCCCTCTGGCGCGGGGAATGCGCTGCCGCAGCGCCGTCAGCTATGGCACGTCCCCCAGGGATACGCTTACCCTCTCCAGCCTGGAGGGGGACAAAATCTGTCTGGCCCTCCAGCGGGAGATCGTTACCCTGGCCGGACACGTGGTGGAGCGGCAGGAGTTTGTGACGCCCTTTCCGCCGGGGGAGGACCCCATGACCTTTCTGGCCGCCGCCGGGGTGCTCCTGCTGCTGGGTGCGAAACCGGAGGAAAATTGTCCTTTCGTTTGGGGCATTTTGTGATAAAATAGTGTCTGCCGGGCAGACCGGAAAGCGGTTTGCCTGAGCGGCGAGTCCTTTACAAGCCCATAAAACAGCCTGAGCGGCATGATTTTATGGGCATAATCCATTGCACAGCAGAAACTCAGGTGAGACATATGCCCAATTATTTTACCCATCTTCAATTCGGCGAGCGGGTGCTTGCCGAACTGCCGGAGCCGATCCGCACCCGAATCCAACCTCAGCGGGAGGATTTTGATGTGGGCTGCTACGGCCCCGATCCACTCTTTTTCTACCACCTGCTCCACAACAATCCGGTGCGGCAGGTGGGGCTGCGGATGCACAAGGTGTCCGCCCTGCCGGTGTTCCGGCGGCTGGCCCGCATCATCTCGGAGGACCGGCCCGGCGGCGCCGGGTACGCCGCCGGCTTTCTCTGCCATTTCGCTCTGGACAGCGGCTGTCACGGCTACATAGAGGCCCGGGCGGCGGGCGGACAGACCAGCCATCTGCGGATGGAGGGGGAGTACGACCGCCTGCTCATGGAGCGCGCCGGCATCGACCCCCTCCGGCAGACTCCGCTGCCCCGGCACAAGCTTTCCGGCGCGGAGACGGAGACCATGGCCCTCATCTACCCCGGCGTAACGGCGAAACAGTTTCGGGAGAGCCTGGAGGCCTACCGGCGGGTGTGCCGCCTCCAGACCGTAGCCGCCAGGGCTGGGTTGGGCCGGGCCATAGACGCCCTGTCCCGGCATACGCCCAAGAAGCCCGACTTCCAAGGCGCGGTGCTCAGCCGGCGGCCGGCGGGGGAGTGCGCCGTAAGCAGCACAGTTCTGGACCGACTGGTGGCGCAGGCGGTGCCCACAGCCGTGGAGAAAATCGGCGCCCTGTTTCGGGCCGCCGCAGGAGAGGGGCCGCTGGACAGCTGGTTCGACCGGGATTTCAGCGGAAACAGCTGTGGAAAACTGGTGGAAAATGTGGAAAACTAACAGCAGGGACAGAAAACAGGAGGAGAGAATGGGCAAAAAGTATACCAGGCTCAAACTGAAGATGCTCCTGCTGGTGGTGCTGGGGGCGGCCGCAGCCGCGGCGGTGGGGCTGTTCCTGCTGGAGGTAGTGGTGGACGGCCTGCTCCAGGACCCGTTTGCCAGGGGCTTTGTGTGGGTGGCCCGGCAGATGTTTGGACACAGCCAGGAGGAGGCCCTGGAGCTTTACCAGCAGATTATCCGCAACAATAAGCCCATTATCCTCAACTGCGCCATGTTGGTGCTGATGCTGGCCGCCTTCTACCTGGCCATGGGCCGGTTTACCAAGTGGCTGGACCAGATCGGCCGGGCTACCCGCCGTCTGGTCAGCGACAGTGGAGAAGAGATCCGGCTGCCCCGGGAGCTCTCCCCAGTAGAGGAAGATTTGCGGGCTATCCAGCGCCAGCTCCGCAGCCGGGAGGCGGAGGCCAGGGAGAGCGAAGAGCGGAAGCGGGACCTGGTGGCCTTCCTGGCCCACGATTTGAAGACCCCTCTCACCTCTGTGGTGGGCTACCTCACCCTCCTGCGGGACCGGCCGGAGATGGAGCCGGAGCAGCGGGCCAAGTACACCGGCATCGCCCTGGACAAGGCCGAGCGGCTGGAGGAGCTGCTGGGAGAGTTCTTCGACATCACCCGCATGGACCTGGAGGGCGGGGCGGACAGCGGCGAGACCGTTCAGCTGACCATGCTGCTGGAGCAGCTGGCCGACGAGTTCTACCCGCTCTTTGTCGAGAAGAAACTGAGGTGTGATGCGCAGCTGGAGCCCAGGCTGACTGTGTCCGGCGACCCGGACAAGCTGGCTCGGGTCTTCGACAACGTTCTGCGCAACGCGGTGAGCTACTCCACCCCAGGCGGCACCGTGGGCATCACCGCCCGGAGAAACAGCGGGCTGGTGGAGGTGGTCATCAGCAACGAGGGCCTGGAGATCCCCGAGAGGGAGCTGGCCCGGATCTTTGAAAAGTTTTACCGGCTGGACGCCGCCCGCTCCACCCGCACCGGCGGCGCCGGGCTGGGCCTGGCCATTGCCAAGGAGATTGTGGAGCTCCACGGCGGCACCATCCGGGCTGAGAGCACAGGAAAGCACACCAGTTTTGTCATCAGCCTGCCCGTACAGGGGGAGGAGCATACATAAGGAGCACAGATATGGGAGAATTTGAAATGGCGGCGGACTATCTGGCCCGGCAGGGGCTGCGCTGCGTGGATATGCTGGAGCTGCTCCGCCGGGACGGCGGCGCGGTGCGCTATGCCGGGGACGAGGGAGTGCTGCTCTGGGACAGGGTGAGCGGCGCCTGGTTCCTCAGCGCCCAGAGTGAGGAGGACCTGAACCGGGCGCTGTCCCTGATTCCACGGGAGGCCAGGCTGGCTGCCTGCCACGAGGACTGGTATCTGGACGCCGTGGAGAACCGGCTGGGACTGAAGGGAAGCGCCTTCTTCCAGTCGGTCTGGACAAAGCCCGAACCGCCTGAGCTGCCGCCCTTTCAGGGAGCGCTGCGGCGGCTGGGTCCCCAGTGGGCGGAGACGGTGGCGGAGGCCTACTGTCAGACCTTTGGGGATGTGGACTATATTCGAGGTGCCATCGGCCGGGGGATGCTGGGCATCTTTGACGGAGGGGCGCTGGCTGGATTCATCGGCGTTCACGACGAGGGCAGCCTGGGCATGCTGGAGGTGCTGCCTCCATACCGCCGCAGAGGGTACGGTCTGGTGCTTCAGCTGGCCGCTATCCGCTCCGCGCTGGCGGAGGGGCGGTATGCCTACGGCCAGGTGGCGGAACACAACGCCGCCTCCCTGGCCCTCCAGCAGAAGGCGGGGATGACGGTATGCCCGGAGAAAATCTACTGGTTCATGGAGTAATCCATAAAAAATGCGGTACCACTATTCCTGTGGTACCGCATTTTATTATCTGCAGGTCAGCCCCGCTGGTCCAGAGGGATAAAGGGCCGGGCAGGAGCCACGGCCTTGTAGGCCGGGCGGATGATCTTGTTGCCGGGGTTATAGACCTCCTCGATGCGGTGGGCGCACCAGCCCACCACACGGGCCACGGCGAACAGGGGGGTGTAGAGCTCCTGGGGGATGCCCATCATCTTATACACCAGGCCGGAGTACAGATCCACGTTGGCGCACACCACCTTCCGCTGGCCGGAGGCGGACAGCACCTCAGGGGTGAGACGCTCCACCGCCTCGTAAAGCTCGAACTCCTCCAGCATGCCCTTCTTGGCGGCCAGGGACTTGGCGAACTTCTTCAGCAGCACGGCCCGGGGGTCGGACAGAGTGTAGATGGCGTGGCCCATGCCGTAGATGAGACCGGAGCCGTCCCCCGCCTCCTTGCGGAGAATCCGGCTGAGATAGTTCCGGATCTCGTCCTCGTCCTGCCAGTCCTTTACGCCGTCCTCAATATACCCAAACATCTCCATGACCTTCTTGTTGGCGCCGCCGTGGCGGGGGCCCTTCAGGGAACCGATGGCGGCGGCAATGGCGGAGTAGATGTCGGTGCCCGAGGAGGACAGCACCCGGCAGGCAAAGGCGGAGTTGTTGCCGCCGCCGTGTTCAGCGTGGAGCACCAGGCACAGGTCCAGCAGCCGGGCCTCCTCCTCCGTGAACTGATTGTCGTGCCGGACGGAGTAGAGAAAGTTCTCCGCCACGCCCAGTCCCTCCTGGGGCCGGTGGAGGTAGAGGCTCTCGTTGTCATAGTAATGCCGCTTGGCGGCGTAGGCGTGGGCGGCGATGGTGGGCAGCCGGGCAATGAGGGCGATGGACTTGCCCAGCTCGCTCTCCAGGGAGCGGTCCTCAGGGGCGTCATCGTAGGAGTAGAGGGAGAGCACCGAGCGGGCCAGTTTGTTCATCACGTCGGGGCTGGGAGCCCGGAGGATCATATCCTCTGTGAACATATCGGGCAGGGGCTGGTGGACTGACAGGGCACGCTGAAACAGTTTCAGCTGTTCCCGGGTGGGCAGGGCGCCGAAGAGCAGCAGATAGGCGGTCTCCTCAAAGCCAAAGCGGTTTTCGCTCATAAAGCCGTTTACCAGGTCATTGAGGTCAATGCCCCGGTAGATGAGCCTGCCCTCCATGGGAAAACGCTCGCCGTCCTGCACGTAGTAGCCCAGCACGTTGCCGATCTGAGTGATGCCAGCCAGAACGCCGGTGCCGTCGGCGTTGCGCAGGCCCCGCTTTACATCCCACATTTCGTAGTAAGCCGGGTCAATGCGGTTATGTTTCTCAAACTCGCTGCATAGACTTTTAATAAAATCCATGGAGCCGTCCGTGTGGGCAGACTGCATGAGGACTCCTCCCTTGCGTTTATTTGAATATCCCATTTTACTACGGATTTCAAATCAAGTCAACGGCGGGGGATTGGGGCGGAAGGTGAGAGCGGTGCACAGCAGAGAGGAGAGCGGCGTGAGAAAGGCGGCGGCGGCAGGGCTGGGGCTGCTGGCCCTCTTGTTTCTAATGCCCCTGCTTTTTCTGGGGGGAAAGGGGGAGGCGGTGGATACGCCGGAGCCCACCGGCACCCTGCCTCTGGACCGAACGGTGGTGTCTCCGCCACCGGCAGAGGAAACAGGGGCGGATGAGACCGCCGCGCTGCGGGTGAAGCTGCCCGACGGCACGGTGACTGAGATGACCATGGCCGACTACCTGTGGCGGGTGGTGGCGGCGGAGATGCCAGCCTCCTTTGAGCCGGAGGCCCTGAAGGCCCAGGCGGTGGCAGCCCGGACCTATGCGGCGGCTAAAATGGCGGCGGGAGAGTCCAACCACCCAGACGCGGATGTATGCACGGACATCAACTGCTGCCAGGCCTACATCACCCCCCAGGAGGCGGAGGACAACTGGGGGGAGTCGGCGGCGGACTATGAGGAGAAGATCTCCGCCGCTGTGGCGGACACAGACGGCGTCATTGCGACCTACGGCGGGCAGCCTATCCAGGCGGTGTTCTTCTCCTCTGCCGCCGGACGGACGGCGGACGCGGTGGAGGTGTGGGGCAATGATGTGCCCTACCTCACCGGCGTGGAGAGTCCTGAGGGGGAGGAGGTGCCCAACTATCACAGCACCGTGGCGGTGCCCTTGGAGGAGTTCCGGACAGCCCTGCTCTCCCAGGCGCCTGGCGCAGACCTGAGCGGAGACCCATCCGGCTGGTTCGGCACGCCGGTGCTGGGCTCCAACGGCGGTGTGGTCGCCATCCCGGTAGGAGGCGAGGAGGTGACGGGCGCCACCCTGCGCGCCCTCTTTAATCTGCGCTCCACCGTGTTTACCGTCCAGGCGGACAGCACAGCGGTGACCTTCTCCGTCACCGGCTACGGCCACGGGGTGGGCATGAGCCAGTACGGCGCCAATGCCATGGCCAAGGCGGGCAAGCGCTATGAGGAAATTATCAAGTGGTACTACACCGGTGTGGAGCTGGAGCAGATGAGCGAATAGAACAGCAGAAGGCCCGGCGCATCAGCGCCGGGCCTTCTGTCCGTATACGTCGGTTATTCCACCGTTACCTCGCACTCGGGATACCACGAAATGGCGGTTTCAATGCTCTTGCGGGCGGGCAGGCCGTTGCCGAAAAGGACGGTCAGCCTTCCGGGGTTGACGGCGTCCCCCTGCCAGGGCTCCAGCCGCACCAGGGGGCCCACGCAGTCGGCCAGATATATCTGGCCGGACAGGGGGACAAAGCCCTTGATCCGATAGGTGTCCTCAGCGAACATGGCCAGAAACTTCTCCAGAGAAGCGGGGGTAAAGCCCCGCCCCACGGAGAGAGTCAGTTTCTGGAGGGTGATATCCCTGGTGTGGATCCCGCTGGGGCTGCCGGGACCCGAGGGAGACATGGAGAAGAGCCAGGCCGGGTCCAGCGCGCCGAAGGAGGTCTCGTACACCGGGCGGCCGGGGCGCTGAGCCTCCACCTCCTCCCGGATGCGGGCAATCTGAGCCGTGGTGGCCAGGTCGGTCTTGTTGATGAGAATCAGGTCGGCCACGGCCAGCTGGAGCTTGCACACCCGGGCGGTGGCGTATACCTTGTGGAACCGGGCCGCGTCCACCAGACAGATGGCGCCGGCGTAGTACAGGTTGGCAAACTTCTCCCGCTGGCCCAGAATCCTGCCCACACTGGTGGGGTCGGACAGGCCGGAGGCCTCCACCAGAATTACGTCCGGCTCCTGCTCCAGGGTGCCCTGGAGGGTATCCTCAAACTGCTCCAGCCGGCAGGCACAGAAGATGGAGCCGTTGTCAATCTCCGACAGAGTTACGCCCAGGTCGGACAGCAGAGCGCCGTCCACCCCCTCCCGGCCGAATTCGTTGATGATCAGGGCCACCCGCTGGCCGGGAAAGCAGCGGACCAGATTTTTCAGAAAGGTAGTCTTGCCGGCGCCGAGAAAGCCGGTGACCAGGTAGAGTCGGGTCAAACAGAACACCTCTTTCAGAACGGCTGGGGACAGGACTGGCCTGTCGGAAAGCGGCCGGGCGGACCATGGGGACCGCCCGGCCGGAGTTTTGTTATTTCAGCGCGGCGATGGCCTCATCCAGCGCGGCGGTGAGCTCCTCACGGCTGGGGATGATGGACTTGAATTTCAGCTGGCCGTTGATGTAGATGGAGGGCAGGTTGGTGACTCCCATCTTCTTGCAGCGGGCGATGTCCTCCTTGATGGTGTACTTGTACAGGGCGAAGTCTACCCGGTCCTGGTACTCGGGCTTGACCTCATCCACTGCGCTGGCCATGTAGGTGCAGGCGGCGCAGGTGGCGGGGTCCAGGGTAAAGACCTCTACAAAGGGACGGGTGAGGGCGCCGTAGTCGGGCAGCTCCACGTCGATGTCTTCCTCCTGGGCGACGTAGTTCTTCACCATCTCGCGGACCTCGTCGGTGTGGAGCACAGCCTGGGCCACGCCGATGCCGTTTTCTACCGGCACGTCATAGGGCATGTCGCAGCCGGGAGCCACGATCAGGTTCCGCTTGTCCTCAATGGAGTCCAGCATGTCCACGACCCACTTCATGTTGTCCTGCTGGGTGCCGTGGAGCATAACGGTGGTCAGGGGGATATTGCCGCCGATGCAGACGTTGTACTTGTCGGTGACGGCCTTGGCCGCCTTCAGGTCCACGTTCTCGTCCACCGAGATGGAGTCGGGGCCGGTCTTGCACATGACCTCGATATTGCGGGTGGCGTCGCCGCAGACAAAGAAAGAGGAGAACACACCCAGAGAGCGGATGTGGTCAAACACCTGGGTGAAGGGCTCGGCCATAAACTCCTCAAAGTGGGCGGCGGAGATCTGGGAGATAAGGGGGTCCACCACGGCGATGACGTCCATGCCGGCATCCACCATGTAGTCGCTCATCTTCATGGCCACCTTGGCGCAGTAGCCCAGCAGGTCGTGGACATAGTCCTCATCGTCGAACATATCCATGAAGATATCGTTGCCCCGCAGGTGGGAGGCAAGGGTGAAGGGGCCGCAGATCAGACCGTAGAGAGCGGTGGTGTCGCCCACAGCGGCCTTCATCCGGCGCATCACGTCCAGCACCAGGGGCAGTCGGCCGTCCTCGGGGGTGGGGATGGTGCACTCACAGGGGACGGTCATGTCGTCCGCCAGAGGGTGGGAGGCCACGGAGGGAGGGCCGTCCTTGGCCCAGCGGAGGTCGCAGCCCAGGCATTCGGCCTCCAGCTGCAGGTCAAACACCACCGGCTGGCCGTGGGGCTTATAGAGCCGGTTGACTTCCATGAGGGACTCGAAGAGCTTGTCGGCGTCGGTGAGGACCTCGGTGGCGTCGTAGCCGGTGAGTTTTCCGGCGTGGACACCGGCAAAGGGAACCCAGGCAACCTGATCGGTGGGCTCGTGACGAAGGGTCTTGAACAGTATCTCCTTGGGCAGCATGGCAATTCTCCTTTTCTCCAGTGATGGGTGCTTTCCTACTTTATAGTTTAGGGCAGCCTGGGCAAGGAGTTCTAGTAGAAATCACCTGTTTTTGGTCAAATCATACGATGAAGGACAAGAGAAAAAATGTCAGCTCCAGCGGACCGCCTTCCGCTCCAGTATGGTGACCAGGCCGTTGAGGGCGGTGACCACCAGGGCCACTAAAAGAATGCCGGCGATAACGTTGGTGTAGTTGGCGTAGTCTGCAAAGTTTTTGATAAAGTACCCCAGGCCGCTGGTGGCACCCATCATCTCTGCCAGGGTGAGGAGCATGAAGGAGGTGGACAGGTTCACCCGCAGACCGGAGATGAGACCGGGCAGCAGGGCGGGCAGGAAAATCTGGAACACCATCTCCCGGTCGGACAGGCAGAGCACCCGGGCGCTGTCCAGAATGTGGGGGTCCAGCCCCACGGTGCGGCCCACGGTCTGGAGAAAAGTAGGCCAGAAGATGCCCAGAATGATGACCAGAGCGGAGGCCGAGCGGAAAGAGGGCATCAGGGCGATGAGGTAAGGGGCGTAGATAATGGCGGGCACAGGGGCGAGCACCCGGGCGATGGGCACCAGGAAGCCCCGCAGCTTGGGGCTCCACCCTGCCAGCATGCCCAGCAGGGCGCCCAGAGGGAGGGCGATGCCAAAGCCGATGGCCAGCAGGGACAGGGAGGACCCAATCCCCCGGAGCATGAGGGGCCACTGGCCGGCAAAGACCTGGAACACCGCCTCTGGAGTGGGCACCAGAATGGGGTGGGCCCTGCCCAGCACGGTGGCCCACAGCTCCCAGATATTGAACAGCAGAAACAGAGCGGCGCCGATGTCCCCGGCAGCCCGGGCGTTTTTCTTCCGGACAATGTGCCACAGGCAGGCCGCCTCCACCAGGACGGCGGCGCACAGGAACAGGACGGGGGAGGCAGTCTCGTTTTTGCCCGGCAGGGCCACCTGGACCACCAGCAGCGCAAAGAGCAGATGGACCAGCACAATGGGCCGGGATTTTTCCGCAGGCGTTTTCACAGCGTCTCACCCACCGCCTCTCCGTACTGGTAGAACAGGCCGATGAGCCGCTTGCGGGTGGCGCAGCAGTCGGCCGAGGTGAGGAACTCCGCCGGGTCCCGGGGACGGGACGCCCGGACGGGCAGAATGAGCCGCACGCCCCCGGGGCGGAAAAAGGCGATGCGGTCGGAGAGAAGGATGGCCTCGTCAATATCGTGGGTGACCATAACTACCGTGCTCCCCTCTGCCTGCCACAGCTCCAGCAGCAGCTGCTGGAGGGCCTGCCGGTTCCTGGGGTCCAGGGCGCCGAAGGGCTCGTCCAGCAGCAGCACCTGCCCGCCCACCGACAGGGCCCGGGCAATGGCCACCCGCTGGGCCATGCCGCCGGACAGCTCCCCGGGATAGCGGGACAGGGCGTCCTTCAGTCCCACCCGGACCAGGGCGGCTTCGGCCTGCTCCGCCGCCTGGGCACGGGACAGGCCGGGCTTGGCCTTCCGCAGGGCAAAGGCCACGTTTCCGCGGGCGGTGAGCCAGGGGAACAGCCCGCCCTGCTGAAACACAATGGATCGCCCTGGGGCGGGGCCAGTCACCGGCGCGCCGCCGATGGAGACCGTTCCCTCCTCCGGCAGAGAGAGGCCGGAGATGAGCCGCAGCAGGGTGGACTTGCCGCAGCCGGAGGGGCCTACTACGGCCAAAAAGGTGCCGTCCTCCACCTCAAGGGACACCTGGTCCAGCACGCGGGGGCCGCCGGGGTAGGAAAAGGACACATCGCGCAGGGAGATATCAGGCATGAAAAGGCCTCCTTTGCGGGAGATGACAGGCTCACAGGTTGCTGGCGTCGTACGCCTCCAGCATCTCCTGGAAGTGGACGTCGTCGGGGTACCGCTCCAGCACAATGTTCAGGGCGTCCAGATAGATGGAGGCGTCCACATGGTCAGCCATGGTGTTCTCTGTGCCGGCGGGAATGTCCCCGTTGGCCTTCATCACGTCGAAGAACTCCACCACCCGGTTTTTGGCCGGGTCCATGGAGATTTTCATGCAGCCGTCGTAGATACAGTACTTCACATAGTCCTCGCTCTGACCGGAGAAGGCGGCCAGGGCGGCAATGGTGGTCTCCGGGTCGTCGTACATCAGCTTCATGGCCCGCAGGTTGGCTACCTCAAAGCGGACCAGGGCGGGCCGCTTTTCCTTGATGACCGCGCCGGAGGTGGTCTGGCGGCAGCACACATTGTCGGGGGTGTACTCCCCCACAAAGAAGGGCACCACCAGACCCTGGGTGACGGCGTTCTGCTCAAAGCCGCTGTTGACAAAGCCCACGTCGGCCGTGCCCTTCAGCACCGCCTCCACCACGGACTGAAACCCGTCCAGCTCCACGAAGCTGACCGTACTCATGTCCACTCCAGCCTGCCGCATCTGGTCCTTCATCATCATGTGGCCGGTTTCGGCCCGGACGCAGGCTACCGTCTTGCCGGCGAAGTTCTGGAGGTTGTGAAACTCTTCCTCCCGTTCCGGCAGGGCCACGCAGGCGCTGCCCTCGGCGATGGTGCCGCCGATGACAGTCAGGTCCGCTCCCTGGGCGATAAAGGTGCAGGTGGGAATCACGCCAAAGGGCAGCACGTCCAGCTTGCCCAGGGTGATAGCGGTCAGGCCGTCGTTCAGGTTGGAGATTTGGGTCAGCTCCACGTTGAGGCCCTCCTCCTCATAGTAGCCCATCTCGTGAGCCAGCACCACCATGGCGGCTTTAATGCCGGTGCCCATCTGGCCCACGGACAGATCGTAGGTCGCGGACAGATCTCCAAGGGGAGAATCGGAGGAGGTTGCCTGGCTCTCCTGGGGCGCGGAGCCGGAGGAAGCGGACGGAGAGGACTGGGGTGCGCCCTCCTGCTGGGCGCAGGCGGTCAGGGACAGGGTCAGAAGCAGAGAGAGAGTAAGAGATAGAATCCGTTTCATAGCAGCAATCCTCCTGATTTTCAAGTTTGACCGCTTAGCCCTTTTTCACCGGAAAATAGGGACAGGCGGTGTGAAGGCACTCGGCGTTCTTGGCAAAGCGGGTACAGGCAGCCCGGGGCGTTTTCCCCAGATCAAGCCCCAGCATGTCCCTGGCCAGGGGGACCGCCGCCTCAATGGCCAGGTAGGAGACCCGCTTGCAGCAGCGAGGGCCGTCCACCGTGGCAATGTGTTCCAGGCACCGGGAAGTAAAGCGGTTGGCATCGGCCCAGTGGACGGTGCTCTTGGGGTTGGTTTTCAGCCACAGCGCCGCAAAGATGCCCGCACCTACTGCCGCGCCGCAGCAGCCGCAGTCGCCGCAGCTGCCGCCAGGCACCCGCTTGGACCGGCTCAGGGCGGCGTGTAGAGAGCGTTCCAGAGCGGCCCGGTCCCGGCCTGACACGCTGTGGGCGGCAGTGAGCAGGGCGGCGGGCACCATGAAATGGTGCTCCGGGGTGTGCATCTCCACGCCGGGCAGCGACATCATAGCCTCCATCATGTCCAGCGGCGCCACCGGCCCGCCACGGTCAAAGGTGTCCAGACACAGCGCAATCATCTCGGGATAGTGACCGGAAAAGGAAACCATTGTAAGACCTCCACAGACAGAATTGGGCTTGGGGAGAGCCCGGAACCACCTCCGGCGGTTCTTTCCCTATCATTCTAGCCCGGCGGATGGCGGCGGGGTAGTAAAAGAACATGTTTTCTTGGTAAAATTTTGTGATGTTTACAGCTGAGTTCCAAACTGAAAGCCGGGGAGAAGCTGCCCAAAAAAGTTTTTGACAGACCGGACTTGTCCGCACATGACCTGGTTTATTGAGCTTTTATAGCCATATCTCAGACAAAGCGGAATGCTGTACATGAATTCGCGCTGTGACGCGGTCATCCCGGGCTGAGGCGGGGCCGGTATTTGTGCCCGCTGTCAGACGGCGCGCAGAAACTCCGGCCTCAGGGGACAAAACATTTCCAAAAATTATGGCTTTTTTCCTAGGAAAGAGGGGCGGATTTCGATAAGATAAATACAGAGCACGCACGCCGGGCAAATACAGAACAGATGAGGTGAGCCTATGTTAAAGGAAGCGTTTGAACGGCTGGAGCATGGGGAGCCGTTAACAGAGGAAGACGCAATTCAGATGCTCAGCATTCAGAATCTGTCAGAGGAGTACTATCAGCTTCTGGATATGGCAGGGCGGTTTTCCAGAAAGGCCTATAATGGGCGGGGCTATATTTTTGCGCAGATCGGCTTGGATGTGGCCCCCTGCAGAGGCAATTGCCTGTTTTGCTCTTTGGCCCAGTGCAACTGCGGCAGTATCAGGCCGGAGCGCAAATCCCTGGAGGAAGTTCTGTCCATTGTGGATAAAATAGATTTTAAACGGGTGACAGCTCTGTTTCTCATGACTACTGCGGAGTACGACCCGGAGGAATTTCTCCGTGTGGGTCGGGCTGTGCGGGAGCGGATTCCGGCGGCCATTGCGCTGGTGGCCAATACGGGGGATTTTGACCTGAATTATGCGCTGCGGCTGAAGGAGGCGGGCTTCACAGGGGCGTATCACATTGTCCGCCTTGGGGAGGGCGTGGATACCGGGCTGAAGCCGGAGGCCCGGGAGCGCACCCTGGACGCCATTGCTCAGGCAGGGCTGCGGCTGTACTACTGTCTGGAGCCCCTGGGGCCGGAGCATACCTATGAAGAGATGGTACGGGAGATGATGCGGGCCCGCAGATACCACGTGGAGGTCATGGCCGCCATGCGCCGGGTGAACGTGGAGGGCACGCCCTTCCAGGACAACGGCGTAATAGATGACTTTGAGTACACCAAAATTGTGGCGGTTACCAGGCTGGTGACCATGCCCAGAGTGTCCATGAATGTCCATGAGCCGCTGACAATCGCCATGCTGGGCGGCGTCAACCAGTTGTATGCTGAGATTGGCGTCAACCCCAGGGACAACAACCGCCAGACAGAAAAGAACCGGGGCTTCAGCGTGGACGAAGTGGCGGCCATGCTGGAAGCCGCAGGATATACGCCCTGTATTGAAGGCGCATAATAGGCGCATGTGCTGGCAGGAATTCCAGGACAAGCTCCCGCAAAACGGCTGCTTCCGGCTGTTTTGCGGGAGCTTTTGAATTAAGAAAGACAGAATGCGGTAGACTGATCTTGACTTTATATGTTATAATTAACATGGGTCTTTATGGCCCGCATTTTTGACAAAAAAGGAACGATGCACATGAATTCGCGCTATGACGTTGCCATTCTGGGCTGCGGCGAGGCCGGCATTTACGCCGGCTATGAGCTGATGCTCAGGAACCCCGGCCTCAAGGTAGTAGCCCTGGACCAGGGCGCCGACATTTACAGCCGCAGCTGCCCCATCGTGGCGGGCAAGGTGAAGGAGTGCATCCACTGCAAAATCTGTGACACCATGTGCGGCTTTGGCGGCGCGGGTGCCTTCTCCGACGGCAAGTATAATTTTACCACCGCCTTCGGCGGCTGGCTTACCGACTTTATGGACGCCAAGGAGGTCATGGACCTCATCGACTACGTGGACTCCATCAATGTCAAGCACGGCGCCACCACAGAGGTCTACTCCACCTCCACCCCTGAGGCCCGCGCCCTGGAGAAGAAGGCTCTGGAGTATGACCTCCATCTGCTCCAGGCCCGGTGCAAACACCTGGGCACCGAGAACAACCTGAAAATTCTCCAGAGCATCTACGAGACTGTGAAGGAGGGGGTGGAGTTCCGCTTCCACACTGCGGTAACCAAGATTGAGCGCCTGGGGGACGAGGGCTACCGCCTGACCACTGACAATGGCGACACGATAGACTGCACTTACTTTGTCGCCGCGCCCGGCCGGTCCGGCGCGGAGTGGTTTGCCAACCAGTGCAAGGATATGGGCATTGAGCTCATCAACAACCAGGTAGATATCGGCGTCCGGGTGGAGCTGCCCGCCAAGGTCTTTGAGCACATCACCGACGTGGTGTACGAGTCCAAGCTGGTTTACCGCACCAAGCAGTACGGCGATCAGGTCCGCACCTTCTGCATGAACCCCTACGGCCATGTGGTGGCCGAGAACGTGGAGGGCATCAATACCGTCAACGGCCACTCCTACTCTGATCCCGCTCTCCGCAGTGAGAACACCAACTTTGCCCTGCTGGTGTCCAACCGGTTCACCCAGCCCTTCAACGAGCCCTACCGGTACGGCAAGCACATCGCCTCTCTGAGCAACATGCTGGCCGGCGGCGTGCTGGTCCAGCGGTTTGGCGACCTGGTGGGCGGCATCCGCACCAACGAGCACCGGCTGAGCAAGTCCTTTGTCCGGCCCACCCTGACTGCCGCCACCCCCGGCGACCTGTCCCTGGCCCTGCCCAAGCGGCAGCTGGACGACATCATTGAGATGATCTACCAGCTGGACAAGCTGGCCCCCGGCACCGCCAACTATGATACCCTGCTCTACGGCGCGGAGGTCAAGTTCTACTCTTCCCGCCTGGCGCTCTCCCCTGAGCTGGAGACGGCCCTGCCCAACTTCTTCGCTATCGGCGACGGCGCCGGCATCACCCGCGGCCTGGCCCAGGCCGGGGCCTCGGGCGTAAAGGTGGCCCAGGTCATCTCGGAGCGGCTGAAATAACGAGACGCCCGACGAGCCAGGCCGCCCACCCGCTTTCGGCGTAAACCGGAGCAAAGCCCAGCACAGCGGGGTTGCTCCGGAAAGGAGGAGCAGGGGAGCGCGCGCAGCTTTCGCCGCAGAGGCGGAAGCGGAGAGAAGCGGACTTTGCGACGACGCGGCTCAGGTCATCTCGGAGCGGCTGAAGTAAGCCGGCCCGTCTAACAGTACACGGAAGATACGGGGCCGCCCGTCAGGGCGGCCCCGTATTATCTGCCTTTGGACTGGAGACGGCAGAAAGGGTCAAATGTCCAGGAGACACATAACGGACTTTGTACAGCCTATATCCAATTGTGTATGCAGGGAAAATAAGCTGTAAGAAAATTGTAAATTTTGTCGTATCAGGGGTTATCCACATTATCCACCGAGTTTTCCACAGAGGGGACAGAGGGTGGATAACCTGGGGATATACAAAAATAGTTTACATAAAACTGTGTCAAGTGCAAAACGAACGGCGGAGTGCACAAACTTACAGAAGGGCTGTCTCCGGGTGGGAAAATATCTTTTGAGGGGATACATTTGTCCGCAATCGCGGCAGAAAATTCATGTCAGGAGGTTGTAGCATGGGAGATACCATCGCCGCAGTGGCGACTCCGATGGCCAGAGGTGCCATCGGGATTTTAAGGCTGTCCGGGCCGGAAGCGGTGCAGGCTGCGTCGGCGGTGTTCAAGCCCGCCAGCGGGCGGCCGCTGGAGGATTATCCGGGCCGCAGGCTGGTGTACGGCACCCTGTACGACCGGGAGGGCCAGCCCATTGACCAGGTTCTGGCCACTTACACCAGAGGACCGGGGAGCTACACCGGCGAGGACACGGCGGAACTCCAGTGTCACGGCTCCCCGGCGGTGCTCACCCTGGGGCTGGAGGCGCTCTTTGCCCAGGGGGTGCGTCAGGCAGGGCCGGGGGAATTTACCCGCCGGGCCTTTCTCAACGGCAGGCTGGATCTGACCCAGGCGGAGGCGGTGGCGGACCTCATCGACGCGGAGACCTCCGCCGCTGTGCGTCAGGCGGCGGGCCAGCTGTCCGGCGCCCTGGGACGGCGGGTGTCGGCGGTGTACGATGCCCTCACCGACCTGACCGCCCACTTCTGCGCTGTGCTGGACTACCCGGATGAGGACATTGACCCCTTCCGGGCCGAGACCATGGAGCAGGCACTGTCTGCCGCGGCGGGGGAGCTGTCCGCGCTGCTGGCCACCTATGGCCGGGGCAGGCAGCTGGTGCAGGGGGTGCCCTGCGCCATTGTGGGCCGTCCCAACGCAGGCAAATCCTCTCTGCTCAACGCCCTGGTGGGGTATGACCGGGCCATTGTCACCGATATTCCCGGTACCACCCGGGACACCATTGAGGAAAAATGCCGTCTGGGCGGCGTACTGCTCCGGCTCATTGACACTGCCGGCCTGCGAGATACCGCAGATGCGGTGGAGCGGCTGGGGGTAGAGCGCAGCCGGGCCGCTCTGGAGGGGGCCGGCCTGGCTCTGGTGCTCATAGACCCCCATGGAGGAACAACGAGGGAAGATCTGGATATTCTGGAGAAGGCCCGTTTGGCGGCGGACAAGGTGATTGTGGTGCTCACCAAGTCCGACCTGGACGGCGGAGAAGAGACAGACCGCAGCGTAAAGGGGGAGAAGGGCCTGCCGGTGGTGTCTCTCAGCGCGAAAACCGGGGCGGGACTGGAGAAGCTGGAGGCGGCTGTGGCGGCGCTCTTTCCACAGGGGGAGGAGAACTGGGGAGAGCTGCTTACCAATGCCCGGCAGGCAGAGGCGGCGGGCAGGGCCCTGGAGGCGGTGTCCTCCGCCCGGTCCGCCCTGGCTGCCGGAATGCCGGCCGACGCCATTTTTTCTGATGTGGAGGCGGCGCTGGACGCGCTGGGCGCCCTCACCGGACGGTCGGTACAGGAGGATGTGACAGATCGGATCTTTTCGCGGTTTTGCGTGGGAAAGTGAGCATAAAAAGAGAAATTCCCCATAAAAGCGAGGGCAGGAAGGAATTCCTGCCCTCGAGCTCTATAAAGGACAGGCAAAATGACAAGAGGATTCGTCAAAAAGACGGGGAGAAAAATGTTTCAAAAATTGATAATATTTTAACAAATAAAAAGGTGTTTCATTAGAAAAAATCCGGGAAAATATAGTTTTCACAGGAAATAACAGACATTCTTGAGAGCAACGTTAAAAAAATAATGCAGTTTTCACATTGACAATATTTTAACGAGTAGGGTATAATGCGCATCGTTAAAAAAATATCAAATGAGCGGACCACCCGCTCTCACCTATCATTCTTGAGGAGGCTGCACAGATGAAAGAGCAGAAAACGGCAACCGCAATCATCGACAATATTGAGGCTCTCGAGGCTAAGATGAACGCCATGCGGGAGGCTCAGAAGGTATTTTCCACTTACACCCAGGAGCAGGTGGACGCCATCTTCCTGGCCGCCGCCACCGCCGCCAACCAGGCCCGTATCCCTCTGGCCAAGATGGCCGTGGCCGAGACCGGCATGGGCGTGGTGGAGGACAAGGTTATCAAGAACCACTACGCCGCTGAGTATATCTACAACGCCTACAAGCACACCAAGACCTGCGGCGTCATCGAGGAGGACAAGGCTTACGGTGTGAAGAAGATTGCCGAGCCTATCGGCCTTATCGCCGCCGTCATCCCCACCACCAACCCCACCTCCACCGCTATCTTCAAGACGCTCATCGCCCTGAAGACCCGCAACGCCATCCTCATCTCCCCCCACCCCCGTGCCAAGGGCTGCACCATTGAGGCCGCCAAGGTGGTGCTGGACGCCGCAGTGAAGGCCGGCGCCCCTGAGGGCATTATCGGCTGGATTGACGTGCCCAGCCTGGAGCTGACCACCCAGCTCATGCGCGACTCCGACCTGATCCTGGCCACCGGAGGCCCCGGCATGGTCAAGTCGGCCTACTCCTCCGGCAAGCCCGCCCTGGGCGTCGGCCCCGGCAACACTCCCGTCATCATTGACGAGACCGCCGACGTGAGAATGGCTGTCAGTTCCATCCTCCACTCCAAGACCTTCGACAACGGCATGATTTGCGCCAGCGAACAGTCCGTCACCGTGCTCTCCCCCATCTATGACGCCGTGAAGAAGGAGTTCGCCGCCCGCGGCGCCTACTTCCTCAAGGGCGACGAGCTGGACAAGGTCCGCAGCATCATCCTGGTCAACGGCACCGTCAACGCCAAGATTGTAGGCCAGAGCGCCCACACCATCGCCAAGCTGGCTGGCGTGGATGTGCCTGTGAACGCCAAGATTCTCATCGGCGAGGTGGAGAGCACCGATCCCTCCGAGCCCTTCGCCCACGAGAAGCTGTCTCCCGTGCTGGCCATGTACAAGGCCGACAGCTTCGACGAGGCCCTCCAGAAGGCTGAGCGGCTGGTGGCCGACGGCGGCTACGGCCACACCTCCTCTCTGTACATTGACGTGCGTGAGACCGAGAAGATGGCCAAGCACGCCGCCGCCATGAAGACCTGCCGCATCCTGATCAACACTCCCTCCTCCCAGGGCGGCATCGGCGACCTGTACAACTTCAAGCTGACTCCCTCCCTGACCCTGGGCTGCGGCTCCTGGGGCGGCAACTCGGTCTCCGAGAACGTGGGCGTCAAGCACCTGCTCAACATCAAAACCGTGGCGGAAAGGCGTGAAAACATGCTCTGGTTCAGAACTCCCGAGAAGGTCTACTTCAAGAAGGGCTGCCTGCCCGTGGCCCTGGACGAGCTGCGCTGGGTCATGAACCGGAAGCGCGCCTTCCTGGTTACCGACAGCTTCCTCTATCAGAACGGCTACACCAAGCCCATCACCGACAAGCTGGATGAGATGGGCATTGTCTACACCGTGTTCTCCAACGTCCAGCCCGACCCCACCCTGAAGAACGCCCAGGAGGGCGCCGCCGCCATGGCCGCCTTCCAGCCCGACTGCATCATTGCCATGGGCGGCGGCTCTGCCATGGACGCCGGCAAGATCATGTGGGTCATGTACGAGCACCCCGAAGAGAATTTCCAGGACATGGCCATGCGGTTCATGGATATCCGCAAGCGTGTCCACACCTTCCCCAAGATGGGCGAGAAGGCCTACTTCGTGGCTGTCCCCACCTCCTCCGGCACCGGCTCCGAGGTCACTCCCTTCGCCGTCATCACCGATCAGAACACCGGCGTGAAGTACCCCCTGGCCGACTACGCCCTGCTGCCCAACATGGCCATCGTGGATACCGACAACATGATGAGCCAGCCCAAGGGCCTGACCAGCGCCTCCGGCGTTGACGTGCTCACCCACGCCCTGGAGGCCTATGCCTCCATCATGGCCACCGACTACACCGACGGCCTGGCGCTGAAGGCCATGAAGAACGTCTTTGAGTACCTGCCCACCGCCTACGCCGACGGCACCAACGTGGAGGCCCGCCAGAAGATGGCCGACGCCTCCTGCATGGCCGGTATGGCCTTCGCCAACGCCTTCCTGGGCGTGTGCCACTCCATGGCTCACAAGCTGGGCGCCTTCCATCACCTGCCCCACGGCATCGCCAACGCCCTGCTCATCAGCCTGGTGGTGGAGTACAACTCCGCCGAGTGCCCCCCCAAGATGGGCACCTTCTCCCAGTATCAGTACCCCCATACCCAGGCCCGGTACGCCGAGTGCGCCCGGTTCTGCGGCATCCAGGCCAAGGACGACGCCGAGGCCGTCAAGAAGCTCATCGCCAAGATTGAGGACCTGAAGGCCGCCGTGGGCATCAAGAAGACCATCCGGGACTACGGCGTGGACGAGAAGTACTTCCTGGACAACCTGGACGCCATGGTGGAGCAGGCCTTCGACGACCAGTGCACCGGCGCCAACCCCCGCTACCCCCTCATGAGCGAGATCAAGGAGATGTACCTCAAGGCCTACTACGGCAAGTAAGCGCGTGCAATGACAAGAACGCCGGCGGACAGCATGTCCGCCGGCGTTCTTTTACTGCGGGGTATTGGATATCAGAAAAACGTCTGGAGTCGCAGTATTATACAAAAATGCATCATAAATATTGATATTTATATATAAATATTCTAAAATAGAGCTGCGGAAATGTGGAGATTCAGAGAGGGTGATACCAATGTTTTGGATGCTTGGCTATTCCTGACAGTTCTGATGGAGCAGGCAAGGTGGGAACGAAAAATGAATATCAAACCTGAGAAATACTATTCTGCGTCTTATGCCGTCATGATCGGCGGAGTGGTGGCGGGGGTACTTCTTTACGGCGCGGCGCACTGCCTGTCCAATGTGCTCTACCCCCTGGAGGAGATCCGAAGCGCGGCAGCCGGCGGCAGCCTGGATGAGTCCTTTGAAGGGTTCCTTGCGGCCAGGAACCTGGTGCAGGCAATCGGGGAGGGGTGCTTCTCCGTCAGCTGGGCGGTCTCCCGCCTGGCCCTCCTGGCGGCCTTATTCTTTGGCTGGCACAGCGGGGAGACCTCTTTCAAACGCCTGGGCTGGGGCGTGCTCGTCATGGCGGGAGGCGTGGGGCTGTGCCTGCTCCTGTTCTGGGCAGCGGACCGGGAGGCGTGGGGGAACTACCTCTACCCCGCCCGCTTTCTCCTGCCCCATGGGCTGATCTGTCTGGCGCTGCTGTTTGGGCTGACCCTGATAAACCGCCGGCGCTGTAAGAAAGGAAGGTAAAACATTAGCTTCTGAAAGATTATGTGCAGCACCACAGCGCTTATTCTTGCCGTCAGTCCCGCGGCCCTCGCAGTTGGGGCGGACGGAACCGGCACGCAAACGGAACTCTCTCAGGCGCGGGAATACCTGATGAATTACCAGAGAACAGAGACCAATCGGTATGGCAAGCAATTCATGTACGTTATGCAACTGAAAGAGCTGAATATAGCGCTTATTTTGTTTACATTATCCCGACAGCCCTGTGTATGTAATTACACCCGAATCATTGTCATAATAAGCTTTTAAATGCCGCCGGGAGGGGATAGCTTTGTACAGACAGAGGATTTTATTTGCGCTCCTGCTCGGCCTTTCCCTGGTTTTGACCGGCTGCTCCGGCGGAAAGGAACTCACCGCCGGGCAGATTGAGGCCGTCAACGCCGCGTTTGAGGCGGTGATACCTGCCGGGGAGGGGGATATTGCCGCCGGACAGGGGCCGGAGGGCGCGTTTACGGTCAATCCCATCACGCATTTCTTCACCTCCTGCTACGAGACGCCGGAGGAGCTGGATTTGGGGAAGTTCGTGGCCTATATCCCCAGCGACAGCCCGCTCTCCCCGGGCGATAAGGAGGAGCTGGACGCCCTCCGGGCCGCAGGCTTCCCGGTGTCCTTCGAACGGGTGGAGGATGCCCCTGTTGCCATCAAAAGAGTTCCCTTTTCCACTGTGGACGCATACTTGCAGCGCTACGCCGGGGTCTCCCTGTCGGCCATGGAAAATCCGGGAGACGCCTGGTATCTGGAGGACTATGGGTGCTTTTACAGCCTTGCCAGCGATTTCAACCCTGGCAGCTTTGTCTGCACCCGCGGCGTGCAGCGGGGGGACAGCCTTGTCCTGTACAGTGCGGACGCCGTGCTGACGCTTGCGCGGAGCGGCGATACCTGGCAGATTGTCTCCCACCTGCCCGGAGAGTAGCCGAAATGGGGATAAGAATAGCCGGTGTCAAAGCTGTGGACGCGGACCGCGTTGGTAAAAATACCTGAGCAAGAAACACCGCCCCGGAGCAGCGCTCCGGGGCGGTGTTGTTCAGGACTTTTCTTCAAAGCTGGCGCCGCAGCTGCGGCAGGTTACGGTAATTTTCCCCTTGCCCTTGGGCACCCGCAGCTGCTGGCCGCAGTTGGGGCACTTGAAATAGCGGTGGTCTTTGTCCCGGTGGATGGTCCGGCGCAGCCGGAACCAGCGGATGACAGGCCCGGCCAGCTCCATAAACTTGGCGTTCTCCGTCCGGCGCCTGGAGATATTCCGGGAAAACATGCGGAACACGGCGTAGACTGCTACCACCAGTGCCAGCCAGCTCAACAGGCCAAGACGCAGCAGGCTGGCCACCAGATAGAGCACCAGATACACCGCTATCAGGAACAGGGAGAACTGATCGACGCCATATCGGCCATACATCAATCTTTGCAGCCAATTCATCGAACGAACGTCTCCTTCAGCGGAAGAAGGGCCCGAGCGGGCGTAAGGCTCGGGCACATCGGCTTCCACGGTACTTTTTATAACAGTAATGATACCGTTTTGAAGGTTTTCCGTCAAGGCACCAGACGTAAACAATGTGTGAATA
>NZ_CALXGI010000035.1 GCF_944387805.1 uncultured Pseudoflavonifractor sp. | reverse complement strand
CTGGACGAGGGCAAGAGCCAGATCGCCCACGGCGAGACCGTCCGGGAGACCGCCAACATGATCTCCTTCATGGCCGACGTCATCGGCATCCGGGACGACATGTACATCGGCAAGGGCCACGCCTATATGAAGGAGGTGGCCGACGCGGTGGAGCAGGGCCATGAGGACGGGGTGCTGGAGCAGCGGCCCACCCTGGTCAACCTCCAGTGCGACATCGACCACCCCACTCAGTGCATGGCCGACGCCCTCCACCTCATCCACCGCTTCGGCGGCGTGGACAAGCTGCGGGGCAAGAAAATCGCCATGACCTGGGCCTACTCCCCCAGCTACGGCAAGCCCCTCAGCGTGCCCCAGGGCGTTATCGGCCTGATGACCCGCTTCGGCATGGACGTGGTGCTGGCCCACCCCGAGGGCTACGAGGTCATGCCCGAGGTGGAGGCCCTGGCGGCGGAGAACGCCCGGAAGAGCGGCGGCAGCTTTACCAAGACCAACTCCATGGACGAGGCCTTCCAGGACGCCGACATTGTCTATCCCAAGAGCTGGGCCCCCTTTGCCGCCATGGAGAAGCGCACCGACCTGTATGGACAGGGGGATGCCGAGGGCATCAGGGCCCTGGAGAAGGAGCTGCTCTCCCAGAACGCCCTCCACACCGACTGGGAGTGCACCGAGAGCCGCATGGCCGCCACCCGCGGCGGCAAGGCCCTGTACCTGCACTGCCTGCCCGCCGACATCACCGGCGTGTCCTGCCAGCAGGGCGAGGTGGCGGCCACCGTGTTTGAGCGCTACCGGGACGACCTCTATAAGGAGGCCAGCTACAAGCCCTATATCATCGCCGCCATGATTCTCCTGGCCCAGTGCCAGAACCCGGTGGAGACCCTTCAGCGCTTCCAGAAGGAGGCCCGCCCCCGCCGGGGAAAATAATAATATAGTGGAAAAACAGGATGTTTCATCCGGAAATCAGAGAAAAAGCTGAGAAGGCGCAATTCTTCCGGCGGGGTGGATTGACAAAATACCGACAAACTTGGTATAATATCCGGGCATCTGTATCCGCAGAGAGTTCAACAGATTTTCGGAGGGAATATATCATGAAGAAACCGCTCGTGCCGGCGGTTCTGTCCGTCGCGCTGCTCCTGTCCCTGGCCGGCTGCACCAACACTGCCGCCGCTCCCGCGCCCAGCGCCATGCCCGACGGCACCTATACCGCCGAGATGGACGACGCTTCCGCCGAGGCCGCCTACGGCTGGCGGGACCGACTGGTGGTGGAGTATAAGGACGGCGCTCTGGTCTCCGCCGTCTTTGACAGCTACGACGCCGACGGCAACAAGAAGAGCGAGACCACCCCTGAGACCTACCCCATGGACCCCGCTCCCGCCGACTGGATTCCCGAGCTGAGCGACAACATCCTCAAGGCCGGCGGCACCGCCGAGATTGACGGCGTCACCGGCGCCACCATAGCCTCCAACAACGCCAGGGCTATGATGCAGGCGATTCTGGACTCCGGCGTGGCCGGGGAGACCGTGGTGGTCTCCGAGCCCACCGCCGGCTGATTCACAGCAGGAGAAAAAGAGCGCGGTGCACAGATGTGCACCGCGCTCTTTTTGCGCGCCGGGGGATTCTTTTGCATTGGCCTCAGTCCAGGGGGATGACCTCAGCCTGGGGGCCGTCGTCCACCGCTTCGGTGGAGCTTTCCTCCATCTGAACGGTGTCGGCGGCGCCGGGCTCGCCGGAGGAGCGGAGGTAGTCCTCGGTGTGAGTGACCAGCTGGTGGTTCTCATCAATCAGCCCCAGCTTCTCCAGGCAGGCGATGGTGTCGGTGGCGGTGGACTGGAGGCCGATGGTGACGGTGGTGCTCCAGTCGTGCTCCCGCGCCTGGCCGTAGCTGTCAGTCTCCGTGACAGTCCTGAAGAAGGTCAGATTCAGGTCTGCCAGATAGCAGGTGTCGCTGCGCGCCTGGTCGTCAAAGAGGTACCGCCGCCCCAGCCGTCCGGCGGCCAGGTCGGACCGCACCGCGGAGAGCAGGGCGTTCCGGTCGGCCTCGGAGCCCACGTTCACATTGTAATAGGTCTGGGTCTCCGGGTTGTACACATTGTTCACAGAGGCCTCCGCCAGGCTGTCAAAGGCGTCCTGCTCCGCCACGGCGTAGAAGTACTGCTCCTCCATCCGGTCGGGGTCGTTGACAATGCTGTTGAGCAGGGAGGCCACGGAATCGGGGGCGTCCAGATCGGTGGTGTAGAGCTGCAGGTCGTACGCCCGGGTCAGCCGGGAGCCGTCGGCCAGCTCGTAGTCAAAATAGACGGTCATGGAGGTGGCCAGGGTCCGGCCGGGGCTGTCGGGGAGGTAGACGTCGTAATAGACGTCCCCGGGCCGGCTGTTGTTCCGCTCAATGAGCATCTTCTGGTCCCGGGCGATGGCCCGGTGGAGGGAGAGCACCGCCTCAATGTCCTCGTCCTCGGTCAGGTACATGCCGAAGTGGGAGGCGCTGTCGCTGGGGAGGGTGTAGGGCCCATCCAGAATGACCGACACCACGTCGTACCGGGAGGGGGCCCGGTTGAAGCCGATGAGGTCGTTGTTCATCACCAGAGCGGAGGCGGTGAGGGCCAGGCACAGGGCCAGGGCCCCCTTCCAGCCCCGGCGGAACACCCGGAAGGTCTTGCGCAGGAGCATCTCGGCGGCAAAGTAGCCGATGAGGCCTCCCAGCAGCATGAGCCCCAGCATGGGCCACATGCCCCCGGGCAGGAGGGAGCGGAACAGCTCGTGGAGGAAGATGCCCAGGGTGACGGCGGCGCAGAAGGCCACGCCGTACTTGAACACCGGCCGCACCCACTTGACGGCCACCACGTCACCGGCGGTCTCCAGGGGCCGGGTGCGGTACACCAGCAGGCCCAGGGCGGCCAGCGCCAGGCCGGCCTGGGCGTAGAGGAGGGTGATGGCCAGGCCGGTGAAGAAGTACCCGCCGTCCTCGCCGGGGCGGACGCCCCCCTCCCGCCAGAGCACGATAAAGGGGGAGAGCCACTGGGCCAGGGCGGACATGGCGGGCCAGCTGTAATACCCGTAGACAAACTGGCGGAACAGCTCGCTGATGAGCTGGTACATGCCGAAGGCCAGGATGTTGAGGATGCCGTAGAACACGGGCAGGGCCGCGATATGGCCCACAAAGAGGGCGCAGAAGGAGGCGAAGGAGTAGAAGAACAGGGCGAAGCACACCTGGGCGATGAGCCACTGGAGCAGGGGCCAGAGCATCAGGGTGTCCGACACCGCCTCCACCCCCAGGGTGAACAGGAACACCGCCGCCAGAGGCAGCACCAGGAAGCTGAGGCCGGACAGATAACCCGTCAGGTACAGCCCCTCCCGCCGGATGGGCAGGGCGTGGTAGAGCTGGACGCTGCGGCTGTTATAGAGGTAGGAGAACACGGCCATGGCGCTGATAATGGACCACACCGCCGACAGAATCAGGCCCATGGGGCTGACAAAGCCCAGCAGGTCCTGGGCCGCGAGGTCGGCGGTCAGGCTGCTGTTCCGGTCCAGCCAGGTCAGCAGGAAGGTCAGGGGAACCAGGAGCAGAATCACCCCGTAGGACCCCCAGATGGGCCAGAAGCGCCTGAGATTTTTGAAGTACAGGGTGGAATTCCACCAGGGGTTGGGCCCCTTAGAGCACGATGTCGCGGACGGCATAGTCCTCACCTCCCAGTTCATAGATGAAAATCTCCTCCAGGGTCAGCGGCAGGGCCTCCATGAGGATGGGGGCGTACACCGCCAGGCGGTTGGTCACGTCGGTGGCGTTGCCACGGACAATCAGGGTGTGGATGCGCCCCACATGGGACACGTGGAGCACCTCCATGTCGTTGGGCAGCTTGGGCAGCTCCTTCTCCTGGAACACCACCTGCATCTTCACCAGGTTCTCCTGCAAATCGCTGAGGGACCGCTCAATGAGCACCCTGCCCCGGCTGAGGATGCCCACATGGTCGCACACGTCCTCCAGCTCCCGCAGGTTGTGGGAGGACACCAGCACCGTGGTGCCGTGCTCCGCCACGTCCCCCATCAGCAGGCTCCACACCTGCCGCCGCATCACCGGGTCCAGGCCGTCCACCGGCTCATCCAGCACCAGAATGTCCGGCCGGCAGCACAGGGCCAGCCAGAAGGCGGCCTGCTTCTGCATGCCCTTGGACAGGCGGCGGATGGCCCGCTTCTCGTCAATGCCGGAGAACACATCCCGCAGGGCCTCGTACCGCCCCATGTCGAACCGGGGATAGAAGCCCCGGTAAAAGGCGGCCATATCCGCCGTAGAGGCGGAGAGAAAGTAGTACAAATCGTCGGGGATGGAAGCGATGCGGGCTTTTACCGCCGGATTCTCGTAGATGGGGGCCCCGTCGGCCAGCACCGTGCCGCTGTCCTGCCGCCACACGCCGGTGATGTGCCGCAGCAGGGTGGACTTGCCCGCGCCGTTGGGCCCCACCAGCCCGTAGATGGAAGCGGTGGGCACCGTCATGTTCAGCCCGTCCAGGGCCCGGAAGCCGTCAAAGGTCTTGACCAGCTCTTTGACCTCAATCATTGTCCGTCTCCTCCTTCTTCGCTCCGGCGGGGGCCGGTCCCCGCCGTCATGACCCGCCGGGCCAGCTCCTCCGGGGACAGCCCCAGGAACAGCAGCTCCGCCGCCGACCGGTCAAACTGCCGCAGCAGCTCTGCCCGCCGCTGGGCGTTTACGTCTCTCCCGGGGGCGGCAAAGGAGCCCTTGCCCGGCTGGGAGGTGAGATACCCCTCCGCCTCCAGGGACTCGTAGGCCCGCTGAATGGTGTTGGGGTTGATGGCCAGGGAGGCGGCTAACGCCCGCACCGAGGGCAGCTTGTCGCCGGTCTGGATGGCTCCGGTGACCACCAGATGGCGCAGGCCGTCCTTGACCTGTTCATAGATGGGACGCTGGTCCCGGTAGTTGAGAGAGATCATGGCGCTCTCCTTTCCCGCGCGGGCTCCCCCGCACTGTATGAGCTCTCTTGGTACAGTCAGTATACACGTCCGCCGGGAAAAAGACTTTAAGAAATTATGATATTTCTTTAAGAAATCCCATTCCGACATGACAGAACGGTTTGAATGCGCTATAATGAAGTAGGACCGGATAAGGCCCCAACCGCGAAGAACGGCCGCCCCGCCGAACCGGGGCGGAATGATAAATGAAAAGGGGAAACGTTGGATGACAGTAATTGACGATGTCAACTGGCGGTGCTTTCTCGAGTGCGTGGGAGACCTGCTCTTCACGCCGGAGGTGCAGTCCATGAAGAACATCCCCCACCACCCCGGCACCAGCTGCTATGAGCACTCGGTGTTCGTGGCCTATGCGGCCTTCCGCATGGCCCGGCGCTGGAATCTGGACTACCTGGCTGCCGCCCGGTGCGGCCTGCTCCACGACCTGTACCTCTACGATCCCCGGGACAAGTCCGCCCACCCGGGCAACCAGTGCTTTGACCACCCGGTCTTTGCCCTGCGCAACGCCGAGGCCCTGTGCGGGCGGCTGACGGAAAAGGAGCGGAATATCATCATCTCCCACATGTGGCCCCTGGCCAAGCGGCGGCCCCGCAGCGCCGAGGCGGCGGTGGTCAACCTGGCCGACAAGCTGTGCGCCACAGCCGAGGTGCTGGGCTACTGGCGCCGCTCCCGGGTGCGGGAAAAGGCCATGGGCTGACCGCCCCGTAAGGACGCAAGAAAAAGGGAACCCTCAGCGGTTCCCTTTTTTTCGTCTTAAAATTTTTCGAAAAATCCGGCCAAATGTCCAAAAACAGCTGGCAGAATGGCCGTGGGCGGGGAATATGGCCCAGGAAAATTGTGCATTTGTACGAGAGTGGTTTTGAGCCGGGCAAAATTTCAAAATCACGGTGCATTCTGCGTAAATATTTGATATAATCTATACCGTATCCATATCTATGGCGCCCGCCCGTCCGGACAGCGCGCCCATTCTATCAGACGAGGTGACGGCATATGGGGCCCATGGGCGCCATTGTTTTTCTTCCGCGAGAGGGCGACACCTCTTCGCTGATGCTGGAGGATATTCTCTTTGACCCGGCTGCCGCATGGCTGTCCGCCGCGCTGGAGCGCTCGGGGGTGGAGCGCTTTCTGGTGGTCTGCCATGACGACGACCGGGAGCGGGCGGGAAAGTGCTTCCCCGGCGGCACCGAGTTCGTCACCGACGGCGCGGAGGACGCCGCCGGACAGCTCACCGCCTTTCTCGACGCGCTGGAGGGAAATGTGGCGGTGTTTACCCGCCCCGTGTTTCTGGACGACCGGGGCGCGTCCCGCCTGGCCGGGGAGGAGGACCTGCCCCGGGGCGAGGACACCGGCGTGTACCGCATCTCTGCCGCCGCCCTCAAGGAGGCGGTGGAGGGGGGCGAGGACTTTGTCTCCGCCGTCCGCGCCGGCAGCCATTTCGGCCTGAGGGACGGTAATTACGAGGGCCTGCTTCCGCTGGACAGCAGCGCCCCTGTCTGGGACAGCGCCCAGTACTTCGCCCGCCACGCCTCCATTGACCGCCTGCGGGGGGAGCCCGCCGCCCCGCCGGTCCGGTTTGTGGACGTGGAGAACGCCTATATCGGTCCGCGGGTCAACGTGGGCGGCGGCACGGTGATTCTCCCCGGCGCCATTCTCCGGGGCCGCACCAGCGTGGGCCGCTTCTGCGAGATTGGCCCCAACGCCATGATTCAGGACTGCATCGTGGGGGACCATGTGACCGTCAATTCCTCCCAGCTCAATGAGAGCACCGTGGAGGAGGGAGCCAAAATCGGCCCCTTTGCGTACATCCGTCCCGGCTGCCGGGTGGGCAAGGACGTGAAGGTGGGCGACTTTGTCACCCTGAAAAACGCCGCCGTCGGACCGGGCACCAAGCTCTCCCGCCTCATCTACGTGGGCGACGCCGACGTGGGCGAGCGGGCCAATGTGGGCTGCGGCACCGTTACCGTCAACTATGACGGCACCAGCAAATACCGCACCGTTATCGGAGACGGGGCCTTCATCGGCTGCAACACCAACCTGGTGGCCCCGGTGAGGATTGGCGCCGGCGCCTATACCGCCGCCGGCAGCACCATCACCGACGACGTGCCCGCCGACTCCCTGGCCATCGCCCGGAGCGTCCAGGTGGTCAAAAAGCAGTGGGCCGCCAAGCGGCGCAGGCGCGCCGGCCGGTAAGACCGGGGCGCAGAGCAGGGGAGACCCCGAGAAAAAGGGAGCGACCGCGCAAGCGCGCGGAAAAAATATAGAAACAACAAAAGAAATGAGAGGATGTAGAAGATGATCTCACACGGCAAGGACATCAAGATCTTCGCTGGCAGCTCTAACAAACGCCTGGCGGAAGCCATCTGCAAGGAGATGGGTATGGAGCTGGGCAACGCTGAGGTAGGAGCCTTCTCCGACGGGGAGAACTTTGTCTCCATCTACGAGACCGTCCGCGGCTCCGACGTATTTGTGGTTCAGTCCACCTGCGCGCCTGTGAACGACAACCTGATGGAAATGCTCATTATGATCGACGCCCTCAAGCGGGCCTCCGCCGGCCGTATCACCGCTGTGGTGCCCTACTTCGGCTACGCCCGCCAGGACCGCAAGACCAAGCCCCGCGATCCCATCTCCGCCAAGCTGGTGGCCAACCTGATCACCCGCGCCGGCGCCGACCGTGTGCTGACCATGGACCTGCACGCGTCCCAGATTCAGGGCTTCTTCGACATCCCCGTGGATAATCTGCTGGGCAACCCCATCTTTACCCGCCACTTTGCCGAGCGCTTCGGCGACGACGTGGAGGGCACCATGGTGGTGTCCCCCGACGTGGGCTCCGTGGCCCGGGCCCGCGCCTTCGCCCAGAAGCTGGGCATGGGACTGGCCATTGTGGACAAGCGCCGCCAGAAGGCCAACTCCTCCGAGGTCATGAACATTATCGGCGATGTCCGCGGCAAGCGGGTCATCCTCTTTGACGACATGGTGGACACCGGCGGGTCCCTGTGCGGTGCGGCCCAGGCCCTGGTGGAGCTGGGCGGCGCCACCGAGGTGTACGCCTGCGCCTCCCACGGCGTGCTCTCCGGCCCTGCTGTGGACCGTATCCAGAAGAGCGTCATCAAGGAGGTCATTTTCCTCGACACCGTTCCCGCCCGTTCCGGCGTGAAGTGTGATAAGATTAAGTACCTCTCCGTGGCCCACATGTTTGCCGAGGCCATTGAGCGCATCTATGAGGAAGTCTCCGTCTCCAAGCTGTTTTCTTAACGGAGAAGCGCTGAGCTGCTCGCCGCGTTAAGGGGTCCCCGGGAAAGCGCGAAGCGCTTTTCTGGGGCGAGGACGAGCAGCGAAGTGAACGAACTTTGCCGCTTGCGGCAAAGTGAGCGATACGGAGCTTGCGAGGACGACGAAGCGCTGAACCGCCCGTCCCCTCATCCGCCCCCTTCGGGGGCACCTTCCCCCGGGGAAGGCTTTGAGAGGGCCGCGGAACCTGCACAGAACCGAAAACCGAATCCGGGGGCGGAGCTTAGCTCCGCCCCCTTTTAACCTGTCAAGGGAGTTCGTGAAACATGTTGTTTGGAAAGAAAACCGGGGGTGTGGAGTGGCTGGTGGTGTGCCTGGGCAACCCGGGGGACAAGTATGAGAATACCCGCCACAATGTGGGCTTTATGGTGGCTGACGAGCTGGCCGAGCGGAAGAACATCCCCGTCCAGCGGCTCAAGTTCAAGGCCCTGACCAACACCACCCAGCTGGGGGGCGCCCAGGTGCTGCTGATGAAGCCGGTGACCTATATGAACCTGTCCGGCGAGGCGGTGCGCCAGGCCGCCGACTTCTATAAAGTGCCCCCCGAGCATGTACTGGTGGTGAGCGACGACGTGTCCCTCCCTGTGGGGCGGCTGCGCATCCGCCGCAGCGGCTCCGCCGGGGGCCACAACGGCCTGAAGAATATCATCCAGCAGCTGGGCACCGACCAGTTCCCCCGGCTCAAGGTGGGGGTGGGGGAGAAGCCCCACCCGGACTACGACCTGGCCGACTGGGTGCTGGGCAAATTCACCGGCGAGGACAAAAAAGCCATCGACGCGGCCGTCAAACGGGCCGCCGACGCGGTGGAGTGCTATATCCAGGACGGCCCGGACAGGGCCATGAGCCGCTTCAACTGATTGCAGCCCCTATTTTTTCATAGAACTGTGAGGTGTATCCCGTGAAGGAACTGGCAACCATGGTAACTGGAATCCCGGAATTCCAGCGCCTGGCGGCGGCGGTGGACAGCGGCGGCTGCCCCGCTGCCTTTACCGGCCTGGCCCCTGTCCACCGGGCCCATATGGCCGCGGCTCTGCGGCAGACCCTGGGGCGGAGCGTGGTGGTGCTGTGCGCCGACGAGGCCGAAGCCGACCGCATGGCCCGGGACCTGGCCTTCCTGACCGGGGAGCAGGTGCGCACCCTCACCGCCCGGGAGTTCACCTTTCACCACGCGGCGGTGGCCTCCCGCCAGTGGGAGCACAGGCGGCTGTCCGTGCTGCGCGCCCTGGCGGCGGGGGAGTGCCCCCTGCTGGTGTGCACCATTGAGGGCGCCCTGGAGCGGACCATCCCCAAGACCCTGCTGACCCAGGCCTCCCAGTGCCTGCGGGTGGGGGAGAGCTACGACCTGAACGAGCTGGCCGACACCCTTACCGCCGCCGGGTATACCCGCTGCGAGCAGGTGGAAGGCGTGGGCCAGTTCGCCCTCCGGGGCGGCATCCTGGATTTCTACTCTCCCGCCGAGGACGGCCCCATCCGGGTGGAGTTTTTCGGGGATGAGGCCGACTCCATGGGACTCTTCGACGTGAACACCCAGCGCCGGGTGGAGAACCGGAAGTCCGCCGAAATTCTCCCGGCGGCGGAGGTGCTGCCCCAGTTTGCCCCCGGGGGCTGCGCCGGGCTGCTGGAGGCCATGGACGGCCTTATCGCCAAAGCCCAGCGCCGCAAGGACGGCGCCGATCTGGCCAGGACCCTGGGGGAGGACCGGGAGCGGCTGGCGGAGAACATGTCCTTCCCGGCTCTGGACCGGTACATCGCCCTGGTGTACCCCCAGATGGCCACGGCGGCGGACTACTTCCCCGAGGACGCGGTGGTGCTCTTCAGCGAGAGCCCCCGGGTAGCGGAGCGGGCCAAGCACTATCTCTGGCAGCTGACCGAGGACGCAAAGGCCCTCATGGAGGCCGGAGTGCTGGCGGGGGAGCTGACCGAGTTCGCCCGCACCTTTGAGGAGCTGTGCGGCGTGCTAGAGGAGTGGCCGGTGGCCTACCTGGACAGCTTCGTGGGCGCCCAGTACCCCCGGCGGCCCCGCACCCTCATCAACTTGCTGTGCAAGCAGCTGCCCTCCTACGGCGCCAGCCTGGAGACCGCTGTCTCCGACCTGAGCCACTATATCAACGAGAAGTTCTCCACCGTGGTGCTGGTGTCCAGCGAGCAGCGGGCCCTGAACCTCCAGGCCCTTCTGCGGGAGCAGGGGGTGAAGGCGGCGGTGGACTTCCAGCTCCACAAGCTGCCCGCCCCCGGCAAGGCGGTCATCGCCGTGGGCGGCCTGTCCGGCGGCATGGAGTACCCGGAGGCCAAATGCGCCGTCCTCACCGAGGGCCAGGCCGCCGGAGTGAAGAAGAAAAAGGTGAAGGCCGTCACCAACCGGCAGAAGCTGGGGTCCTACGCCGACCTGAGCGTGGGCGACCTGGTGGTCCACGAGCACCACGGCATCGGCCGGTACCAGGGCATGGTGAAGATGCCGGTGGACGGCGTCCAGAAGGACTATGTAAAGATCGCCTACGCCGGGGCCGACGTGCTCTACGTGCCCGCCACACAGCTGGACCTGGTAAGCAAGTATATCGGCGCGGGGGAGGACGCCCAGGAGACCAAGAAGCTGTCCAAGCTGGGGGGCACCGACTGGGAGCGTGCCAAGACCCGGGCCAAAAAGGCGGTCAAGGACCTGGCCAAGGGCCTCATCCAGCTCTACGCCCAGCGGCAGCGCCAGCCCGGCTTCGCCTTCTCACCGGATTCCGAGTGGATGCGGGAGTTTGAGGAGCAGTTCGAGTACACCGAGACCGACGACCAGCTCCGCTGCATCGCGGAAATCAAGGGGGACATGGAGGCCCCCCGGCCCATGGACCGGCTGCTGTGCGGCGACGTGGGCTACGGCAAGACCGAGGTGGCCTTCCGGGCCATTATGAAGTGCGTGCTGGACGGCAAGCAGGCCGCCATTCTGGTGCCCACCACCGTGCTGGCCCGGCAGCACTATCTGTCCGCCAAGCAGCGCTTTGCCAAGTACCCGGTGGAGATTGACGTGGTGAGCCGCTTCCGCACCAGCGCCCAGATGAAGGAGACCCTTCGCCGGGTGGAGGCGGGGCAGATTGACCTGCTCATCGGCACCCACCGGCTGTTCCAGAAGGACGTGAAGTTCAAGGACCTGGGACTGCTGGTCATCGACGAGGAGCAGCGCTTCGGCGTGGCCCACAAGGAGAAGCTCAAGGAGATGTCCCGGCAGGTGGACGTGCTCACCCTGTCCGCCACCCCCATCCCCCGCACCCTGAACATGGCCCTCTCCGGCATCCGGGACATGTCCACCCTGGAGGAGCCCCCCTCCGACCGGCAGCCGGTGCAGACCTATGTGCTGGAGCACGACTGGGGCGTGCTCTCCGACGCCATGCGCCGGGAGCTGGAGCGGGGCGGCCAGGTCTACTACCTCCACAACCGGGTGGAGACCATCACCCGCACCGCCGCCCGCATCCGGGAGATGCTGGGGGAGGACGTGACCGTTGGCGTGGCCCACGGCAAGATGAGCCAGGAGGAGCTTAACGACGTCATGACCCGCATGAGCGAGGGAGAGGTGGATGTGCTGGTGTGTACCACCATCATCGAGACGGGCATCGACATTGCCAACGCCAATACCCTCATCATCGAGGACGCGGATAAGATGGGGCTGGCCCAGCTCCACCAGATCCGGGGCCGGGTGGGCCGGTCCAGCCGCCGGGCCTACGCCTACCTCACCTTCCGCCGGGGCAAGGTGCTCAGCGAGGTGGCCTCCAAGCGGCTGGGGGCCATCCGGGAGTTTGCCGAGTTCGGCTCCGGCTTCAAGATCGCCATGCGGGACCTGGAGATCCGGGGCGCGGGCAACGTGCTGGGCCCCGAGCAGTCCGGCTTCCTCATGAGCGTGGGCTACGACCTGTACCTCAAACTGCTGGAGGAGGCCGTGCTGGAGGAGCGGGGCGAGAAGGCCCGGATTCCCGCCGAGTGCTCCGCCGACCTGAGTGTGGCCGCCTCCATCCCCGACCGGTACGTGCCCTCTCCCGAGCAGCGGATGGACCTGTACCGCCGCATCGCCGCCATCCGCAGCGAGGAGGACGCCGACGACCTGACCGACGAGCTCATCGACCGGTACGGCGACCCGCCCCGGCCGGTGAACAACCTCATCGCCGTGGCCCTGATGCGGGCCGCTGCGGCCGAGTGCGGCATCACGGAGATCTCCCAGAAGGGTCTGAGCCTGCTCTTTTACCTGGACGGGGCCGACCTGCGGCGGGTGTCCGCCCTGTGCGGCATGGACAAGTACCGCAGCCGCCTGCTCTTCTCCGCCGGGGAGAAGCCCTATCTCTCCCTGCGCCTGAAAAAGGGAGACGATCCGCTCAAACTGGGCCGGAAGCTGGTGGAGGAGTACGCCGCCACCGCCGCCCAGCCGGAAGGGTAAATACGGGCAAGGTTCACAAAATTTTCGTTGCTGTTTTGCCCTTGTGGTGATATGATAATAAAAGTTTCCCTATATAAGGAGGATAAGAATGAAATCAACCAAGAGAATTCTGGGCGCGGCGCTCTCTGGCGCCCTTTTGATTGGCGCCCTGGCCGGCTGCGCCGAGACCCCTGCCGACCCCAGCTCCAGCCTGTCTCCGTCCCCCACGGTGAGTGCCTCTGCCTCCCCCTCCGAGACGCCCCAGTTCGGCGACTTTGACCTGGAGAATCCCGATGTGACCCAGGTGCTGCTGGGCTTCCCCGGCACCACCACTGTCATGACCGTGGACGGCGTGGACGTCAACGCCGAGGAGTATCTCTACTGGCTGGGCTATGCCACCGAGTACGTGGGCTACTATATGTTCGGCGATCCCTCCGCCATCGACTGGGACATGGACACCGGCAACGGCACGGTCAGCGAGTACCTGGTCAATAACGCCCGGGACCTGGCCGCCTTTAACCAGGTCATCCGCAACCAGTGCGCCGAGCGGAACATCACCCTCACCGACGAGCAGGAAGCTCAGCTGGACCAGCAGATGGCCGACGCGGTGGAGAGCTCCGGCGGCCAGGAGAACTTTGAGCTGGCCCTGAAGGAGGTCAACCGGACTGAGGAGGGCCTGCGGAGCATGTATTCCGCCTCCAACTTCCTCTATGCGTCCCTCCGGGACCAGCTGTTCCCCGCCCAGGACGCCGCCTCCCTCACCGCCGGAGAGCTGGCCCAGTGGGCTTCCGACAAGGGCCTGATGCAGGTCAAGCACATCCTGTTCAAGACCGTGGACAACGCGGGCAACCCCCTGTCCGACGAGGAGATCGCCGCCGCCAAGCAGAAGGCTGAGGACACCCTGGCCCAGCTCCAGGCCAGCGACGACATGGAGAACCTGTTTGACCAGCTGATGAACGAGCTGTCCGAGGACGGCCGCTACGCCGACGGCACCCTGGGCGCCCCTGACGGCTACCTCTTCGGCGAGGGCGAGATGGTCCAGGAGTTTGAGGACGCGGCCAAGTCTCTGAAGGAGCATGAGCTCAGCGGCATTGTGGAGACCAGCTACGGCTACCACATCCTCCTCCGTCTGCCTGTGGACACCGAGATGGCCCGTGAGGCCTGGGCTGAGGAGCAGGACGCCAGCATCGGCAATCAGATGAACGAGCAGATGACCACCTGGCTGGACCAGGCCGACATCCAGACCAACGATACCTGCGCCTCCATTGACCCCAAGGACTACTACGAGCGGCTCACCGCCTACCGGGAGCAGCTGGAGGCTGCCAACAGCACGGACACCGACAGCGACGGCGCCGCCACGGCGGAGCCCTCTGCTACTCCCGCCGCTGAGGACTGAGCCCCTGCGCGGCCATAGAATGCGTCGCAGTATTTTCCGGCTGTCAGCGGCAACTGTCTGACACATCACGCGGAGACCTGCTTCTATTGGGCAGGTCTCCGCGTTTTTCGTTTTTATTCCCGTTTCGGCCGGAGAAATTTTTCCGCCTCCACCCGCCCGTACTTTGGAATCTATTGTTTCGTGAATGAGAAACTATTGTTTGTTCACAAACTCCATGGTTTCAGGATAAATGAACAATAGATGAAAAAGTGGAGGAACATCCCATGTATGACGAAAAGGAGCGCTTCAACCAGGAGTTCGGCCAGCGGTGCCGTCTGGCCCGGGGAAACCGCCGGATGGAGGACGTGGCGGAACAGGCGGGCATTACGCCCCAGTTTCTCTCCTCGGTGGAGCGGGGGAAGAAGGGCATGACAGGGATGAACATTGCCAACCTGGCCCGGGCGCTCAACGTCACCGCCGACTACCTGCTCTACGGCCGCACCGACGCCGACGCGGCCTGGGTGGGCATCGCGGAGCACCTGGCCTCTCTGACCCCGGCCATGCGGGATATGGCGGCCGAAATGCTGGGCACCATGCTGGCCATGCTGGAGGCGGGCCGGCCGGAATAAAGGCCGTCCGGGACAGCAGGAGGAGGGAACCCCATGAACAGTATTCGCATACTGCTGGTGGACGACAACCCGTCCGCCCGGGCCCTGCTGGCCGCCTTTGTGGAGCAAACTCCCGGTCTGGAACTGTGCGGCGAGGCAGGGGACGGCTGGCAGGGCCTGGAGCTGACAGACCGCCTGCGGCCCGACCTGGTGCTGCTGGACCTGATCATGCCCGGCCTGGACGGCATCGGATTTCTGGAGGGACTGGCCAACCTGTCCGGCAGCCGGAGGCCCCGGGTTATCGTGCTCTCCGGCGTGAGCACCGACGCCTATGTGCAGCACAGCTGCCGCCTGGGAGCGGACTATTACCTGGTCAAGCCGGTGAACTTCCGCCAGCTGGCCCAGCGCATCAGCGCCCTGTTTCCCGAAGGGGAAGGCCTGGAGCCCGGCGGCTCCGCCGGCTTTCTGCTGCTGCGGCTGGGAGCGGACAGCCGCCTGGAGGGCTACGGACAGCTCTCCTATGCCCTGGAGATGGTATCCGGCGGCGGGAGGTCCATGCAGATGAAGGAAATCTACCTGTCCACGGCAGAGGCCTTCCATACCACGGCCGCCTGCGTGGAGAAGAATCTGCGCACCGTTATCCGGGGCATGCACGCCGGGGCCAGTCCCCACTATGTCCGGGTCTTCGGCCCGGCGGCCGGCAGAAGGCCTCCGGACAACCGCACCTTCCTCCGCCGCGCCGCGGAGGAGCTGGCGGAAAAGGAGCGATAGAGCGGCCAAGGGCCCGGAGACCTCTCCGGGCCCTTTTCTGTCATACATTCCGTTTCCCCGCATAGATTGAAGCAGAGGCCTGTCCCTGTACCCCCAAAGGGAGACGGGCCCAATGCGCAGGAGAAGAAAAGGGGAGACGTGTATGAGCGCATGGCACAGCAAGACCGCCGCCCAGGTCCTCTCAGAGCTGAACACCAGCCGGGACAGGGGCCTGACCGGGGCGGAGGCGGAGGACAGGCTGGGGCGGTACGGCCCCAACGTGCTGGAGGAGGGAAAGCGGCCCAGTCTGCCGGTCCGGTTCCTTGCCCAGCTGAAGGACCCCATGATTCTGGTGCTGCTGGGGGCGGCGGGGCTGTCCCTGTGGGCCGGGGGCGGGGAGGACTGGGTGGACGCGGTGATCATCCTGATCATCGTGCTGGTCAACGCCTGCATCTCCATCGCCCAGGAGAACAGCGCCGAGAAGGCCCTGGAGGCCCTGCGGAATATGTCCGCCCCCATGGCACGGGTGGTGCGGGACGGCGGGCAGCGCCGGACAGAGGCGGCAAAACTGGTGCCCGGGGACATCATTCTGCTGGAGGCGGGGGACATGGTGCCCGCCGACGCCCGGATTCTGGACAGCGCCGGGCTCAAGGCCGACGAGAGCGCCATGACCGGCGAGTCCCTGCCCAGCGACAAGGCCCCCGCCGACGGCCTGGCGGAGAACCTGCCCCTGGGGGACCGGCACAACATGCTCCTTTCCTCCACCGTCATCACCAACGGCAGGGCCAGGGCGGTGGTCACCGCCACCGGCATGGACACCGAGGTGGGCCGCATCGCCGGCATGATTCTGGACAGCGGCGAGGGGGAGACCCCCCTCCAGCGGAAGATGGCGGAGATATCCAAAACCCTGTCCTTCGCCTGCCTGTGCGTGTGCGCCGTCCTGTTTGGGGTGGGCATGCTGCTCCACAAGGAGATTCTGGACATGTTCCTCACCGCCGTGGCTCTGGCGGTGGCCGCCATCCCCGAGGGCCTGCCCGCCATTGTCACCATCGTGCTGGCCCTGGGAGTCCAGCGGATGGCAAAGCGGGGGGCCATTGTCAAGAAGCTGCCCGCCGTGGAGACCCTGGGCTGCGCCGGGGTTATCTGCTCGGACAAGACGGGCACCCTGACCCAGAACAGAATGACCGTCACCCAGGTGTGGACGCCCCGGGGCGGGGACCGCTCCACCGTCCTCGCCGTGGGCAGCCTGTGCTCCGACGCTGTTTTAGCCAGGGACAAGGGCCGCCGCCGGGCGGTGGGGGACCCCACCGAGGCCGCCGTGGTGGAGGCCGCCCTGAAGGACGGGCTGGACAAGGACATTTTAGAAAAGGACTGGCCCCGCCGGGGCGAGGTACCCTTTGACTCCGACCGCAAGCGGATGAGCACCGTCCACCGCCGCCCGGACGGAGGCTTCCGGGTGTGCGTCAAGGGCGCCCCCGATGTGCTGCTGTCCCTGTGCCGCCGCCTGCCAGGCGGCGCGCCCCTCACCGACAGCGTCCGGCGGGACATCTCCGCCCGCAACGCCGACATGGCCGCCCAGGCCCTGCGTGTGTTGGGGGTGGCCTACAAGGACCTGGAGATGCTGCCCCGGGAGATGAACAGCCGTACCCTGGAGCAGGACCTGACCTTTGCCGGGCTGGTGGGCATGATGGACCCGCCCCGTCCCGAGGTGAAGGAGGCGGTGAAGCAGTGCCACGCCGCCGGTATCCGGCCGGTGATGATCACCGGCGACCACAAGCTCACCGCCGTGGCCGTGGCCAGAGAGCTGGACATCTTCCAGTCCGGCGACCTGGCCATCACCGGCGCCGACCTGGACTTTATGCCCCAGGAAATGCTGGAGCAGGAGGTGGAGAAATTCGCCGTCTACGCCCGGGTGTCCCCCGAGCACAAGATGCGCATTGTAAAGGCCTGGCAGGCCAGGGGCAAGGTGGTGGCCATGACCGGCGACGGCGTCAACGACGCCCCCGCCCTCAAGGCCGCCGACATCGGCTGCGCCATGGGCGTGGCGGGCACCGACGTGGCCAAGGGCGCCAGCGACATGATTCTCACCGACGACAATTTCGCCACTATCGTCTCGGCGGTGGAGCAGGGGAGGGGCATCTACGCCAACATCAAAAAGGCCATCCACTATCTGCTCTCCTGCAACATCGGCGAGATGCTTACCATCTTCCTGGCCACCGCCCTGGATTTCCGCCAGATGCCCCTGGTGCCGGTGCAGCTGCTGTGGCTCAATCTGGTCACCGATTCCCTGCCCGCCCTGGCCCTGGGAGTGGAGCCGGTGGAGAAGAACGTGATGGAGCACAAGCCCCGGGACGCGGGGGAGAAGCTCTTCGCCGGGGGCTTTGCCTGGCGGCTGTGCTGGCAGGGGTGCATGGTGGGCCTGCTTACCCTGTGCGCCTTTTTCCTGGGACAGTACGTCCTACCCGGCCCCTCCGACCCGGCCGCCGCCGCCAACACCATGGCCTTCGCCACCCTGACCATCTGCCAGCTCTTCCACGCCTTTGACGTGCGCAGCGAGGAGGAGAGCCTGCTGAGCATCGGCCTGTTCTCCAACAAGGCCATGAACAGGGCCTTCCTGGCGGGGATGGCCATGCAGCTCTCTGTACTGCTGCTGCCGCCCCTTCAGGCGGTGTTCTCCACCGTGCCCCTCAGCGGAGTCCAGTGGGGGGCCGTTATGGGCCTGGCCGCTGCCCCGGTGGTTGTGTGCGAGCTGACCAAGGCCCTGAGCCGCTGGGGAAAGCGGGAGGCGGCCAAGGAGTCCGGACCCGCTGGGGCGGAGATTGGAGCACGGCGCAGAATCTCCGCGCGGCATTGAGAAAGAATAAAAGCGAGCCCGCGGCATCTGCCGCGGGCTCGCGCTCTGTCTGGAATTACTCCTTCACTTCCCGGATGAGGATGAAGGGGGTGAGCTGGCGGTCCTGACCGGCGGGGTTATCCCGGATCAGGTCCAGCAGGTCCTTGTCGGACTGCTTGAGCTGGGCGCACCGGCCCAGCAGCTCCACGTTCAGGTCGTTGGCGTCCACAATCATCATCACCACGCCGGTCTTTTCATAGACCTCGTCGCATACGCCGTCGGGATTCTCAGGCACCCGGACCCCCATGTGCTCATACTCGGGGATGTCATGGCCGTAGAAGCCGTCCAGACCGGAGACCTCGGTGCCCAGGATGTTGTAAAAGGTGCCGTGGATGCCCCGCAGCTTGTCGATGGCGGCCCGGAAGGCGGCCCAGAGCACCTTGGGCAGGCCGCAGACGTTGATGGCGAACTGCATCTTCACCGGCAGGCCCATGCCGGGGCCGGCGGAGGTCTGGTGCACAAAGCGGCTGAGGAGCTTGGCCCAGAAGCCGGGCTTCACCTCGTCCTCGGTGACAATCCGCTTCTGGCACATGGCGATGACCTTCTCGCTGGAGGACAGGATGTCCCCGGGCTGATAGACGGGCAGCACATATTTCTCAATCAGCTCCAGATAGCTCTCGCCCACCTGGACAAAATGAGTCTGGATGGCGTGACGGGCCCAGGTCTTGCCCATGGCCTGGATGGTGACGCTCTTGCCCTCGTTCGCTTTAAATTCCATAGTAAAAAGCCTCTCATTTTATATGTCAATTTTGATTTCCCCAAGATGCCCTGGATTGAGACTCCAGGGCATCTTCGCCGTCACCGCCGGTTGCCCCAGGGGCGAGGCGGCGGGCGAATGAGCCCCATCGTCCCGCATGGGGGACGATGGGCGGTTATAACAGCCGCTCTGGGGCTATTATAACCACGTGTTTCCAAAAAGGCAACAAAAAGAACACGGACAGCGCATATCCGCCGCCGCCGGGGACATACTGAACGGGAGACAGGAGAGGAGGAACACGCCCATGAAGCTGCTGAGACCCCAGACAGACGGAATCCCGCCCCATCCCAGGCAGGAGCCCCGGGTGGACGGCCCTCTGACCGTGGACACCCTGCGGAGGGTGTTTGCCGACTGCGTGGACTTTGCCGTCCGGGAGGCCGACCTGGCCGGAGACCCGGAAAAGCGCGTGACCATGTGCTACATCGGGGGCATGGTGAAGCTGGAGCGGGCCAGCGAATACATTCTCCGCCCCCTGGCCCAGGACAGCACCCTGCGGGACGCCCCGCCGGAGGAGGCCTGGCGGAAGATGGCCGGCGGCGCCCTCTACAATTTGATGGTGGAGCAGCGCACCACCGCCGACCAGGCCGCGCTGGACATCATCAACGGCAACCTCATCCTCTTTTTCCCCGGCGCCCCCGCCGTCCTCTCCTTTTATATGGCCACCGAGGACAAGCGGGGCGTCAGCGCCCCGGACAACGAGCCCTCCAGCAAGGGCGCCCGGGACGCCTTTGTGGAGAACCTGCGCAGCAACACCAGCCTGGTGCGCCGCCACCTCCGGGCCCCTGAGCTGAAAATCCGGGAGAAAATCGTAGGGCGGCAGTCCCTCACCCCGGTGGACATCCTGTGGCTGGACAACATCGCCGACCCGGACCTGGTGCGGCGGGTGGAGGAGCGGGTGGCCGCCATTGACATCGACGCCCTGCTCTCCACCGGCAATCTGGAGGAGTATCTTGTGGACGCCGCCTCCACCGCCTTCCCCCTGGTGCTCTACACCGAACGGCCCGACCGCTTCTGCGCCGGACTGGCCCAGGGGCGGGTGGGCATCCTGGCGGAGGGCCTGCCCCTGGGCTACCTCTGCCCCGGCACGGCGGGAGAGTTTATCCGGGCCCCCCAGGACAAGTCCAACAACTGGATGATTGCCAGCGTACTCACCCTGCTGCGGTGCCTGTGCATCTTCGGGACCCTGCTGCTGCCCGCCGTGTATATCGCCATGGTCAACTTCCATCAGGAGATGATCCCCACCCGGCTGGCCCTGTCCATCATCGCCGCCAAGCGGGACGTGCCCTTTACCACCGTGTTTGAGGTGCTCCTCATGCTGGCGGCCTTTGAAATTCTCCAGGAGGCCGGGCTGAGGCTGCCCCCCTCCATCGGTCAGACGGTCTCCATCATCGGCGGCCTGGTGGTGGGCACCGCCGCCGTGGAGGCCAAAATCGTCTCCCCGGCGGTGCTCATCGTGGTGGCCGCCGCCGGTATCGCCGGGTACACCATGCCCAGCCAGGAGTTCGCCGCCGCCCTGCGGCTGTGGCGCTTCCTGCTGGCGGTGCTGGCGGGCTGGGCGGGGCTGTTCGGCGTGGTGGTGGGCGCGGCGGTGCTCATCCTGCGGCTTGCCCGGCTGGAGAGCTTTGGCGTGGCCTATCTCACCCCCTTCTCCGCCGGGGGCCAGTCCGGGCTGGACGGCGCGCTCCGCCTGCCCCTGCCCTGGGTCAAGCTGCGTCAGGCCGGGCTCCACACCAAAAACAGGAGGAATCAGGCGTGAAACGGGCTTTTGCTGCAATGCTCCTGGCCGTACTGTGCCTTCCTTTGGCCGGCTGCGGCGTCCAGAGCGCTCTGCCCGAGGGGCGGGAGCTGGAGAACATGGCCCTTATCCGCACCCTGGGCGTGGATGAAGCGGAGGAGGGGGTCATGGTCACCGCCGCCTCCGCCCAGCAGAGCGGCGGGGAGCAGCCCGCCCTGGTGTACTCCCACACCGCCGGTACCGTCAGCGCCGCCTGCCTGGCCATGCAGTCCCGGGGCAGCGCCTATCTCTTTTACGGACACGTGGGAGAGCTGCTCTCCGGGGAGGAGCTGGCCGCCGCCGGACTGGAGGAAGCCCTGGGCTATGTGGAGCGGGACATTGAGATGCGGCTGGATACCAAGTTCTACGTGGTGCGGGGCGGAAAGGCGTCTGACGCCATTGCCGCTCTGTCCGCGTCGGGTGAATCTGCCGCAGAGCGGCTGGAGGCCATGGCGGAGGACGCCGGGCTGATGGCCGCCTCCATGCCCCGTACAGTGGGGGAGCTGCTCGCCGACACGGCCCGGTGCGGGGCTACCTTTGCTCCCGCCCTCACCCTGACGGGGGAGGAGGGAGACTGCGACCTGGCCGCCGACGGCTATGCCCTGCTGAAGGACAGCGCCCTCATCGGCTTTGCGGAGGGGGGCGCGGCCCTGGGGGTGAACCTGCTGCTGGGCCGGGTGGAGGCGGACGTGGTGGAGTGCCCCACGGAGGGGGGCACGGCGGCCCTGCGGGTTGTAGGGGCTCAGACCAAAATCAGCCCCACGTTTGAAAACGGTGTCCTCACCGGCCTGACGGTGCAGTGCGCCGTAGACGCCAGCGTGGCCCAGGGGCCGGAGAATCTGGACCTGGAGCACAGCCCGGAGAAGCAGAAGTCCCTGGAGACCGCCCTGGCCCAGACCGAGCGGGAGCGGATTGTGGCCGCCCTCACCCTGCTCCAGACCCTGGACGCCGACTGCCTGGACCTGTGCCGCAGGGCGGGCATGTCCGCCCCCTGGCGGTGGGCTGCCCTCCAGGACCAGTGGGGAGAGGCCTTTTCCACCCTGCCCATGAGGGTGGAGGTCACCGCCAGCATCCGGCGGGGCTACGATGTCAAATAAACGAGGTGAACCACATTGACCGAGACGCCCATCACCATGCGCCAGCTGCTCTCCGTTATCTTTGCCGCCCTGCTGTCCCCGGCCATCCGGGTGCTGCCCGGCGGCGTCGCCCAGGCGGCGGGAGAGGCCGGATGGCTCTCGCCCCTGTTGGCTCTGCCCCTGGCCCTGGCCCTGTGCTGGGCGCTGTTCCGGCTGCTCTCACCCCTGCCGCCCGGCACCGGCCTGGCCGAGGCCTGTCCTCTGGTGCTGGGGAAAATCGGGGGGAAGTTGGTTCTGGCCCTGTGCCTGCTGTGGGGACTGCTCCAGCTCAGCGTCACCGTGCGCATGTGCGGCCAGCGCTTTCTCATCACCGGCTACCGCAACCGGCCGGTTATCTTTTATATTGTTGTACTGCTGGCAGTGGCCCTCTGGATGGCCAGGGGCAAGCTGGCCGCCCTGGGCCGGGCCGGGGAGGTGTTCCACGCCATCCTGGCCGTCACCCTGGGCATTGTGCTGCTGCTGGCCGCTTTCCGCATGGAGCCGGAGAACCTGCTTCCCATCTGGGCGGAGGAACTGCCCGCCGCAGGCGCCGCCGTGGTGCCGGTGCTGTCCCTGTTTGGGTACGCCGTCCCCGGGGCGTTTCTGGCGGGCCGCCTGAAACGGCAGGAGAAGGACCACTCCAGAGCCTTTCGATGGACGGTATGGCTGTGCCTGCTGCTGTCCGCGCTGCTGCTGGTGACGCTGGGCTGTCTGGGCCCCGGCCTTGTCTCCCGGGTGGAGCAGCCCTTCTTTGCTATGGTGAAAGGGATAGGCGTGCAGGGAGCTTTCCAGCGGGTGGAGTCTGTTGTCATGGCCCTGTGGGTGCTCTCCGACCTGATGCTCATCGGCATGCTGGTGTTTTCTGCCTGCGCCGTGTCCAAGGTGCTCTTTGGCCTGAAGCGGGCCCAGTCCGCCGCTTTGCCTGTGACAGCGGTGGCGCTGGTGGGCAGCATATTCCTTTTCCACGACGCCTTTGCCGTCGAGCGCTTTGCCAACGGAGTACTCACCGCGGGCAATCTGGTCTTTGGCTTTGGCTTTCCGCTTTTTTTACTGGCCGTTCGTAAAATCCGAGGAAAAAGCAGGTAAAGAGCATCTATATATGGTGTGCGAACACTTGCCCAGTGGGCAGATATTGTTGGAAAGGCGAGACTTGAAAAAAGTGAAAAGAAAAAGCGGAAAAAGTGTTGACAAGCCGTGTTTTATCTGGTATATTATCTAAGCGCTCGCGGGGAACACCCCTTGAAGAGGCCAAAAGTTTTCTTGAATTCAGCCTGACGGCTCAAAAAAAGAAAACGAAAAAACCTCTTGACAAAGCGGGCCGGACATGGTATCATATAAAAGTTCGCTGCGAGGGCGGCGGACGGCTGGATGAGAGTTCTGGATTTGAACTTTTGGAGCTGAAAAGTTCCGAAAAAAGTTTGAAAAAAGTGCTTGACAGCAACAAAAAGATATGATATACTAAATGAGTTCCTGCCGCTGAGGT
>NZ_CALXGI010000034.1 GCF_944387805.1 uncultured Pseudoflavonifractor sp. | reverse complement strand
TCAGGCCAAGGCCGCCGCCCGGGCTGCCGGCCGGGCGGTGGATGTGTCCGCCGAGGATTTTGAGGATGCGGATAGCTAAGCTGCTGCCCTCCCAGCGGATTCAGGGCCGGTGGCTGTGCCACCTGGAGGACGGGACTATCCTGCGGGTGACCGAGAGCGAGGTGGCCTGCTTCGGGCTGTACTCCGGCATGGAGCTGAGCGAAGAGACCAAAGGGAAGCTGGAAGAGGCCGTCCGCCGGGGCCAGGTGAAGGAGAAGGCTCTCCGGCTTTTGTCCGGACGGCCCATGTCCCGGAAGGAGCTGGTGGATAAGCTCACTGCCCGGCCCCGTGACAGGGAGAAGGAGCCCATCTCTGAGGAGCTGGCCCAGGAGGCCGCCAGCCGGCTGGAGGAGCTGGGCTACCTCAACGACGCCGAGTACGCCCGCACTGTGGCCCGGCACTACGCCGCCAAAGGCTACGGGGAGCGGAAGCTGCGGGACGAGCTGTGGAAGCGGGGTGTGCCCCGGGAGTACTGGGACCAGGCCCTGGAGGAGGTTCAGGACCCCGCAGACGCCATGGACGCCTTTATCCGCCGCAAGCTCATGGGCCGCACCGCCGACCGGGAGACGCTGGGCAAGCTGTCCGCTGCTCTGGCCCGCCGTGGCTACCGATGGGAGGATATCCGCGCCGCCCTGAGCCGGTACGGTGAGACCTTTGAGGACGAGAGCATCTGAGAGCAGAGAGAGAATTTCAAGGGAAAACCGGAAAATGGGGCATTTTCCCCTTTTCATTTTGTACGTTTCGTGATATCCTGTACTTCACGTTCAGATGAAGGAGTTACATGCTGTGAATCAGTATAAAGTTGCGTTTGTTTCCCTTGGCTGCGCCAAGAACCTGGTGAATACCGAGCAGATGATGGCCCTGTGCCGGGACGCGGGCTATGAGGTGGTGTCCAATCCGGAGGGGGCCGACGTGGCCGTCCTCAACACCTGCGGCTTCATCGACTCGGCCAAGAGCGAGGCCATTGACAACATTCTGGAGCTGGCCGGGCTGAAGAGCAAGGGGGTTCTGGGCAAGCTGCTGGTGACGGGCTGCCTGTCCCAGCGGTACAAGGACGAGCTGATGGAGGAGATGCCCGAGGTGGACGGCGTGCTGGGCACCGGCAGCTATACCGACATCGTCCCCGCTGTGGAGTCCGTTATGGAGGGAGATCAGCCCACCTTCTTTGGCGACATCGACCACACTGTGGAGGACGGCGCCCGGATGGTGTCTACCCCCGCCTACACTGCCTACCTGAAGATTGCAGAGGGCTGCGACAACCGCTGCTCCTACTGCATCATCCCCTACCTCCGGGGCCGCTACCGCAGCCGGACCATGGAGTCGCTGCTTGCTGAGGCCAAGGGGCTGGCCGACCGGGGCGTAAAGGAGCTTATTGTCATCGCCCAGGATATTACCCGCTACGGCACCGACCTCTACAAGAAGCGGATGCTGGGCGAGCTGCTCAAGGAGCTGTGCAAGCTGCCCTTCCACTGGGTACGGCTGCACTATCTGTACCCCGACGAGCTGGACGACGATCTGATTGAGGTCATCGCCAGCGAGCCCAAAATTCTCAATTACATCGACATCCCCCTCCAGCACATCAACGACAAGCTGCTCCGCGCCATGAACCGCCGGGGCACCAAAGCGGAGATCCTGGCCCTGCTGGACAAGCTGCGGGCACGGATTCCCGGCCTGGTGCTGCGCACCTCCCTTATCGCCGGCCTGCCCGGCGAGGGCGAGGCGGAGTTCGAGGAGCTGTGCGACTTCCTGCGCCAGGCCCGCATTGAACGGGCCGGCATCTTCCAGTTCTCCCCCGAGGAGGGCACCCCTGCCGCCGTCATGCCCGACCAGGTGGACCCTGACACCGCGGCCCGCCGGGTGGAGCTGCTGGTGGACCTCCAGTCACAGGTGATGGACGACTTCAATGAGAGCCGTCTGGGGGAGACTCTGGAGGTCCTCTGCGAGGGCTTTGACCCTGACATGGGCTGCTATGCGGGCCGCTCCTACGCCGATTCTCCCGACGTGGACGGCAAGGTGTTCTTCACCGCCGCCGGGCTTGTGCCCGCCGGTACCTTTGTCAATGTGCGTATCACCGGCACAGAGGACGGCGACCTGATGGGCGAAATTGAGGAGGCATAAGGGATGAATACGGCCAACAAGCTCACCCTCAGCCGGGTGGTTATGATCCCGCTGTTCCTGGTGGTGCTCTATCTGGGCTTCCCATTCAGCCAGTATGTGGCACTGGCCATCTTTATCCTGGCCAGCGTCACCGACTTTGTGGACGGGTACATTGCCCGCCACTGCAACCAGGTCACCGACTTCGGCAAGTTCATGGACCCCCTGGCCGACAAGCTGCTGGTCATGGCCGCCATGCTGTGGTTTGTGGAGAGCGGCCGCTTCCCCGCCTGGGCCCTGCTCATCGTCATCGCCCGGGAGTTTGCCGTCACCGCCCTGAGGCTCATCGCCGTGGAGCGGGGCCGTGTGATTGCCGCCGCCTGGTCCGGCAAGGTTAAGACCGCTTCCACCATGGTGGGGATCTGCGTCATGTTTTTGTTCCCCAACCCGGTGCTGGATGCGGTGGTGATGGCCGTTATTGTTCTTACCACCCTCTACTCCGGCGTGGAGTACTTTATCAAGAACCGGGACGTTATGGACTGGAAGAACATGTGATGCATCAAAAGCCCCCGGCCGCTCCTATGAGCGGCCGGGGGCTTTCTGCAATAGGACGGAGTCAGGAGCGGCGCCGCGCCCTGTCCAGGCGCAAAAGAGGGAGGGCGGCCAGTCCGCCCGCCAGATAGGCCAGCAGATCCAGCGGGTCGGACACAGAGCCGGAAATCAGAAGAGGGGAGACATACTCCCAGAACAGGCCGCACAGGAGCAGAAAGGCGGCGGCGGGCAGAGCCTTGGTAAGCGGCGGCAGCCGCCCGGCGGACAGCAGCAGGTTGGCCAGGGCGAGAATCATGGCTCCGGCCAGAATATCGTGGAAATACCAGGAGAAGAAGCGGCCCGCCGCCCCTGGCAGGCCGGTGAGCACCAGACGGTTGAGCCAGTAGAGGGCGGCTGCGAGCAGGATGATGGCAAGGGGGACGGCGTTGGCCCTCAGAAAAGCGCCATGAGCAGCAGGGCCAGAACAACGCCCAGCATGACCGCCAGCACCGTGCCCCCGAACCCCAGTCCGCCCCGCTTCTCCTGCGGGGCCTCGATAGGGTCCGCCCGAAGCATGGACTCCCGGGTGCGGGTATCTCCGTCCCGCACCACCTTCACCAGACCGCACTCCCTGAACTCCTGGGCCCGGCGGTAGGCCTCCTCCAGAGACAGACCGGAGGCCAGCACCACAGGCAGCACCGGGATAGCCTGCTCAATTTCCTCCTCCGTCATACCAAGCCTGCGGAGGGTATTTTTGGTCTCCTGGGGCGCAGGATTGATGTCCATCAGCACCAGGGCATAGTCAAAGGTAATATTGGACTGCTGATGGGGCTTGGCCTGAGCCTGAGTGGGAGCGCTGTCCGTTTTATTGCCCTCCTTGCCCAGCAGCAGATAGTCGGCGGACAGATGGAAGAGCTCGCACATTTTGCTCACTGCCTCCAGGTCGGGCTTGGTCTGACCGCTCTCCCACTTGCTCACCGCCTGGCGGGACACCCCAAGGGCCTCCCCCAGCTGCTCCTGGGACATGCCTGCCGCCCGACGGGCCGCGGCAATTCGTTCGTTGAGTTCCATAGAGAACCTCCTTCTATTCCCGCATCCGCCGCCCCGCACGCGGAGGGATGGCGGTCCTTTTCCTGGTTTCAGTGTACCAAAAAGAGGGAGGTTTCTCAAGCGATGCAGGCTGGAAATCTGTCAACTCCAGGTTGACAACAGACCGAAGAGCGCCTGGGAGGGGCAAAAACGGAGGCGGACTGGTTGGCTTAACAACCATTTGCAAGCCGTTATACCAATATTCGTTGCGGCAGCGAGCCGCCGGTTGACAAGAGAAGCCCCTTGGAAGCAGAGGGGAGAGCAGGCGCAGGACGGCGTTTTGAAGCGGATTCCATCTCCGGGAACAGAATACCAGCGTAAAGACGGAGAAGGTGGCGGGCCTGCCCGCCCTGGTGACCGGCGGCCTGTTCGGACTGGCGCTGTTTCTGTCCCCCTCTTTTCCTGGACATCCCCTCCCTGTACTCCATCTCCGAGGGCATCGCCCTTGACACCGGACAGGCCCCGTGATAATATACTATAACAATAGAATATCGCGAGGAACGGAAAGAGTAGCGCAGGCCTTACCGGCCAGAGAGGAACCGTCACCGGCTGAGAGCGGTTCCGCGGGAACCCTGCGCGAAGTGCGTCCGGGAGCGAGAGGGATGTAGAAGCCCTCCGGCTGGCCCCGTCATCGGCCTTTAAGTGAGAAACGAGAGTGGAACCGCGGTTTTCAATCGCCTCTTGTGCCTGCGGGCACAGGAGGCGATTTTCTTTTATGACCCGCCCTGAGGCGGTTGGACAGGAGGCATCCTATGACCAGACTTGGTGAAACTCTGCGGGCCTATCAGGCCCGTGACCCGGCGGCCCGCAGCCGCCTGGAGATCTTTCTGCTCTACCCCGGCGTACACGCCGTTATCTACCACCGCATTGCCCACTGGTTCTACCGGCACAGGCTCTTTTTCCTGGCCCGGTGCGTGTCCCAGTGGAGCCGCTGCTGGACCGGCATCGAGATTCACCCCGGAGCCAAGATTGGCCGCAGGCTGGTCATTGACCACGGCATGGGCATTGTTATCGGCGAGACCGCCGAGATTGGGGACGACTGCCTCATCTACCACGGCGTCACTCTGGGCGGCACCGGCAAGGACCACGGCAAGCGCCACCCCACCTTGGGCAACAACGTGATGGTATCCGCCGGGGCCAAGGTACTGGGGCCCTTCAAAGTTGGGGATAATTCCCGCATCGCGGCCAACGCCGTGGTGCTCACCGAGATTCCCCCGGACGCCACTGCCGTGGGCGTGCCCGCCCGGGTGGTGCGCATCGCCGGGGAGCGGGTGGATTACGCCGCCAGAGTGGACCAGATCCATGTCACCGACCCGGTGCAGAAGGAGCTCCAGGCCCTGTCATCCCGGCTGGAGTGGCTGGAGAAATTCATTGATCAGCAGGCCAAAAACGGAAATCTTTAAAATAAGGAGATTTTGAAACATGAAGCTCTACAATTCCCTCTCCCACACCAAGGAAGAGTTTGTCCCCCATGTGCCCGGCAAGGTGTCCATGTACACCTGCGGCCCCACGGTGTACCACTATGCCCACATCGGCAACCTGCGCTCCTACATCATGGAGGACGTGCTGGAGAAATTTCTCCGGTATGACGGGTATGACGTGAAGCGGGTCATGAATATCACCGATGTGGGCCATCTGGCCTCCGACGCCGACACCGGCGAGGACAAGATGGTCAAGGGCGCCCAGCGGGAGCACAAGACCGTTATGGAGATTGCCAAGTTCTACACCGACGCATTCTTCGCCGACTGCAGGAAGCTGAACATCAAGTATCCCGACGTGGTTCAGCCCGCCACCGGCATGATTGACGACTATATCAAGGTCATTACCAAGCTGCTGGATACCGGCTACGCCTATCTGGCCGGGGGCAACGTGTACTTTGACACCTCCAAGCTGAAGAAGTACTACGTGTTCAACGACCACGACGAGGAAAACCTGGCCGTGGGCGTCCGGGACAGCGTGGAGGAGGACCAGAACAAGCGCAACAAGGCCGACTTCGTCCTGTGGTTCACCAAGAGCAAGTTCGAGGACCAGGCCCTCAAGTGGGACTCCCCCTGGGGCGTGGGCTACCCCGGCTGGCACATTGAGTGCTCCTGTATCTCCATGAAGTACCTGGGAGAGTACCTGGACATCCACTGCGGCGGCATTGACAACGCCTTCCCCCACCACACCAACGAGATCGCCCAGTCCGAGGCCTACCTGGGCCACCCCTGGTGCAGGTACTGGATGCACGTCCACCACCTGAACACCAGCAGCGGCAAGATGAGCAAGTCCAAGGGCGAGTTCCTCACCGTGTCCCTGCTGGAGGAGAAGGGCTACGATCCCCTGGTCTACCGTCTCTTCTGCCTCCAGTCCCACTACCGCAAGGGCCTGGTGTTCTCCTGGGAGAACCTGGATAACGCCAAAGCCGCCTACGACAAGCTGGTGGCCCGCGTGGCCGCCCTGGGAGAGGACGGCGAGGTGGACCAGGCCGCCGTGGACGCCGCCAGAGCCGCCTTCATCGAGGCTGTGGGCAACGACCTGAACACCTCCCTGGGCGTCACCGCCGTGTACGACGCCCTCAAGGCCGGCACCAATGACGCCACCAAGCGGGCCATCATCGCCGACTTTGACAAGGTGCTGGGTCTGGACCTGCTGGGCCGGGCCGCCGCACTGAAGGAGAAGGAGGCCGCCCCCGCGGAGGGGGCCGAGGAGATCGAGGCTCTCATCGCTCAGCGGGCTCAGGCCAAGAAGGAGAAGAACTGGGCCCAGGCCGACGCCATCCGTGACCAGCTCAAGGCCATGGGCGTGGAGATCAAGGACACCCCCAACGGCGTGGAGTGGAAGCGGATCTAAAACAAAACAGAGCAGCTTTGCCCCCTGGACTGCGGACGCAGTCCAGGGGGCTTTTGTATGGCTGCCATTAACATAAAAAATACAGCGGCGGAAAGCGCTGGCGGAGAGGCGTTTCCGGGCATGAGACAAAGTGAACGGGACTGAGAATGGATTTTTTTGTGCACAATGCGGTTGACAGAATGCGGTCTGGCGCGTATGATATCATAACGTAATTAAATAATAACGATATTAACAGTTAGCAAGGAAAGCTGGTGAGAGATTGGAGCACAGAGAGACAGAACGGGCCCTGTTTCGGGCCCTGCACCGGTTTGGAAAGCTCAATACCGGGCAGATCATCGAGATGGAGGGGCTGACCCAGGGAGAGTTCTTCGGGCTGTCCATGCTGCGGGAGCATCTGAAGGCCCACCCCGAGGGAATGCACGTCCGGGAGCTGGCAGGCAAGGCCAGAGTGTCGCCGCCCAGGGTGTCACGGATGCTGCGTGACATGGAGGAGCGAAGTCTTATCGAGCGGCGGATTGACCGGAACGACCGGCGCAACACCTATATTTATCTCACAGAGCAGGGCGAGGCGGCCTGGAACCGGACAGCGGAACGGCTTTCCACATTTCTGGATCGCGTTGTGGACAGAATGGGGCTGGAGAACGTCCAGACCATGATTGACCTGTGGAACCAGTTCTCCGAAATTCTGGAGGACGAACGAGCAAAGGAGACAGAGCAGTGCTGAAATTGATACGCTATCTCAAGCAGGTGAAATGGTCCATTCTGGCCATTATGCTCCTGCTGGTGGTGCAGGCCTGGTGCGACCTGAGCCTGCCGCAGTATACATCGGATATTGTAGACGTTGGCATCCAGCAGGGGGGCATTGAACACGCCGCCCCCGACCAGATCCGGGACGAGACCATGGAGAACCTGAAGCTCTTCATGGAAGAGGACGGCTGGAACAAGGTAGAGGCCGCCTACACCCTGGGTGAGGACGGTATCTGGCGCCTGAACAGTGTGAGTGAGAGCACCCTGGAGGAGCTGGACGCGGTGTTCGGCATGCCCATGCTCATGCTCTCCGCCATGGAAGAGGAGGGGATGGACGCGGGCACCCTTCAGGCTGTGCTCTCCTCCGGCCAGATGACGCTGGAACAGCTGGAAGCCATGGCCGACCAGGCCATGGAGAAGTTCGGCAGCCAGTCCGACATGATTGTGGAACAGAAGGCACTCCTCTTCGTCAAGGAGGAGTACGCCGCCATGGGCCTGGACCTGGATCAGATCCAGATGAACTATCTCCTTGTCACCGGCGGTAAGATGCTGGGCATCTCCCTGCTCATGGCCCTGGCCGCTATTTTGGTGGGCCTGCTGGCATCCCGCACCGCCGCCCAACTGGGCATGAGCCTGCGCGGCGACGTGTTTAAGAGCGTTATGTCCTTCTCCAACGCGGAAATTGACAAGTTTTCCACCGCTTCCCTCATCACCCGCTCCACCAACGACATCCAGCAGGTGCAGATGGTGGTGGTGCTCATGCTGCGCATTGTTATCTACGCCCCCATACTGGGCGTCGGCGGCATTATCAAGGTGGCCGGCACCCATACGGGCATGGAGTGGATCATTGCTGTGGCTGTGGCCGCCGCGCTGGCACTGGTGGCCCTGCTCATGGGCCTGGCGCTGCCCAAATTCAAGCGGATGCAGACTCTGGTGGATAAGATGAACCTGGTCTCCCGGGAGATCCTCACCGGCCTGCCTGTCATCCGGGCCTTCAGCCGGGAGAAGCACGAGGAGAAGCGCTTTGACCTGGCCAACCTGGACCTGAAAAAGACCCAGCTGTTTACCAACCGGGTTATGACCTTTATGATGCCCATGATGATGCTGCTGATGAACGGCGTGTCTATCCTGATCGTCTGGAACGGCGGCCACGGCATTGACGCGGGCACCATGCAGGTGGGCGACATGATCGCCTTCATTACCTACACCATGCAGATCGTCATGTCTTTCCTCATGATCGCCATGATCGCCATCTTCCTGCCCCGGGCCAGCGTGGCCGCCGGGCGCATCAACGAGGTGCTCCAGACCAAGCCGGTCATCCGGGACAAACGGAAGGTGAAGGACAACAGCAAGGAGCAGTGGCAGGGCGTGGTGACCTTTGAGGACGTGTCCTTCCGCTACCCCGACGCCGGGGCCGACGTGCTGGAGCACATCACCTTCACCGCCCGGCCCGGCCAGACCACCGCTATCATCGGCTCTACCGGCTCGGGCAAGTCCACCCTGCTGAACCTGATTCCCCGCTTCTTTGATGTGAGCTACGGCCGCATTACCATAGATGGCGTGGACATCCGGGACCTGTCCCAGCACAAGCTCCACCAGCTGCTGGGCTATGTGCCCCAGAAGGGCGTGCTCTTCTCCGGCGATATCGAGTCCAACCTGAAGTTCGGCGGTGAGAACATCACCGACCAGGCCATGGAGGAGGCGGCGGAGATTGCCCAGGCCAAGGAGTTCATCGACTCCAAGCCCGACGGCTACCACACCCCCATTGCCCAGGGCGGCACCAACGTGTCCGGCGGCCAGAAACAGCGGCTGTCCATTGCCCGGGCCATCGCCAAGAACCCCAGAGTGTTCCTCTTTGACGACTCCTTCTCCGCCCTGGACTACAAGACCGACGCGGCCCTCCGCCGGGCCCTCAACGAGAGGGTAAAGGACGCCACGGTTATCATTGTGGCCCAGCGAATCTCCACCATCCTTCACGCCGACCAAATCGTGGTGCTGGACGAGGGCAAGATCGCCGGCATCGGCACCCACGAGGCGCTGATGAAGACCTGCTCCACTTATCAGGAAATTGCAAAAAGCCAGCTCTCTGCGGCTGAATTGGGAGGTGAGGGAGCATGAGCGAAACAAAACAGAACCACAGCGCGCCCCGCCGGGGGCCCATGGGGCACGGCGGAATGAGGCCCGGCGAAAAGGCCAAGGACTTCAAAGGCACCATCGGCAAGCTGCTGGCCTATATGGGCCGGTACAAGATCGGGCTGTTCTTTGTGCTTCTCTTCGCGGCAGGCTCCACTGTGTTCAACGTCTTTGGCCCCAAAATCCTGGGCAACGCCACTACGGAGCTGTTTAACGGGCTGGTGGCCAAAATCAGCGGCACCGGAGGCATCGACTTCGGACATATTGCCCAGATTCTCCTCTTACTCCTGGGGATGTATCTCCTGGCCGCCCTCTTCGGCTCCATCCAGGGCTGGATTATGAGCGGCATTGCCCAGAAAATGGCCTACCGCATGCGCCGGGATATCTCGGAAAAGATCAACCGCATGCCCATGAAGTACTTTGAGTCCCGCACCGTGGGCGAGGTCCTCTCCCGCATCACCAACGACGTGGACACCATGGGACAGAGCCTTAACCAGAGCATCACCCAGCTCATCACTTCGGTGACCATGATCATCGGCGTGTTCATCATGATGCTCACCATCAGTCCCCTGATGACCCTCATCGCCGTTATCATCCTGCCCGTGTCCATGCTGCTCATCAGCATTGTGGTGAAGCACTCCCAGAAGTACTTCAAGGCCCAGCAGGAGTACCTGGGACACATCAACGGTCAGGTGGAGGAGTGCTATTCCGGCCACAACGTCATCCGGGCTTTCAACCAGGAGGAGGCCGTCAAGGCCAGATTTGACGAGACCAACCGCATTCTGTTCCAGTCCGCCTGGAAGAGCCAGTTCTTCTCCGGCATGATGCAGCCCATCATGAACTTTGTGGGCAACCTGGGCTATGTGGCCGTGGCGGTGTCCGGCAGCATGCTGGCGGTGTCCGGCGTCATCAAGGTGGGTGATATCCAGGCCTTCATCCAGTACGTGAAGAACTTCACCCAGCCCATCACTCAGATTGCGCAGGTCTCCAACATGCTCCAGTCCATGGCCGCCGCCGCCGAGCGGGTCTTTGAGTTCCTGGATGAAGAGGAGGAGACCCCCGACCCCGCCCAGCCCGCCTCTCTGGCGGATGTGAAGGGCGGCGTGGACTTTGACCACGTCCACTTCGGCTACAATCCGGACAAGATCATCATCAACGACTTCTCCGCCCACGTGGAGCCGGGGCAGATGGTGGCCATCGTTGGCCCCACCGGCGCGGGCAAGACCACCATGGTCAAGCTGCTCATGCGGTTCTACGACGTCAACTCCGGCGCTATCAGGGTGGACGGACACGACGTGCGGGACTTCCGCCGGGCCGACCTGCGGGAGACCTTCGGCATGGTGCTCCAGGACACCTGGCTGTTCAAGGGCACCATTATGGAGAACATCCGCTACGGCCGCCTGGATGCCAGCGATGAGGAGGTCATCGCCGCCGCCAAGGCCGCCCACGTCCACCACTTCATCCAGACCCTCCCCGGGGCCTACCAGATGGAGCTCAACGAGGACGCCACCAACATCTCCCAGGGCCAGAAGCAGCTTCTGACCATCGCCCGGGCCATCCTGGCCGACAACAAGATCATGATTCTGGATGAGGCCACCTCCTCGGTGGATACCCGAACCGAGCACCTCATCCAGGACGCCATGGCCAACCTGATGAAGGGCCGCACCAGCTTTGTCATCGCCCACCGGCTCTCCACCATCAAGAACGCCGACCTCATCCTGGTGATGAAGGACGGCGACATCGTGGAGCAGGGCAACCACCAGCAGCTGCTGGCAAAGGGCGGCTTCTACGCCGACCTCTACAACGCACAGTTCGAGGACGTAGGGTAACAGAAAACAGGCGGCGCCCGGTTTTATGCCGGGCGCCGCCTGTTTTTGCGCAGGTTGCATTGGGCCTGCGGGTATGGTAGACTGTAATTGTTATGCACAGGCCGTGCAAATCATAACAGGGAAAGGATGGTCGTTTATGAAGATGAATCGTGTATGGAGGGTTCACGCTTCCTAACCCTCCAATCAACGTTTGGAGGAGAACAGATGAAAGACGAAATCACCATCCGAGAAGCCGTTACAGAGCAGGAGATTGGGTTCTTTTGGGCGCAGCTCCGGGCCTACTTCAACCGGGATATCTTTCCCGGCCCGGACAGCGGGAAGAAGGCCCATTTCCTGAACGGCCAATACCGCAGTCATATGGACGCCATCCATAATCGGCGGCAGGACCGCAGCTATTACCTGCTGCTGAGCCGGGGCGGAGCGGACATCGGCCTGGCGCTGCCGGTGCTGTATCGCACGGAGGACCGCAAGTGCTTCCTGTGCGAGTTCTGCGTATTCCCGGAGTTTCGGGGAAACGGCGCCGGGACAAAATGCGGGGAATGCTTTCTCTCCTGGGCCAAGTCCATGGGGGCCGCCTACGTGGAGCTCAACTGCGACACACCCCAGCGCCAGCGCTTCTGGGGACGGCTGGGCTTCCGGAAAAACGGAGCAGACGAGTGGGGCATGCCCTTGATGCTGCTGCCGCCGGAAGAGGAGCTGCCGATTCACATTGAACGCCTGACCGGCGGCGGAGACTGGCAGCTGAAAAAGCTGGAGAACGGATTCCTGCGTGAAATCGGCGAGGACGTGCTTACGGAAGAGAAAAAGCGCCGCCTGGAGCAGGCGGTTTCCGACGGGAGGATCACATACTTCCTTGCAAAGCGGGGATACCGGGCCGTGGGGATGTGCAGCGTAACGGCTGCGTTTTCCACCTTCGCCTGCGGAAATGTGGGGATCTTTGAGGACTTCTATATTGAGCCGGTCTTTCGGGGAAAGGGCATTGCCCGGATGCTGGCGGAGGCGGCGCAGAAGTGGTGCAGGGAAAACGGCGTCGCCAGCCTGAGCGTCACCTGCGCGCCCTGCGATGAGCAGATGTATCAAGCCCTTGGGTTTCATATTCCGCTGGGGAGAACGTACGCATATCCGGCAAGCGGAGACTGAACGGTCAGGAGGCGGAGAGATGAGATTGCGCAATACCAAAATCAAAATGATTGAATTTTGGAGGATGCCGTGGAAATCAGAAAATATACTGACTATCACGAAGCAGAGGTTCTGCGCCTGTACAAGAGCGTGGGCTGGACGGTTTATGCGGACAACCCCGCCATGGTGAAGGCGGCCTTTGCCGGCTCCCTGCTGGTGTTGGGCGCTTTTGCGCAGGGCGAGCTGATTGGCCTGGTCCGCGCCGTAGGCGACGGGGTGTCCATTCTCTACATACAGGATATTCTGGTTGCCCCGGGGCACCAGAGAAAGGGCGTGGGCGCAAAACTGCTGCAGGCAGCGCTGGCCCAGTACCCGTCAATCTATCAGACTGTGCTGATGACCGACAACATCCCTGAGCGGGCCGCCTTTTATCGCGCCTGCGGCTTTGCAGCGGCTGCCGATATGGACTGCTGCGCTTTTGTACGGATGCCCGGATAATATGCAGCGAAAAAACGGCAAATCCCACTGGGATTTGCCGTTTTTTTATGGCCTGCCGCTTACCGGCCCGTACCCCAGTAGAACAGGGCGATAACGCCGGGACCGGTGTGGGCGCCGATGATGGGGCCCATATGGAAAATGGTGATCTCCGCGTCGGGGTGCCGCTCCAGGACGGTGGCCTTCATAAACTCGGCGTCAGAGAGACAGTCCCCGTGGCAGATAAATACCTGGCGGCTCAGCTCAGGGGTCCAGTCCTTGTCCATGTGGTCGATGAGGGCCAGTATAGAGTTCTTTCTGCCCCGGGCCTTGGCGGTGTTGGTCAGATGGCCCTCGCTGTCACAGTGCATCACCGGTTTAATCTGAAGGGCGGAGCCCACCACGGCGGTGGCGGCGGAGATGCGCCCACCCCGGCGCAGATGGTTCAGATCCTCCACCGTGAACCAGTGGGCCACGTTCTGCTTGTGGTTCTCCACCCAGGCGGCCAGCTCCTCCAGGCTCAGGCCGGCAGCCTTCTGGGCCGCAGCTCCGGTCACCAGCAGACCCTCGCCGGCAGAGGCGGCCAGGGAGTCCACGCAGATCAGCTTCCGATCCGGGTACTTCTCCCGCAGGTCCTCCATACAGATTTTCGCCGCCTGGATGGTGCCCGACAGGCCGGAGGAAAAGCAGATGTACAGCACATCCAGCCCCTGCTCCAGACAGCGGGTGAAATACGCTTCATAGACCGTGGGGTTGATCTGAGAGGTAGAGCCCATCTTGCCCTTCCGCATGGCAGCAAAGAATTCCTCGCTGGTGATGTTGCCGCCGGGTCCGAAGGTATAGGGTACGCCCTCCAGCTGGCACTCCATGGGAATGATCTCCACACCAATCTGATTGGCCCAGGCCTCGGTCAGGTCTGTGGTGGCGTCGGTGATGATCTGATAACCGCTCATCATAACACTCCTTTGTTTCCCATGCGGCGTCTGCCGCACAAATAGATGGATTCTGCTCTCATTATACAGCCTGGAGCGTCAGACCGCAAGGAGGACGGAAGTCCGGAGAAGGGAAAAGTAAGGAAGCAAAGGGGAAAGAAATACAAACAGTATATTTCCATCTGAAAAATCCGGAATAGATTCAAAATAAAACTTAAAGCTCCAGCTCCTGCCGGATGGATGCCCAGACCTTCCCGCTGGGCAGCGCGCCGCTCGCCCGTACGGCCCGGGCGGCACGGCGGCGGGTCATGGGACGGGCGATGCCCGACACCGGCGGCCGTCCGGCAGGCTGGAGCAGCATCCGGCGCAGGGGGAAGGCCAGGAACAGTACCAGCAGGAACAGGAGAGGGGCAAGGTACCAGATGAGATTGGGCCGGGACTGCCGGTTGGGAATGAGAGGCTGAGGGAGATCGGGGGCGTCCATACCGGTGGTAAAGGAGATCTGATGAGGGCCTACCGACACCTCCACCATGTCTCCGTATTCCGCCTGAATGCGGTCGGCACAGGCTTCCGCCGCCTCCTGGCCGTCCAGGGTGGTGATGGTGACGTGGACGCAGGGCTCACCGTCCAGACTGAAGTCATTGCCCCGGTTGCCCAGCCCCACAGAGATGACCGGGCTGCCCTCCGCACCCACCAGCTGGGAGAGGGCGGTATGGACCTCCAGCAGTTGGGCGCGGGACCAGCGGCAGGAGGCAAAGGCCAGACCGTCGGCGCTGCCCGCGGCGGCAATGATGGAGTCTATGGCGGCCTGGTCGCCGTCCACCACAGCCACAACCAGGGTGCGGCCGGCCTCGTTCACCCAGACGCCGCCCACGGTGTCCGGATAGCCCTCATCCTCCCAGCGGGCCGCCAGGGCCAGAGCGGAGTCCGGGATAGCCGCCTTTGCCTCCGCGCCGGCGGCGGGCAGAGCCAGCGCCGCCAGAAGAAGCAGGGAGAGAAGCGTACAGCGCAGTTTCATAATTACCTCCAATCGTCATCCATTCAGATAGTCCCGCACCCGCCCCATGGCGGTATGGTAGCGCCGCAGGGCCGTGCCCAGGGGAATGCCCAGCAGCCGGGCGCACTCCCGGAAACGGAGCCCGCCGTTGAGGTGCAGGCTTACCAGCAGGCGGTCCTCTGGAGAGAGCCTGTTCAGTGCGGCCTCCACGTCCAGCCCCAGGTCCAGATCTGCCTGGGGAACGGACAGACTGCCCTCCTCCAGAGGAAGGGCGTCCCTGCGGACCCGGAGGTGGTCCACCGCCAGATTGCGGGCCACCTGAAAGACCCAGGCCCTGGGGTGGGTCACCTCCGGGCCGGGCGGCTGCCGGTAGAGCCTGAGAAAGGTCTCCTGAAGCAGGTCCTCGGCGCTCTGACGGTCTCCCACCAGCCGGAGGAGCACGGTGTATACCGGCGGGGACAGAACCTCATAGAGGGTGTGGAAGGCCTCACGGTCCCCATTCCGCAGCGCGGAGAATAAGCTGTTGAGCTGATGTCCCGTCATGGGCCGCCCTCCTCTCTCTATCCTCTATGACGAAAAGCAGGCCGGTTTTATTCGGCAGATAACAGAAAAATTCCGGCCCGCCGGGGAAAGCGCGGGCCGGAAGGGTCAGTAGGCAAACAGGGTGGGGAAATAGAGCCCGCCGTCGTTGTCCAGCATGAGGCAGTAGGAGGGGGAGGTGCTTTCCCCGTCGTAGAAGTAGAAGAGCTCCAGGCTACCGTGGGAGAGGTAGCAGCGGGCATAGTCGAGACGCTCGTAGGAGGTGTAGTACATCTGGGTGCTGAAGTAGGCGGTGCCGAAGAGCAGCTGATTGTGAAAATAGGACTTGCTCAGGAGGGAACCGTCGTCCCAGTAGGAGAAAGTCACGTCCAGCACGTCCACCTGATTACCCGCATCATCGGTCCCGGTGGCCTTGAATTCCTCCGGCTTTCCGTCGGCCCGGTAGGAGTACTGGGAGCGGAAGCCGGACACCACTTCCGAGCCGTCGGTGCCCCAGGGGGTCAGGACTGAGTAGGCATCGGCGTTGCCCAGCAGGCCGCAGGTGTAGGGGTCATCCCGCTCTGTGGGGACGGTGGCGCCGTGGAAGCCGAAGGCGTAGATAGCGGGGGCAGCCAGGGGACCGTCGGCCCCCTCCCAGACATACCGGAAGCCGCAGCCTGTGCCTGTGTCGGGCTCAAACCAGAGCTGGAGCTCCAGGGTCTCCTGGGGGGAGTAATAGACAGCATATATGTCGTCCCAGGTAAAGCCGTACTCCGCGAGAATCTCCGAGCGGGTGGGGGTGTTCTCAGTGGCGTTATGGAGATTGCGCTCTGCCCAGCTGGTCACCGGAGCGTCAGGCAGCACCTCGGGGTAGAGGGTCAGGGCGCTGGAGCCCGGGTCCAGGCGGAAGGAGGAGCCGTCGAAAGACAGGTCGGCGGTATAGGCGGCTACATAGCCCAGGGTGTTTTGGACGCTCAGATCACAGGAGGCCCGGATGGGGACGGCGGACAGGTCGAAGGCATTGATGCCACCGGCCTCCGCTTTCATTCCGGACAGGTCCTCCGACGGATCGGTCAGGCCGGTGATGTCGCACTCCGCCTGCCCCTTGGGCCAGGTGATGGTGAGAAGGGCTGTGTCGCCCTCCCGGCGGGCGGAGCTGGTGAGCTGGGCGTTTGCCGCCTGGCCCAGGTCCTCCCAGGAGAGGCTGGAGACCTGGCCGAGGCCGCCGCCCTGGAGCTGGAAAATGTGGAGATCCCAGGCGCTGACCCCTGTCCCGGTGCCGGCGGACACCACGGCGGCCAGCTCCTCCGCGCCGTCTCCGTCGTAGTCGGCCAGGGCCAGGTCGGCGGGGATGATCTGAGGGCCGGCATTATAGGTGAGGCCGGGGTAGTAGGCCACCCGCTCCCCCTGGCGCAGGAACATGCCGCTCCGGCCGGTGACGGTCTCGTTGAGCCCGTAGAGGGTGATATCCGCCTCGGGCAGATCGGCCAGAATGCGGATGGGGGCGGTGAGCCAGAGCTGGGGGTCGTCAAAGGAGCGCTTCACGCCGCTCACATACAGGTTGTCCGGGTCGGGCAGTTCGGCGGCGGTCAGCTCCGCCGGGTCGCCGATGTCCACGCCGCGGTACCAGACGCCGCCGTCCCAGGACAGGGTGGCGGTCCCTGTGGAATTGCCCTCGCTGTCCAGCAAATCCAGAGACAGAACCGGGGTGCCGTACTCGTTCAGCTCCAGAGAATAGGCATCATAGGCCGCCTCGTCTCCCACGGGGAGCACGCCGCTCCAGATGAGTGAGAAGGTGTCCCAGCTGTCCGAGGTGTAGACGCACAGCGGCGGCAGTCCCCATCTGCTCAGGGTGAGGACGCCCCAGCTGCCGCAGAGGAGCAGAGAGTCCACCTTATAGAGGGCGTCGTCGGGGATATCCTCCGGGTAAGCCTGGTCATAAATCTGAGATATCTCCAGCTCACGCCAGGTCTCGCCGCCGTCCGAGGTGACATAGATGGGCGCGTCAACAAAAAGTCCTTCACAGAGGACGCCGTGGTCCGGGTCGGAGAAGGCGGCCCGCTCCATGTACCACTGGCTGTCCGGGTGGCTGTACTCCACCCAGGTGTAGCCGCCGTCGTGGGTGCGGTAAAAATAGGTGTCCTTATGGCCGATGCCGGCGCCGACGCCAACCACCGCCCAGCCCTCGCTGGCCGTGGTGAAGCCCATCTGGACCCTGGCGGCCTCCAGAATCGCCAGAGTCTCCGCCTCATTGCGGCCTGCCAGGTCCTGATCGGCCCACTCGGCGGGCGCGGGCAGGAGGGGCAGCAGAGGGGTCAGTTCTTCCCGGCCGGGGTAGCGGAGGTAGGGCAGGCCGTCCTCCGTAAAGACGCACTCAGGCGCCTGAGCGCCCCCATCCAGCTCCAGCAGGCCAATCCAGCTCTTGGTCACGCCGCTGGGGTACTGGTAGGTCAGCCGCAGGCCCAGCAGGCCGCCGGGGGCGTCCTCGGACAGATAGAAGGCTGTGCCGGAGGCCAGGTTGGCGTTCCCGTCCACAGACTGGACATTCAGCTGATTCAGAGGGTCGCCGATCTCTGTGTAGGTGCTCTCATTCAGGGCGTAGAGCTCCACCGTGTACCCCACCGCGTCGGTGGGGTTAGACAGGGCGATGAGGGCATCCCCATCGGTGAGGACCAGGGGCTGGGTTTCCCGCAGGGTGGAAAAAGGGGTGCTGTTCCGCAGGGGCAGCTCCTGCCCCCCTGCCACCACAGCGGGCGCTTCCCGCTCCACCCCCCGCAGGACAGAGGGCATCCGTACCCGGAAGGAATATCGGGCGGTGAGGGCCCGGGCGCCGCTGCCCCAGCGGGCGGTGACTACAATGCCCCGCAGCTCAGTGCCTGTGCCGCCGGCATCGGAACGGGATGAGAGGGAGAAGGCGGCAGAACCGTCCTCTCTTAACTGCAAATCCCGGGACATGGGGGCGGGCTCCGCGCCGGAGAGAAGAGAATCAGTCCCCTCCAGACTGGCCGGGGAAATTCCGGGCACAGAGAGCTGGATGGAGGTGTGGGTGGAGCCGGTGAGGAGGGGAGTGCTGTCCCAGTCGGGGGCTTCGGTTTCGGGGGAGAGGGTAATGGAGGAGCCCTCCACCGTGAGGGTCAGCTCAGGGGCGGCGTCAGGCACCTGGGCGGGATTGGCCGCCAGCATATAGCAGGAGGCCAGCAGAACCACTAAGGCCGCCGCCACCAGAGCGGCGGCGGGACGCTTCCACCGGAGGGCGCCCCGTACCCGGCCCTTCACGCCGTTTTCCCCAAAGGCCAGGGGCACCCGCAGAGGGTGGGCGGCGGCCAGGGAGAGCAGGGCGGCAGAGTAATTTTTACGGATATCCTCCGGGCTGCGGCGGAGGACAGACTCGTCGCAGGCGGCCTCCATGTCCCGGCAGGAGAGGAACCAGCTCACCCACAGGAGGGGGTTGAACCAGTGGACCGCAAGGGCCAGAAAGGCCAGCACCTTGACGATGTGGTCTCCACGGCGGATGTGGGCGCGCTCATGGAGCAGGACATACCGCCGGGTGTCCCCGCTCAGGCCCAGGGGGAGGTAGATTTTGGGCGGGAAGAAGCCCAGCACAAAGGGGGAGTCCACCTGGTCGCTCTCCCAGGCGCCGTCCGGGGTACGGACGGCGGCGGACAGCCTCCGCCGCAGGCGCAGCCAGGACAGCAGGCTCCACAGCCACAGCGCCAGCACCCCCAGGGCCCAGACGGCGGACAGGGCGGGCAGCCAGCCGGGCTCCGCGGGCGCTGGTGAGTCGGCAGGCCTGGAAACGGCGGCGGACTGGGTGCTGCCGCCTGCTTCCGGGGCGGGAGAGACCGCGATTGCGCCGCCGGCGGCATCTGCCTGATGGCTCGCGTAGTCCCGGGGACTGTTCCAGGCAACCTGGCCGCCGCCTGTATCGACGGCGGGGAGGTCCGCCGTCTGTTCCTCCGCCGGGGGAAAAAAGGAGAGCAGGCTCCAGCTGCTGGAGAAGGACACAGGACACACCATACGGAACAGCACCACTGCCCACAGCAGGAACACAATGGCCCGGGGGACCTTTGCGGTCCGCATAACAGCCCGGATGGCCAGCACCGCCAGGGCCGTTACGGCGGCGGTCAGGCTCATAGCCAGTACCGCCTGAAACAGGGTGGGCAGCAGGGAGAAAAACAGGCTATTCATCATCGCCCGCCTCCTCAATCATCCGCCGAAGCTCCTCCGCCTCCTCCTGAGAGAGCTTCTTCCCCCGCAGAAAAGCAGCGACAAAGGCGGGCAGGGAGCCGCCGAAGGACTTCTCCACCACCGCCTCGCTCTCATACTGTTCCACCTGCTGCCGGGGCACCAGGGCGGTGACGGTGGCATTCTCGTTTTTCAGGAACCCCCGCTGGCACAGCTTGCGGATCAGGTTATAGGTGGTTGGCTTTTTCCATCCAAAGCGCTCCAGACACATGCGGGACAGAGCGGTGGAGTTCACCGGCTCCTCACACCACACCAGGTCCATCAGCCGGTACTCGGCGTCAAACAGCTTATAATCGTCCATGACAGGGCTCCTTTCTCTGATGGGTTTGTTGCGACAAATCTGCTTGTGAGACTAGTTTATCGCGACAAACCCCGTTTGTCAAGAAAAAAATACCCTGCGGAGAAATCCGCAGGGTATGAGGTGGCGATATGGAGATCAGCGGCGGCGCCGGCCATGGTAATTGCTGCGGCTTCGGCCGCCGTAGCTCCGGCGGCCCCGGCGGCCGAAGAGGGTGAGCCGGAGCACCAGCACCAGAATCAGCACTACCAGCACCAGCAGAAGAATCTTCACCCACAGCTGGCTGAAGAATTTCTCAATCCGGTCCAGATTATAGAGCAGCTCGGAGCGCTCCACCGTGTCCACAGCCACCAGGTCCAGGGAACCGTATTCCTCGCCGTTGTAGGTGAGAGTCACCTTGCCCAGGACCGTGCCCTTTTCCACAGGGGCCTCCAGAGTGTCATAGTACTGCTCCACCTCCTGCTCAAAGTCCTCGGCGGACACGTCGTTGGGCAGCACGGCGGAGAGCGTGCCGTTGGGCTCGGCCACCACATGGTCGGTCTCGGAGAGGGTTACGGGGATGGACAGCTGGGGCTTGCTGCTGCTCATGATGGACTGGTAGGAGAAGTTGGAGAAGCCCCACTCCAGCAGCTTCTTGCTCTCAGAGAACTGGGTATAGCCGTCGCTGCCGGTAGCACCCTCGGCCCGCTCACAGCCGGTAACCACGGCAATCAGGGAGCGCTCTCCCTTGGTGGCGGAGGAGGCCAGACAGTAGCCTGCCTCGGGAGTATAGCCGGTCTTGATACCGGTGGCGTACTCGTATGTATAGCCCTTGTATTTCCAGCTGGTGATGAGGGCGTTGGTGTCCCAGAAGGTGCGCTCCTCGCTCATGTTGGTGGCGGGTACCGTGTAGTTCATGGAGGTGACCAGCTCACGGAAGATCTCGTGCTTCATGGCCTCGTTGCAGAACAGGTAGATGTCGTAGGCCGTGGTATAGTGATTCTCATCGTGGAGGCCGTGAGGATTCATAAAGTGGGTGTCCTGACAGCCCAGCTCAGCGGCCCGCTGGTTCATCAGCTCCACAAAGGCGGAAATAGAGCCGGACACCGTCTCGGCCAGCACATTGCACGCCTCGTTGGCAGAGGGGATCAGGGCGCAGGCCAGCACGTCCTTCAGGGTGAGAATTTCGCCGGGCTTCAGGTTCTGGGTGGAGGCACCGGACATCATGCCGTCGTTCACGTGCTCGCTGACCGTAATCTGCTGGTCCAGGGACAGCACGCCCCGCTCAATGGCCTCAATGGTCAGCAGGCCGGTCATGACCTTGGTGATACTGGCGGGATAGGTCCGTTCATAGGCGTTGTGTTCATAGAGAATCTCGCCGTAGGTGGTATCCACCAGAATGGCGGACCGGGCGTTCACCACATAGTCGTCCACAGAGTTGGCCGAGGCGGTGGAGAAAGGCGCCAGCATGGCGCAGATCAGCGACAGGGTCAGAAGAAAAGAAAAAAGACGATTTTTTTTCATAGGAAACTCCCGCACACTATGTTATAATAGATCCCATAACGCCCCTTTGCCGCAAAAACGGCCGGAAAGGCCGCCTCTGCGGCAAAGAAGAGACAGGGACAAATTCGTTTATATAATTTATTATAACAAAGAAGGACGGGCCGCGCAACGGGAAAGGTGGTTACAATTTGATGAAGATTTCCAGGCTGGAATTTGTGCTGCTTTTGCTGACAGCCGCCTGCCTCGCCTTCTTCGCCGGATGGTTCCTGGGCGGACAGTCCGACGCGGGGACGGTCCGCATTGCCGCCCAGCACAGCCCGGAGCCGCCGGCCGCTGCCAGCCCGCCCGCGTCCCAGACGCCGGCGCCGTCAGAGACCGGGCCGGCGGAAACTGAGGCTCAGGCGGCCGCTCCGTCTTCGTCTGCGCCGGAGCAGTCCGGGCTGGTCAACATCAACACTGCCGGCAGCGAGGAGCTCCAGACCCTCCCCGGCATCGGGGAGAAGCGGGCGGAGGCCATTATCGCCTACCGGGAAGAACACGGGCCCTTCCGCATTGTGGAGGACCTCACCGACGTCAGCGGTATCGGCGAGGGGATTTTGTCCCAGATCATCGACTACATCACCGTGGAATGAGGGCAGACGCCCTGTGGAGGAATTAAGCAATGAAAATTCTGGTTGTGGACGACGAGAAGGTGCTGGTCAAGGGCATCAAATTCAACCTGGAGAGCGAGGGCTATCAGGTGGAGACCGGCTATGACGGGGAGGAGGCTGTGGAGCTGGCCCGCAGCGGCAACTTTGACCTCATCATCCTGGACCTGATGATGCCCAAGATCGACGGCCTCCAGGCCTGCATGCGGATTCGGGAGTTCTCCAATGTGCCCATTATCATGCTCACCGCCCGCAGCGAGGATACTGACAAGATCATCGGCTTTGAGTGCGGCGCCGACGACTATATCACCAAGCCCTTTAATATCCTGGAGCTGAAGGCGCGGGTACGGGCCCTGCTCCGCCGGGCGGGCATGGCCGCCCAGAAGGACAAGAAGGCCCGAATTACCGCCGGTCACATCGTGATTGACGCCAACGAGCGCTCCGCCTGGAAGGGGGATACCCCGGTGGACCTGACCGCCAAGGAGTTCGACCTCATCGAACTGCTCATGCGCAACCCGGGCCGGGTGTACAGCCGGGAGAACCTGCTCAACGTGGTGTGGGGCTATGAGTATGCCGGGGACTACCGTACCGTAGACGTCCACGTCCGCCGCCTGCGGGAGAAGCTGGAGCTGAACCCCGCCCACCCCGAATATATCCTCACCAAGTGGGGTGTGGGCTATTACTTCAAAAACAGCTGAAGAAGAGAAAAAGCATGCCGCTCTGAGCCAATGCTCAGAGCGGCATGCTTTTGCGGGATGCTCAGGCGCGGGCCTCTCCGAACAGGGCCTGAGGCATGAACGCCAGACGGCGGCTGATGAGCCGGGCGATAAAGCCCACCAGCAGAGCGGCCACAATGGTCCCCTCCCGCACGCCGGCCAGCATGCCGGCAAAGACGAAGGAGAGAACCGCCGCCGCCACCGTCATGGTCACATCAAAGGCCACCTTGGTCATGCCGAACTCGGTGGCCCAGCGGAACACTACGGAGCGGACAAAGGACTCGCCGGGCAGCATGACCACGTCGGCCAGCATCTCCATGTACACGCCTACGCCCAGCACCACGCAGCCAATCAGCAGGTAGAGTACCTTCATGCCGTAGGCCTGGGGCTGAATGAAGGAGAGCAGAGTCATGCACAGGTCAATAAAGTAGCCGAACACAAAGGACACGGGAATCTGAAGGATGTGCTCAGGGCGGAAGTTTCTGCGCAGAATAATCAGCTGGAGGACGATGAGCAGCAGACTGAACAGAATGGTAAATTGGCCCAGGGTGAGGGGAAAATTCAGGCTGAGCACATAGGGGATGGAGGAGATGGGGGAGGTGCCCAAGTCCGCCTTGGTGATGAGTGCCACCCCCAGGGAGTTGACGAACAGTCCGATCAAAAATACCACATAGCGCTTCAGCTTTTCCATTTCCGAACCAAAACTCCTTCCAAAAAATCATTCCGCTCTCAGAGAGCGGAATATTGTTATATTTTATGGTAGCATGAAAATTTAAACATGTCAATTACGACATGTTTAAAAAGAGAGGAGAAGTGAGAAACGCTTTTTTGGAGGAAATGAAGCGGAAAGTATGCTATAATACCGCCATGAGCCTTACGAGGAGGAGAAATCATGGGAACCCTGCGCTATGCCATCCTGGGCCTGCTGAACCGGCGGGATATGTCGGGCTATGACCTGACAAAGGAGTTTGAGACCACTCTGGCCGAGTTCTGGGGCGCTAAGCACAGCCAGATCTACCCCGAGCTGAAGGCTCTGGCGGATGAGGGCCTGATCGCCTATCAGATTGAGATCTCCGGCACCGTGCTGGAGAAAAAGGTGTATTCCATCACCGTGCGGGGACGGACAGCCCTCCGGACCTGGGCGGAGACCCAGCTGAAGATGAAATCCGTGCCCAAGGACGAGTTCCGGCTCCAGCTGTACTTCTCCGACTGCATCCCGCCCCGGCGGCGCATCGCCCTGCTGGAACCCCAGCTGGAGCAGCACCGGGCCCTGCTGGACCACCTGCGGGAGAACCTGGCCGGGCTGGGGCAGACGCCCCCGGAGGATGAGGCCGCCTTCAGCGATTACCTGGTGCTGCTGGGCGGCGTCATGCGGGAGGAGAGCTGCTGCGCCTGGCTGGAGCGGTGCATCGCGCTGTGCCGTGAGCGGCTGGAAAAACAATGACAAACGGGTGTGCTTCGCCGGAAGTCCGGCAAAGCACACCCGTTTTCTGTTATTGCTTAAAGAACCACTGGCTCTGCCAGTGGATAAAGAGCTTATAGCTATGGACAAAAAAAGGACTCCCCGATAG
>NZ_CALXGI010000033.1 GCF_944387805.1 uncultured Pseudoflavonifractor sp. | reverse complement strand
GCCTGGAAGTCCCTGAACTCCTTGCTGGGCACACGGTACTGGTTGTTGTAGTAGCCCTGGTCGATGATGTACTCGGGACGGAACCTGTAGCCCACTTCCTTCTCGAACTGCTCCAGAATGTAGGGGGACACGGAGGCGGAGTAGCCGTACCAGTCCACATACCGCTCACGCTTGAGCTCATCAAATATCAGGGTAAACTGATGGAAGAAGGTGGTGTAGCGAATGACGTTCACATAGGGATGCTCCGCGATAAACTTGCGCAGCCGCTCCATGGTGTATTTATGGGTCTTGGGCTGGCGCACGTCGAAGGTAATCTGGTGTTCGAAGTTCTGCCAGTTGTTTGTCACGGCGTTGTACATATGTACCGGGTCCCAGATAAGGTAGGCCAGGAAGCTCACCGTGTAATCGTGGTACTTCTCCACGTTCCTGATGACAACGCAGCCGGTATTTTCGTCGTAGTCCCAGTTGGCGGTGTCCACAACCTGGCCGCTGGTACGGTCGATGACCTCCCACCAGCGCTTGATGTCGTCCCGGGTGTTCACCTTCATCAGCTCATCGCTGATGCCCTTCATCAGAGGGATGGACAGGGTCCCCTCCGTGGCGGGGTAAAATCCGCTCATGATGTAGCACTGCTGCACCTCATCCGGATTGGCCTTGGCCCAGGCGTTGTCCTTCCTGGTGGTGTAGTAGGTGGAGTACACCTTGGCGTCCACGCTCTTCAGCGCCTCGGGGTAGTCGGTGCCGTCGCAGTCTCGGATGGCGTCCGCGCCCCAGCGCTTGAGTATCTCCAGGGTCTCGGGCACCACGTCCACGTCTGTGGGGATGGTCACCCGCCCGTGCTTCCGATCAAACTCGCTCATGTCTGTTCCTCCGCTTATTTGGATTTCTTGTTCTTCTTGTCCTTGGCTTCCTCAAAGGGCTTATTGTAGAGGAGCAGGGCGGTCAGCAGCAGCACCAGGCCAATCAGCATGATGCCCAGGCCGGCCAGCTGCCCGGTCATCTTCCAGCCGCCGATGACCAGAGCCAGGCCGGCCACCACAAAAATCGCGATCAGGCTCACCCGCAGGGGCATGTGCTCTTTCCAGAATTTCATGTCCTCACCTTAACCTTTCAGTCCGCCCACGGTCATGCCCTGGATCAGCTTCTTCTGCACGCAGATATAAAGAATCAGGGTAGGCAGCATGACCATCACCAGGCCGGCGTACATGATGCCGTACTGCGCCGCAGACTGCTGTGCCTGCATCAGGTTCAGCAGGCCCACGGGCAGAGTTTTGGCGCCGTTGGCAGAGCTCATCAGGGTCATGGAGATGATGTACTCGTTCCAGAAGGACAGGAAGTTGAAGAGAATGATGGTCACGATGGAGGGCTGGGCCATGGGGAAAATGATCTGAATCATGGTCTTGCCATAGCCGGCGCCGTCGATGTAGGCGGCCTCCTCGTAGTCGTGGGCCAGGGTAGCAAAGTAGCCCGACAGGAGGTAGATGGTAAAGGGCAGGGCTGTGGCGGCGTATACGATGGCCAGCACCACGATGTTGTTGAGCAGGAAACCGCTGCCGAAGATGTTCTTCAGGACGGTGTCGCCGTCACGCAGCATCAGGAAGATGGGCACCACGATATAGTTGACGTTGATGAACAATCCGGCCATGAAGGCGGTGTTCAGGAACTTCCGGCCGCGGAAGTGGAACCGGGACAGGCAGTAGGCAGCGGGCAGGGCCACCACCAGCAGGATGGCCAGGGCCAGCACGGTCACAATCACGGAGTTGAGCATGTAGTCGCCCATCCTGGCCGTGTTCCACGCGTCCACGAAGTTCTGCCAGTGGAAGCCCAGAGGCAGGGACCAGGGATTGCCGTAGAACTCGCTGTTCTGCTTGATGGACGCCATGAACACCCACGCCACAGGCACCAGGATACACACAGCCAGTGCAATCAGCACCACATAGATAAAGATTTTATAGATCCTATCGCCAGCTTTGCCGGCACGCTTTTCCTTCATTGCAGTCCCTCCTCTCTCAGAATTCCAGCGGCTTGCGCTTGGTAGCCCGGTTCACCAGAGCCGACAGGGCAAAGGAGAACAGGAAGACCACCACGCCGATGGCCATGGAATAGCCGTACAGGCCGGCGTCCTTCTGTCCGTACATGTAGCTCAGGGCCACCTCGCTGGCGCCGTTGGGGCCGCCGGAGGTCATGGCCTTGACGAACAGGAAGGCCATATTGATGGTGGAGATGATAAAGAAGGTCAGGGTGGTGCGGATGTTGGTCCAGATCAGGGGGATGGTGATCTGGAAGAACTGCTTGACCCGGCCTGCGCCGTCCAGGCTGGCCGACTCATACAGGCTCTGGGGCACGCTGGCCATGGAAGCCATGTACATGACCATGTAGTAGCCGATGGCCTGCCACACCATGGCGATGATGATGCTCACCATAACCAGGGGCTCGTCCTTCCAGAGAACAGTCACGGTTTGACCGGTAATCATGGACAGCAGGCTGTTGAGCATGCCGTTCTCAGGCTTATAAATAGCGGAGAAAATACCGGAGATAACCACCACGGAGAGAATGTTGGGGATGTAGAAGATCACCCGGAACAGGTTCTTCCCTTTCACATTCTCCCGGGTGAGAATCCCGGCAAACACCAGGGCGAAGGCGAAGGTTACCATGGTAACCACCACGATAAGCAGGATGGTATTCTGTATGGAACGGATAAACAGAGAGTCGTTGATGAGGGCCTTGAAGTTGGCAAAGCCCACAAAGGTCTCCGTGGGAGAGTAGGCGCCTCTCTCAAAAAGGGACATGCGAAAGACATTGATGGTGGGGATAATCATGAAGATGACAAAGAGGATAACCGCAGGGGCCACACACAGCGCAATAAAACGGCTGCGTCCCTTGTTTCTTTTCACACGCTCAGCTCCTTTCCGCGCCGGCTATGGCCGGATTCGCAACGACACACACCGGAGAGCAAGGGGGACGATGAGCAGCCCGCTACTCATCGTCCCCCGCTGTCCTGAATCCTGATTATTCAGTTATAGTCAGGTATCAATTACTGGATGTTGGCACGCATCTGGTCGCTGGCTGCCTTGATGCTGTCGATCCACTCCTGCTCAGTCATGGAGCCGGACACCAGGGAGTTCACGGGGTCGAAGAACACCTCGCGGACGGTGCCCAGACCGGCCACGGACTTGTAGGAAGCGAAGGAACCCAGGGCGGCCTTGGCGCCGTCGTCATAGATGCCGTAGAAGATCTGGTTGTCGCCGGTCAGCTGATCCACAATACCGGTGACAGGCTGAGCGGCGCCGGCGGCGGCGAACAGGTCAGCGGCGGTGTCGCTGTACATGAAGGCAATGAACTGCTTGGCGGCGTCGATGTGCTCAGCGCCGGCGGGGATCCACATCTGCTCGAAGAAGGTGTAGCTGTAGCGGTCGCCGCCCTCGGTCAGCGCGGGCAGAGCGGTCATGCCCCACTCGAAGCCTTCAGCGCGGGGAGCCTCAGCCATCTCGCCCACGATCCAGGTGCCGTTGGGCATGAACAGGGCCTTGTTGTCCAGCACCAGCTGCTGGTTCTGGGTGAAGTCCTGATCGTTGGCCTGGGCGGGGGTGATGGGGTTGGTGTAGGTGGCCAGCTTGGCGACGGTATCAAACGCAGCCTGGGCCTCGGGGGTGTCCCAGATGCCCTCGGCGTAGTGGGTGGCATCGAAGAAGAAATCCTCGCCGCCGGCCTCGTACATCAGAGCGTAGAAGAAGGCGTCAAAGTAGCCGGTGGTGGGGTAAGTAAACAGGGAGATGCTCTCAGCAGCGGCCTTGTCGCCCAGCTCCCACATCTCGTCCCAGGTGGTGGGAACCTCCCAGCCCTTCTCCTCGAACAGGCCCTTGTTGTAGAACAGGCCGCAGGGGGAGTAGAACATGGGAGCCAGGTAGGTCTTGCCGTCGGCGTAGGGGTTGGTGATGGAGCTGTCGTTGACGAAGCCGGGGATGATCTTTTCGCCCACGGTCACGTCCTCGCCGGGAACGGTCATGGAGAGCACGTCGGTGATCTCGGCGATGTTGTGGTCCTTGATGAACTGCTCGGTCAGGCCAGCCTCACGGCCGGTGGCCAGGTGAATCACGTCGGGGTACTCGCCGCCCTGCATGGCGGGTCCGATGACGTCCTCCAGCTTCTTGTCCACGGTCAGCTCGACCTCAATGCCGGTCTGCTCGGTGAAGGCGTCGGCAACCTGCTGCCACACATCGGTGCCGTAGCTGGTCTCGATGGCGGCCACCTTGATGGTCTCCGTGGCGGCGGGCTCGCCGCCGGACTGGCTGCCGCTGGGGGCAGGGGTGTTGGCGTCGCCGCCGGGGGTATTGTTGGCGCAGCCGCCAAGGAGCGAAGCGGAGAGCGCGAGAGTCAGGCCGAGAGCTGTGAGCTTCTTCAGTTTCATTTCCTTATAACCTCCTGATAAAGTTTCCCTTTTGACTGCTTGCGGGGCGTTTGCACGCCTCTTGATAGCTTTAGTATACAGGTTCCCGGCAGGATATCAATGCTATTCTTGCCTTGAATTTTATATATATTGCTTTTTAATATATTTTTGATAATAAGCTCAAAAATCAAGTGCCATTTTTGTGCATAAGTACTTCTGCCATTAAAGTGTTTTTCACACAGTTAAAAATATTTAACATTTTTCGCTTCTTCAAAAAAAGCATTTTTTTCAGATTGCACAATCGTTCTCCATGATTTATAATGGTATGCGATCTGTGGTCCCTTTTCTGCGCAATATCTATAAAATTACGTTAAAGTATTGAAGTGAGATGGTTTTACATGAGTAACAGCCGATATGATCTGGGCAAGGGCGGCGTCGCTCCCCTGGACCGCTCCTCCACCCGGCTTCTGTATGTAAGCACCGCCAAGTACGGCGGAGACTGGCACAGTCTGCTCCACACCCATGCCTGCACCGAGATTTTTTACGTAGTAGGCGGCATGGGAAAGTTCCAGATTGAAGAACTCACCCTCTCCGTATCGGTGGACGATATGGTGATTGTCAATCCCAATGTGGAGCACACCGAGGTCAGCTACAACGCCAACCCGCTGGAATACATTGTTATGGGCGTAGAGGGTCTGGAGTTTGCGGCCGGAGAAAACGGAGACGACCGTTACCGCCTCATTAACTGCGGCGGCGGACGGGAGGACACCCTCTATTACCTCCGTGCCATGCTCACCGAGATTGAAAACAAGGCCAGCGGATACGATCTGGTGTGCCAGGATTTGCTGGAGGTGCTGGTGGTTCGCCTGATGCGCCGCACTGATTTTTCCCTGACTCCCACCGCTCCGGAAGCCCGCACCAGCAAAGAGTGCACCTCTGTGCGGCGCTATATTGACAGCCATTTTAAAGAGAGCATTTCCCTGGACAGGCTGGCCGAGGTGGCCCATGTGAACAAATACTATCTGGTGCACACCTTTTCCCGGGAGTTCGGCATCTCTCCCATCAACTATCTAATCTCCAGGCGGATTGCCGAGAGCAAGCACCTGCTGGGCGAGACCGACCACTCTTTGAGCCAGATCGCCCACATGCTGGGCTTCTCATCCCCCAGCTACTTCTCCCAGAGCTTCCGAAAGCTGGAGGGTATCAGCCCCATGGAGTATCGCAAGCAGTCCAAGCAGCAGCGTTCTTCCTAACCATTTTTCCCGGGAGGTGAGCGTCCATGGCCTTTTATCCCGTCACGCTGAACCGGCCCATTCAGGTAAACCGGGTGGTGACCGTGCACTACTTTGAATACTCCAGCGACTACTACTTTGAGGGGGAACGCCATGACTTCTGGGAGTTTCTCTACGTGGACAAGGGCGAGCTGGACGTGCTGGCAGGGGATCGCCAGCTGCGTATGACCCGCGGGCAGCTTATCTTTCACGCCCCCGGTGAGTTTCACGCGCTCCGGGCCACCGGCACCTCGGCGCCCAATCTGGTGGTGGTCAGCTTCTGCTGTGACGGACCGGACATGTCCCGCTTTGAGGGGCGGGTGGACACCGCCGGAGACGTGGAGCGGGCTCTGATGGCCCGCATTGTGGAGGAGGGCGCCGCCGCCTTCTCCACCCCGCTGGACGACCCCACCACCACCGCCATGGAGCGCAGTCCGGACGCTCCCTTCGGCGCCGAGCAGCTGCTGGGCGTCGCCATTGAGGCCCTGCTCATCTCCCTCCTCCGCCGGGATGGCGCCGCCGCGCCGCCGCCCACCAGCCTGATCCGCGCCCGGGGCCGGGAGGAGCTCTTCGACAAGGTCACAGATTACCTGCGCTCCAACCTGGGCCGCAGTCTCACTCTGGAGGAGGTCTGCCGGGACAATCTGGTGGGCCGCAGCCGGCTGCAGCAGGTTTTCCGGGAGCACACCGGCGGCGGCGCCATGGAATACTTCGGCAAGCTGAAGATTGCCCGCGCCAAGGAGATGATCCGGGAGGGCAGCCGCAACTTTACCGAGATTGCCGCCGCGCTGGGCTATCAGTCCATCTACTACTTCTCCCGCCACTTCAAAAAAGTCTCCGGCATGACCCCCAGCGAATACGCCTCCAGCGTAAAAATCCTGGCGGGCAAAACCCGCCCCGGCGGCGGCGGGCATTAAAACTGGCGCGCAATTGGGGACGATTCTGCAAGTATCGTGCACTCTGTCAGGAGCGGCAACCCTTTTGTGTAAATATTGTGGGGAACTGTCTATTCCATTTCCGCCTGCCCGCGATTACAATGTGGACAGTGAAACAATTATAAATGAAAAGGAGTGCTTTTTATGTCTATTCTGGTCAGCGGCGGCGCCGGTTACATCGGCAGTCACACCTGTGTTGAACTCATCCAGGCCGGCTACGACATCGTGGTGGCCGACAACCTGTGCAACTCCAGCGAGGAGTCCATTCGCCGGGTGGAGAAGATTGTGGGCAAGAAGATTCCCTTCGTCAAAGCCGAGCTGTGCAACCCTGACGAGGTGGAGGCCCTCTTCAAGCAGTATCCCGACATCGACGCCGTTATCCACTTCGCCGGGCTGAAGGCCGTGGGCGAGAGCGTCCAGAAGCCCCTGGAGTACTACACCAACAACCTGGTCAATTCCCTGGTTCTTCTCAACGCCATGCGCCGCCACGGCGTGAAGAACTTCGTGTTCTCCTCCTCCGCCACCGTGTACGGCGACCCCGCCACCGTGCCCATCCGCGAGGACTTCCCCACCGGCGGCACCACCAACCCCTACGGCACCACCAAGCTCTTCCTGGAGCGCATCCTCACCGACATCTGCGCCGCCGACCCCACCCTGAACGTGGCCCTGCTGCGGTACTTCAACCCTATCGGCGCCCATGAGTCCGGCCTCATCGGCGAAGACCCCAACGACATTCCCAACAACCTGGTTCCCTATATCGCCCAGGTGGCCGTGGGCAAGCTGGAGAAGCTCCACGTCTTCGGCAACGACTACCCCACCCCCGACGGCACCGGCGTGCGGGACTATATCCATGTGGTGGACCTGGCCAGGGGCCATGTGGCCGCGCTGAAGAAGCTGGCCACCAACTGCGGCCTGTTCGTGTGCAACCTGGGCACCGGCAAGGGCTACTCCGTTCTGGAGGTGCTCCACGCCTATGAGAAGGCCTGCGGCAAGACCCTGCCCTATGTGATTGACCCCCGCCGTCCCGGCGACATTGCCATCTGCTATGCCGACCCCACCAAGGCCCGGGATGAGCTGGGCTGGGTCGCCCAGTACGGCATTGAGGACATGTGCGCCTCCAGCTGGAAGTGGCAGTCCATGAACCCCAACGGCTATAAGGGCTGAGCGCCCCTCCTCCCCGCCGGGGAGATTCTGCTGCGGAACGAACTTGATTGAGGAGCATAGAGGAGGATATTCATTATGAAGAAACCCGTTCTTGTGGTTATGGCCGCCGGTATGGGCAGCCGGTATGGCGGTCTCAAGCAGCTGGACCCTGTGGGCGCCCACGGCGAACTCATCATCGACTACTCCATCTACGACGCCAAGCGGGCCGGCTTTGAGACCGTGGTCTTTGTCATCAAGCCGGAGATTGAGGCCGACTTCAAGGCCGGCATTGGCGACCGCCTGAGCAAGGTGATGGACGTGAAGTACGTCTACCAGCTCAAGGAGGACCTGCCCGAGGGCTACTCTGTCCCCGAGGGCCGGGTGAAGCCCTGGGGCACCGCCCAGGCCGCCCTGGCCGCCCGGCACGTGGTGGACGGCCCCTTTGCCGTCATCAACGCCGACGACTACTACGGCCCTGAGGGTTTCCGTGAGATCTACAACTATCTGGTGGACCACCCCGACAAGGACGGCGTATACCAGTACGCCATGGTGGGCTACCTGCTGGAAAACACCGTCACCGAGAACGGCCATGTGGCCCGGGGCGTGTGCGTGGAGAACGCCAGCCATGAGCTGGTGAGCGTCACTGAGCGCACCCGCATTGAGAAGGGCGAGACCTGCCCCCGGTACACCGAGGACGAGGGCAAAACCTGGACCGACCTGCCCGGGGACACCATCGTGTCCATGAACCTGTGGGGCTTCACCCGCAGCTATCTGGATGAGGCCTGGGCCCGGTTCCCCGCCTTCCTGGACGACGCCCTCAAGAACAACCCCATCAAGGGCGAGTACTTCCTGCCCAGCGTGGTAAGCCAGCTCATCGCCGAGGGCAAGGCCCGGGTAGAGGTGCTCCGCAGCCACGACAAGTGGTACGGCGTGACCTACAAGGAGGACAAACCCGTTGTTGTGGCTGCCATCCGCGCCATGACCGAATCCGGCCTGTACCCTGAGAAACTTTGGGAGGAATAAGAGACCATGTCCAATACTGCTGAGCTGCATCTCCAGGAGGCCCTGGCCGCCTACGACTTCGGCGCGCCCCTGGTGGGAGCCGTCCGCTTCGGCAAGGGCCACATCAACGACACCTTCTGCGTCCACACCCAGCCGCCCGAGGGCGACTGCGTGCGCTTCATCCTCCAGCGGGTATCCAACGCCGCCTTTTCCCGCCCGGATCAGCTGATGTCCAACATTGTGGGCGTCACCGACTACCTGCGCAAGGTCATTGCCGCCGAGGGCGGCGACCCCGACCGGGAGACCCTTACCGTGCTGCGCACCCGGGACGGCAAGAGCTATTTCACCGACAGTGAGGGCCGGGCCTGGCGGGTGTTCCCCTTTATCGAGGACACCGTCTGCCTCCAGGCCGCCGAGACCCCCGAGCTTTTCGAGGCCTCCGCCCTGGCCTTCGGCCGCTTCCAGCACCAGCTGAAGGACTACCCCGCCGACACCCTGTACGAGACCATCGCCCGCTTCCACGACACTGAGAACCGCCTTGCCAATTTCAAGAAGGCCCTGGAGGCCGACGTGATGGGCCGCGCCAAGGACGTGCAGCCCGAGATCGACTTTGTCCTGGCCTATGAGGCTGACTGCTCCGTGGCCATGTCCGCTCTGCGGGAGGGCAAGCTGCCCCTGCGGGTCACCCACAACGACACCAAGCTCAACAACGTGCTCATTGACCGCAAGACCGGCAAAGGCATCTGCGTCATCGACCTGGACACCGTCATGCCCGGCCTGGCCATCAACGACTTCGGCGACTCCATCCGCTTCGGCGCCAACCACTCCGCCGAGGACGAGCGGGACCTGTCCAAGGTCAACTTCGACCTGGGCCTCTTCGAGGCCTACACCCGGGGCTTCCTCACCGGCTGCGCCGGCAGCCTGACCCCCGCCGAGCTGGAGTACCTGCCCTGGGGCGCCAAGCTGATGACCCTGGAGTGCGGCATCCGCTTCCTCACCGACTACCTGGAGGGCGACCACTATTTTGCCACCCACCGGGAGGGCCAGAACCTGGACCGCTGCCGGACTCAGTTCAAGCTGGTGTCCGACATGGAGAAGGCCTGGGACGACATGGCCGCCGTTGTGAAAAAGTACGCCTGAGGGCAGGCTTACATATCGCAATACATGCAGTACAGAAAAAGGCTTCCGGAAATAATTATTTCCGGAAGCCTTTTTTGTTTTTCATTATTGGCCTGACTGCGGCCGCCTGCATCATTCGGCCCCGCCCTTGTGCACAGGGGAGTATTGCTGGGCGCGCTCACCTTTGCCGTCTTTTTCCCTTTTTTGCGCTGTTTTTTGCGCCGCTCTGTCCGGTGCTCCGCTCCTTTGCTGTCTCCAGCCGGCTCCGCCGCGCTCGGAACCGCCCCGGCGTAACGCCGGTATATTTTTTAAACACCTTGGTAAAATAGCTCTGATCGTCAAAGCCGCACCACCCGCAGATCTGCGCAATGGACGCATTTGTGGTGAGCAGAATGGCCTTGCTCTTGGAGATGCGCAGCTCGCCGAGATAGTTGTTGAAGGTCTCCCCCATCTCCTCTTTGAACACCCTGCTGAAGTAGGAGGCGGACAACCCCACATACCCGGCAGTTTCCTCCAGCGTCACTTTTTCATGGCATCTGCGCTTTAGATATTCAATGGCCTTATAGATAACGTCCTTATGTTTTACATCCACCAGGCAGAACACCGAGTTTACAAACTGCTCTGTTACCTTGGTCAGCCACAGCACCAGGTCCTCTGCGGTGCGGAGATGGTCAATCTCGTTGAGATGCCGGCAGTTCATGTCAAAAATCATGTTCTGATCACTTCCGCCGTCCACCGCCGCCCTGGACAGCACCACCATCAGCTCCAGCGCCCTGGCGCGCATGAGGCGAAAGTCTCCACCGGTGGAAAAGAGAATGTGACCCAGCAGCTCATTGAGCAGCCGCCGGGCAGTGGGCTGATCCCCCTCTGTGATGGCGTGAACCAGCTCGCGCTCCTTGGCCAGCGGGTAATTCTTGGCCGCGCCTTTCAGCTTGAGCTGCTGAATATATACGCCAATATCCTGCTGCTGGGCAGTCTCCTCCCTGTGGGCGAGAAGCTCGGTGCTGTTGTCTCCCACATAGACAGCGGCGGCAAAAAGGAGGGTTGACATATGGGAGAGCCGGGCTGGCTCCATGGCGGGCGAGCACTCCAGCGCGGCACACAGTGCGGAACGCTCTTCTGCCGGCAGGCCCTGCCATGACCTGGGCTCGCCGGCTGCATAGTCCTCTACATCCATAATCAGGGCCGGGCCGCCTACCAGGGCTCCAACCGCCTGTCCACCCGCCATAATTGGGGAGGCAAAGTAGGCCAGTCCCGAAGGGCAGAAGTAGATATACCGCCCGCCGAACCGCTCAGCCTGGGCCGCGCCGTACAGATGGAGTTTGCCGCAGCGGAAGGGCAGGCCATGGCTGGCCATGATGGCGCGGCAGGCGCTGCATCCCTCACTGCCCACACTGGTTTTGAACAGCACCTCTCCTTCCCGGTTCAGTACTGCGCAGCTGACGCCGCAGGCGGCGGAAAAGGATTCCACTGTCTCCCGCGCCACCTCAAAATCAAACAGGTGCTCCTTCTCTCTGCCTGTATGCCTCTCCATTTTCCGCACCCCCCGCTCCCCATAACGGCCATTTCCCCGGCGAAAAACAGGCTGCCGCCCTTCCTCTCGGGCCGCGGCGTGGTCTTCCCTGCCCGCTTCGTCTTCTCTGGCGGCGACGCACGTTGGAACGGCATAGGACAGATATTCAGCGCCTCTGCACCCGGTGGTTCCGCGGTGAATCCTGATCCCTGATTTATTTTATTATACTGCTGTCCGCGCCGGCACCGCTGTAATATTATCATTTAAATTGGTACTTTTTTGCGATGATGCTCCCGCTTGAACCATATATGACTCACAGTTTTATTTCTATTATTGTAATTCAATTTGTCTGACGCTGCAATCTCTATTTCTCTCCCGGCGCATTATATTCCGCATTTTGGAATTCTTTCAAATGCTGGAACTCTTTTTCCCGGAAGCGCCGGAGCGGTGGGCATTGGTCTTTTCCGGTATCCAGCTCTGTGTTACTTTGGCAGCAAACTCAAGCTGTTTTTACGCAAAACAGGGCCATATTAAGAGAGGCGGAGCAGCAATGCCCGCCGGTTTTTTATTTTTGCTAGAGAGGTGGTTTTATGAAGGAGGAAGAACGTGGGCACCGCGGGACGGCTGCGCTGCGGCTCCTGGCTGTCTGCCTGGCGGCGGCCGGGCTGCTCTCTTTTGCCCCGGCGCCTGCGGCGGCGGCCGGGCCGGGAGAGGACGCTCTGGAGGTCTGGAGCTTTGGCGGCGGAGCGCAGCCGTCCGCTGAAACAGTGCGCACCGTGATCCCGCTGGGCCGGGCGGTGGGCATCAAGCTGTTCTCCGACGGCGTTGTGGTGGTGGGGCTGTCGGAGATCTCCACTCAGCAGGGAGCCCAGGCGCCCGCCAAAGACTGCGGCCTACAGGAGGGGGACATCATCACCCATATCAACAGCGAGGAAGTGGACACCATTGAGGAGGTTCGGGAGATCCTTCAGGAGGTAGGAGACCGCCAGATGAGCATCCGCTGCCTCCGTGGGGAAAAGGAGCTGCAGATGACCGTTCAGGCCGTCCAGTGCAGCACAGACGGCACCTATAAGCTGGGAGCCTGGATTCGGGACTCCATGGCCGGCATCGGCACCATGACCTTCTACGACCCGGCGTCCGGGGTGTTTGGCGCCCTGGGTCACGGCATCAGCGACGTGGACACCGCCCTGCTCATGCCTCTGTCCTCCGGCTCCATCATGTACGCCGAGGTAACGGACGTAAAGAAGGGAGAATCGGGCAATCCCGGCGAGCTCCACGGGGCCTTCCAGGTCTCTCAGGACATGGGCGACCTCTACGCCAACACCCAGCAGGGTATCTTCGGCCACCTGACCGACAGCCAGCTGACCGAGGGCCTCCAGCCGGTGGAGCTGGCCTCCCGGGATCAGGTTCAGGTGGGCGAGGCTACCATTCTCTCCAATATTGCCGGGGATCAGGTGGAGGAATACACGGTGGAGATCACCCGTATCTATCCGGAAAACGACGGCGACCCACGGAATCTGATGCTCAAGGTCACAGATCCCCGTCTGCTTGAGGCCACCGGCGGCATTGTCCAGGGCATGTCGGGCAGCCCCATCCTTCAGAACGGCAGGCTGGTGGGCGCAGTAACCCACGTGCTGGTCAACGACCCCACGCAGGGCTACGGTATCCTGGCGGAGAACATGCTGGAGGCGGCACAGCAGTCATAACACATCATATGAAAGCCAGCGCATAGAGAGCGCCTGCCGCGGAATATTGGTTCCGCGGCAGGCGCTCTCTATGTATGATTCATGCTCCGGCGCTTTGGGCTGCGGCCTGGCGCAGCCTGTCTATCTCCCTGTGAATGTGTTCCACATCCCGGCCCTCAGTGATATTCCATTCATTCTGCAGAATTTCCAGTTCCTCTTTCAGGCTCTCCACGGCGTCCGCGTACTTTCCCTGTATCTCATAGATATGGGCTGCGGTCATCTGGGCGTCAATATACTTGGGGGACGGCTGCAGCTCCTGCGCCCGCCTGTAATAGCGGATCGCCTCGTCGTAGCGGCAGGCGTATGCCATGGCGTCCGCCATGCAGGCAAAGGCCAGCCAGTCGCTGCTGTAATCCTCCAGCATCTGACGCCAGATGGCTTCCGCCTCTTGGTGCTTCCCACTCTGCCAGGTAATTTTACCCTGGTAAAAGGGGACCCGGCAGCTGTTGTCCAGCCGGCGCACATTTTCCAAAACTTCCGAGGCCTCCTCCAGACGGCCGTCCGCAATCAGCTCGTCCAGCAGCCACAGGTATCCCCCCAGATAGACGGGATTTTTCCGCACAAACTGCTGATAGTATGCGATGCGCCTGCTGTGGTTTGCCCAGTCCCAGTCCGGAACCGTCCCCTCCTGGGCCCTCTGAAGATTGCAGTGATTTTCCTTCTCTGCCGGCGCCAGCTCCAGCGCCTCCTTTGCGTAGAATTCCGCCGTTTTTCTCAGCTCGTCAGCCTTGTGGTTGAACAAGCTGGACAACAGCCGCAGGGCGTCGCTTTTACGCTCCTTCCCGTCCAGCCTTCCCTTCAGAAATACCTCAGTCTGACGGAATTCTTCGGCGCTCAATGTCTCCTGCATTTCAAGCATATGTTCAATCCGTTCAAACTGCGCCTGCTCCGACAGGTCAAAGAGGTCGTCAATGGTGCAGCCGAAATAGACCGCAATATCAGGGAGCAGCTGAATGTCCGGCATGGAGGCTCCGTTCTCCCATTTGCTCACCGTCTGATAGGACACGTTCAGCGCCTTGGCCAGGGTGTCCTGAGTAACGCCTTTTTGCAGGCGAAGCCGTTTGATTTTATTTCCAAGCTCCAGTTCCATCATAACTCCTTTTCCAGAATTGCCTTGCTTGTCGTTTGGAATCCATGGCGGCCGCCAGGTTCTGGCCATATTATAAGCGCCGGAACAGGGAAATAGCAATCACGGGACAGGAGAGCGCCCTCGTAAAAACGGCGAGAAACAGTTTTCGTCCTCCCCTCTGTTTTCGATTGACCGGAAGTCCGGCCTATGTTACAATATGGAAAATATTATGTAAAGTTATTCCGCGCAGGCAGAGTTTGCGCGGCTCCGGGAGGGACGCGCTATGGGCCAGGAAGCCAAACTATCCATCTATCTCTGCCGCCTGCTGCGGCACGCCCCCGAGGACGCCGGACTGGATATGGACCGCCGCGGCTGGGTCAGCACCGCACAGCTGATTGAGAACGTCAATCAGGGCGGGCAGTACTCTCTCACCATGCCTCAGCTGGAGCAGCTTGTGGCCGCGGATAGCAAAGGGCGCTACCGGTTCAGCCCGGACAAGAGCCGGATCAAGGCCTGCCAGGGTCACTCCATTCCCTGGGTAGAACCTGAGCTGACCCCCGCCGCTCCCCCTGCCTATCTGTACCATGGTACTACGGAGCGGGCATGGCACGCCATTCAGGAGAGCGGGCATATCTCCCGCATGTCCCGTCACGCTGTCCATATGCAGGCTGATGAGTCCAAGGCATGGCAGTCCGCCCGCCGCTGGCGGCAGGCTCCTGTGGTACTGAAAATCGACGCCCGCGCCATGGCCGCCGACGGAATTTCCTTCGGCGTGTCGGACAATGGGGTCTGGTGCACCGGTCAGGTGGAGCGGAAGTACATCTGCGGCGTGCTGCGCCCCGCCCGCTGACGGCCTGAATCCGCCCTTTTCTCTGTTCTGCCCCGTCCATTCGACTTCTGCGGTCGAGAAAAGTCGAATCGTTTTTATCCATTTATTTCCATTTTACTCTTGCACTCGCTGTCTATTTATGGTAAATTATAGCCAACCGGTAATGACATCTGGCCCGCGGCGCTATCTCATCAAGCACACGCTTGGAAAGGATATGGACATGGAGAATAAAATCAGGATTCTGACTGCGGACGCAGGAGAGGAATTCCGCAGCCTGCTCAACGACGCGCTCAGCGAGGAACCCGATATGGAGGTCATCGCCTCCACCGGAGACGGACAGGAGACCATTCGCCTGGCAAAAGAGCTCGGGCCGGACGTGGTGGCCATGGACCTGGTTCTCACCCGGATGGACGGACTGGAGGTACTCTCTGAGCTGGCCGCTCTGATACCCCGGCCCCGGGTGCTGGTCATCTCCAGCTTTGCCAGCGGCGCAGTGGCTGCGCACGCCGCCACAGCGGGCGCGGACTACTATCTGATGAAGCCCTGCCGCATGACCACCGCCGCTGAGCGTATCCGCCAGCTCTCGGCGCTGATCCAGCCCAGCCAGGAGGAGTCCGCCCAGACCGCCGCAAAAGAGCAGAGCCTGGAGAGCACAGTTACCGCTATTATCCACGAGATTGGCGTTCCCGCCCATATCAAGGGCTACCAATACCTGCGGGAGGCCATTATCATCGCGGTGCAGGACATGGATGTGATCAACGCCGTCACCAAGGTGCTCTACCCCGAGGTAGCCAAGCGGTTCAACACCACCGCCTCCCGGGTGGAGCGTGCCATCCGCCACGCCATTGAGGTAGCCTGGGACCGGGGCGACCTGGAGACCCTCCAGAAGTATTTCGGCTACACCGTCTCCAACGCCAAGGGCAAGCCCACCAACAGCGAGTTCATCGCCATGATCGCCGACCGGCTTCAGCTCCAGCAGCGAGAAAAATGACTGCCCTCTATCCTTTGGACCCCAACGGTTTCAAGGATGGATAAATTTGGTTTTATAGCGATAAACACAGCAAAACACGAAATGAAATTCAGATTTTATTGCAATAAACTTTTTTGATTACAGCAATAAACACTCTCAGTTTATCGGGTTATCTTATTCGATAAACTGGGAGTGTTTTTTATGAGAAAATCGAAGGCTGTACAAAGGAAATTTGGGGACTACATTGATGAATATCTCTACTACTGTCAGAGTCGCCGTCTGCGGCCCAAAACAATGGCAAGCTATGAACAGACATTACGGCTTTTTGAACGCTGGACACATGAGCAGGAAGGCCTTGAGCGCATTGAAGACGTCCGCCCTCAGACAATAAGACATTATATCTGTGATTTACAGGTGCGAGGTAAATATAGTTTCTGTATTTCGGAAGATAGAAGACAGACAAATTATCCTGAACGGAGAAGGGACTATCGAAACCCCGTAAGCGTCACAACAATCAACAATTATATTCGCAATTTAAGTGCTTTCTTTACATGGTTCGCAGATAATACGGGAATGCAAAATCCTATGGCAAAAATACGGCAGCTTCCAAATGAACGTAAGCCAAGAGAATATTTATGCTCTCCTCATGTAAAGATACATCTAGTTCCAATTCTGATGCTGATAGCAGCAAAGAGTACCATCAACCCGATTGGGTAATTATCTGTCCGAAATGTCATACCAAGCAGCCAAAGGATAGGGCAAAATGCTGGGAATGTGGGTATGAATTTACGGAAAGTGATAAAGAAAATAGTTCTCCCAAAGAATAACGATTCAAAAGTTTATAAAGGTCACAGTCTATACTCAATATACATTTAGAGAGGGCAGATGGTTAATCCGTCTGCCCTTTCATTAATTACTATTTTGTCTATTAATCCCGCTCGATTTTGAGACTTAATGTAGTAGATATAGAAATATGCTTAGAACCATTTTAGTCCAAAAATCAACCGGTATTTCAATTAAGTAGATTTAGTTATTCTTATCTATATCAGCATATCTCCTTCTTGATTTAGCCTCTAAGGTAGAATATAATGAATGCAGATAATCCAATAAATCTCTGAGTGTATAGCAATAAACTGAGCAATAAATTTTCAAAACTTAGCTACTATTTTTGCTGTATAAAATCCGCTGTAAGCATTGAGCCGCAAGGGCTAGAAGTATTTCGGCTACACCGTCTCCAACGCCAAAGGCAAGCCCACCAACAGCGAGTTCATCGCCATGATCGCTGACCGGCTTCAGCTCCAGCAGCGGGAAAAATAAACGTCTCGTTTATTGCCGCCCCATTTCTCTTTGGCAGCAAATACTCCCAGCTTATCGGATCGCACACTCCGATAAGCTGGGAGTATTTTTATGATATTCCTCTGCTGTATTCTCCGGAGTTCCAGACAACTCCTCCAGCGCTCACAGCAGCTTCAGTACGCCGAAAAATTCCGGCGCATGGAAATTGGGCTCCGGCAGATCGACAGGGCTCCAGCTGAGGAAATGGGGCTGCTCGGTCTCGTCGCCGCACTTGTAGAAGTTTGCATACAGCGTGCCTCCGGGCGCCAGCTCCATCCCCCACAGGCCCCGCAGGGTTTCGGCGGCCACCTCCAGGCGCAGCTCCCACCAGTCCTTTTCCACGCGGCAGCGGGCGGCGGGCCGGGGCAGGCCGCTCTCCGCCAGGTTCTGCCGGACGTACCGCTCGCTGCCGGCGGAGCAGAGCAGGGTTCCAATGCTGTTGCACTCCAGGTTCATGTAGCTCCCCTCCCGTGCCGGGGCCAGGAACGCCTCCATGCAGCTGTCAAACCACACCCTGCCGTCCTGCTCCCGGCATCGGGCCAGCGGCTCTGATTCCCGGCATTCCATGCGGATATAGAGCGCTTTCCCCGGCGCGTAGGCGCACTGAAAGGTAGTCTCAGGGGTATAGGTGGTGCCCCAGCAGGGGCACTTCACCCGCCCCACCGGAATGGCGGACCAGTCCGGCTCCCCCTGGGTGTTCATCACGCCGTATTGCTTCTCCATGCTCCCGCTCCTTTCCCTGTCTTCCGGGCCCGATGCAATTTCACCGCTCCGGCGGGTGCGGCGTTCGCTTTCACATATGGCCTGATTATACCATGCTTCCATCCCGCCTGAAAGAGTACGGGCGGCTTTTGCGCATTCTGTATAATTCGCGGGGAAAAAACGCCGCTAATCTTGGTTTGACAAACGCTTCCAAAGGTTCTAGAATCAAAAACCGGATTCCGTCAGCGGACGGAAACATATATTCCCCGGAGGCGAACGCCGTGAAAATTATCTGTCAGATCGCCATTATCTTCACCATCTGCTGGATTAGCCAGATGGTGGAGGCCATTCTTCCCTTCCCCTTCCCCGCCAGTGTCATCGGCATGGTTCTGCTGCTCATCCTGCTGCTGGTTCATTGTCTGAAGGTGGATCACATCCGTGAGAAGTCCGACTTTTTGCTGTCCAACATGGCCTTTTTCTTCATCCCTGCCGGGGTGAGCATCATCAATTACTTTGATATCCTGGCCAGCAACCTGGTTCCCCTGCTGATTATCTGCCTGGTGAGCACCCTGCTCACCTTCGCCGTCACAGCCTACACGGTGCGCCTGACCAGGTACCTTATGGATCGGAGGAAGAAATGATGGCGGAACTCTTTGCATCTCCTTTTTTTGGCATCTCTCTGAGTGTAATCGCCTTCTGGATCGGCGTCCGCATTCAGAAAAAGACCGGCCTGGTACTGTGCAATCCCCTGCTTATCGCCATTGTGCTGGTTTCCGCAGTACTGCTGGTGTGCCGCATCCCCTATGAGTCTTATAACCAGGGCGGCACCATCATCAACATGTTCCTGGCCCCCGCCACGGCCTGTCTGGCAGTGTCTATCTACACGCAGATCAGCCTGCTCAAGGAAAACTGGCTGCCCATCCTGGTGGGCTGCACCGCCGGCTCCATCACCTCCATGGGCAGCATCTATATCATGTGCCGCCTCTTTCTCCTGGATGAGGCCGTCTCCGCTTCCCTGATTCCCAAGTCGGTGACCACCCCCATCGCCGTCAGCATCTCTCAGAGCCTGGGCGGCATCCAGGCCATCACTGTGGTGGCGGTTATCCTCACCGGCATTCTGGGCAGCATCCTGGCTCCGGTCCTCATCAGACTCTTTCGGGTCAAGGACCCGGTGGGCGCAGGCCTGGCCATCGGCGCCTGCTCCCACGCTGTGGGCACCTCCAAGGCCCTGGAGCTGGGCGAGACTGAAGGCGCCATGAGCGGCCTGGCTATCGGTATCTGCGGTATTCTTACCGTTATTTTCTCCCTTTTCCTGATGTAATTCTGCATAAAAAGGGTATGTCAACGCTTATCTGACAGAACCACTCAAAGCGAACAGTGGCAAAGAGCCCCCTGACGCAGGAAAACAGACTGCGTCAGGGGGCCCTGTTATGGGGAACGTACACATGTTCAAGCACTGCTGCCTGAAATCAAGGCGATGGTGACAGAAGGGAAAACCCAGCGGGAAGTTGCGGAGCACTAAGGTTTTCAGGATAAACAGGTGGTAAAAGGGCCGCTGCGGAGCTGCATCTCCACAGCGGCCAGAGGTTTCCGCATACCTCGCAAGCGCATTCAACCTGACGCAGCAATATGGCATTACGCCCTCCATGTCAAGACAGGAAACCCGTATGACAATGTCATGGCGGAAAATTTCTTCTCCACCCTCAAGTCGGAGTGTATCTGCCGCAGCAAACCGGCCGCATTCCACACGGCGAACGAGAGCATCGACCGACATATCCATTTTTACAGTCATACGCGCATCCCGTGAAAGACTGGAGAGGCGCCGCCGGCGGGGCGCCTCTCCAACTAAACCTTGATATTTCCTACCAGAGTTCTTTTTGCGCTGTCCGCACAATCCGGGGCAGCGCTCTTTTGCTTTTCTTGTGTCACTCTGCCTTTTTCTCCTCCTGGGCGGCGGGCTCCAGTTTGGACACGGTGGCCCACTCCACCCGGCGGTCGTTGAGTTCCTCCACCCGGATGTGGAGGCCGTACACGTCCACCTCGGGGTGGCTGCCGTCCTCGGGGATAACCGGCAGCTGGGCAAACACAAGGCCGCCCAGGGTGTCGTACTCCTCGTCCTCAGGCAGCTCCACATCCAGGGCCTTGGCCACCTCCTCCAGGTCGGCGGATCCGGCAATACGCCACAGATTCTCTCCCCAGGGAATGATCTCCTGCTCGTCCTGGGGGTCAAACTCGTCATAGATGTTGCCCACAATCTCCTCCAGCAGGTCCTCCATGGTGATGATGCCGCTGGTGCCGCCGTACTCATCCACCACAATGGCCATATGGATTTTTTTGGTCTGCATGTCCCGGAACAGAACATCGGTCCTCACGGACTCAGGCACAAAGTAGGCGGGAGTCAGCAGATCCCGGAGGACTTTGGGGTGGGGCTCCCGGGCGTTGAGCAGGTAGGTGCGGGTGTTCAGGATACCGATGACGTCATCGGCGTCCTCCTCGTAGACCGGAAACCGGGTCAGCCCGGTCTCCCGGATGGTACGGATAATCTCCTCATCGCTGTCCTTGGCCCACAGCATTACCACGTCGGTGCGGTGAATCATGACATCCTCAGCGGTCATGTTGTTGAACTCGAAGATGTTTTCAATCATCTCCTTCTCGCCCGACGCAATAGCCCCCTTCTCCTCGCCGATGTCCACCATCATGCGAATCTCCTCCTCGGAGACCTGATCCTCCTCGGCGTTGGGGTCAATATGTAGCAGGCGCAGTACGCCGTTGGTGGACACGGTCAGCAGCCAGATAAGGGGCCGCATCACCGCCGCCAGGCCGGACACCACCCCGCAGGTAAACCGGGCCACCTGCTCCGCCTTCTGCATGGCCACCCGCTTGGGTACCAGCTCGCCCAGCACCAGGGTGAAGAAGGAGAGGATGATGGTGATGATCACAACCGCCAGAGTATTCACCGCCGCAGCGGCAGAGGCGTCCAGCTGCCACTTCACCACGGCCCAGTCCCGGATGCGGCCGGCAAAGTTGTCCGCCGCAAAGGCCGAGCCCAGGAAGCCGGCCAGGGTGATGCCGATCTGGATGGTGGAGAGAAAGCGGGTAGGAGTCTCTACAATCTTCAGCAGCCTGGCCGCCTTCTTGTCGCCGTCCTCCGCCTGACGGCGCAGGATATTTTCATTCAGCGAGATGACCGCAATCTCCGTGGCGGCAAAATACGCGTTGACCATAATCAGAACCAGCTGCAGCAGCAATTGGGGCCATATGGGATCCGATGACACAGAAATTCCTCCTAACAATATTCAGACAGTTTGGCGTCTCCGCCTTTGTCGCAGAATTATATCATAGCTGCGATAAAAATTCACTACTTTTTGCAAAAATCTTACACTTTCAATTTTCTGCGCCCTTCTTCATCAAAATGGGTGCGCATCGGCCCGGCCCATGTTATAATGATGTCTGCTGAACGGGCCGCCGCCCGAACTGTCCTGCGTGTCTCTGTCTTGCGGCGTTATAAATCCAGCCGTTTTGGCCCGTTTTTATGAATTTCCGCCATTCTGGTTTAGTGAGGGATGTCCTGTGAAGATACTCCGGGAGCGCCTGCCCGCCTGGGCCAGGCAGCCTGCGATTTTTGCGAAGTGGCTGGTATTCTCCTGCATCATCGGCCTTGTCTGCGGCAGTGTGGGGACACTGTTCCACTTCGCCATTGACGCCGCCGCCGAACTGCGGGGGGAATACCCCTGGATTCTCTGGCTGCTGCCTGCGGGCGGCGCCCTCATCGTCCTGCTCTACCGCTGGTGCGGCATGGAGAAGGACCGGGGCACCAACTTTGTGCTGGTGGCTGTGAGGGAGAACGAACCCCTCCGCCTGCGCACCGCGCCGCTGATCTTTGCCGCCACCGTTATCACCCACCTGGTGGGCGGCTCCTCTGGCCGGGAGGGCGCGGCCCTCCAGCTGGGGGGCTCCATCTCCTCCAAAATCGGCCGCTGGATGGGCCTGGACGACAAGGACAGCCGGGTTATCACCATGTGCGGCATGTCCGCCGCCTTCTCCGCCCTCTTCGGCACCCCCCTGGCCGCCGCCGTGTTCTCCATGGAGGTGGTGAGCGTGGGGGTCATGTACTACGCCGCCATTGTCCCCTGCACCATCGCCTCTCTGGTTGGCGTGGGCGTGGCCGCTTTCTTCGGCGTGCCCCCCACCGCCTATGCCCTCGCCGGTGTGCCTTCCCTCAGCGTAGTCACAGCTCTCCAGTGCGTGTGTATGGGAATCCTCTTTGCCCTGCTGTCCATCCTGTTCTGCCGGGTGATGCACGCGGCCCCCAAGCTGTACAGTAAACTCATCCCCCGCCCCGTCCTTCGGGCGGCGGCGGGCGGCGCCCTGGTTATCGCCCTTACCTATCTGGTGTGGCTGTGGAACCCGGGCACCTACGACTACAACGGCGCCGGCGCCGGGCTCATCGCCCGGGCCATCAGCGGCCAGGCCCGGCCTGAGGACTTTCTGCTGAAAATCCTCTTCACTGCCGTCACCCTGGGGGCCGGCTTCAAGGGCGGCGAGATTGTGCCTGTGTTCTTTACCGGCGCCACCTTCGGCTGCGTGGCCGCCCCCCTGCTGGGCCTGCCCGCCTCCTTCGGCGCGGCCCTGGGTATGACGTCGGTGTTCTGCGGCGTCACCAACTGCCCCATGACCTCCCTGTTCCTGGCCTATGAGCTCTTCGGCGGCCAGGGCCTGCCCCTCTTCGCCCTGTCCTGCGCCGTGTCCTACATGCTCTCCGGGTATTATGGCCTGTATAGCGAGCAGAAAATCGTATATTCTAAGTTCAGACCGGAATTTATTGATAAGAAGGCGGAGTGAATCATGAATCAGGCCCTCTTTTACAACGGAACCATTCTCACCATGGAGGACGGAGCCGCACCCCAGGCGGTACTGACAGAGGACGGCCTCATCCGGGCCGTGGGGACGCTGGCGGAACTGGAGGCCCTGGCTCCGGACGCCGCACGGCGGGACCTGTCCGGCCGCACCCTGATGCCCGCCTTTCTGGACCCTCACAGCCATCTGACCGCCCTGGCCTCCACCCTGGACCTGTGCCCTCTGGGCAGCGCCGCCTCCTTCGGGGACATCGCCCGGCTGCTGCTGGCTTTCCAGAAGGCGCGGGGCATGGCCCCGGACCAGTGGCTCATCGGCTTCGGGTATGACCACAACGTCTTGGCGGAACGTACTCAGCCCGACCGGCACACTCTGGACGGAGCCTTCCCCGAAACCCCGGTGCTCATCTCCAACGCTTCGGGCCACATGGGAGCGGTCAACTCCGCCGCATTAAAGCTGCTGAACATTACGGCCGGCACCCCCGACCCGGAGGGGGGCAGAATCGGCCGGGAAGCCGACGGACGCACCCCCAGCGGCTACCTGGAGGAGAACGCCTTCATCCGTCTGGCCTCTTCCATGCCCGGCCCCTCGCCGGAACAGGCGGCCCGCAACGTGGAACGGGCGGAGGAGATCTACCTCTCCCATGGCGTCACCCTGATCCAGGACGGCCTCACCGACGCCGGGCGGTACGCCCTGCTCTCCGCCGCCCATCTGAAAACCGAGGCGGTGGGGTACGCCGACCTGAAAAATTCTCTCGCGCTCATTGACAAGCCCCACATTGGAGGATATAAGATTTTTCTGGACGGCTCGCCCCAGGGCAGAACCGCCTGGATGCTGAAGCCCTACGCCTCCAACCCTCCCGACCAGCCCGGCTATTGCGGCTACCCCATCTACACCGACGAAGAGGTCACCGGCTTTGTCCGCACCGCCCTCACTCAGGGCAAGCAGCTGCTGGCCCACTGCAACGGGGACGCGGCGGCGGCGCAGTATATCCGCTGCTGCCGGGCCGCCCAGGAGGAGACCGGCCTCAGAATCGCGGATATCCGGCCGGTGATGATCCACGCCCAGCTGGTCCGCCGGGAACAGCTGGAAGAGATGAAGGAGCTGGGTATCATCCCCTCCTTCTTTGCCGCTCACCTGTGGTACTGGGGGGATATCCACGCGGAAAATTTCGGTCCGGACCGGGCTGCCTCCATCAGCCCCCTGGGCTGGGCAGAGGAACTGGGGCTTCCCTTCACCCTCCACCAGGATACGCCGGTCATTCAGCCCGATATGCTGGAAACCGTGTGGTGCGCCGTCAACCGCCTGACCCGGGAGGGGAAAACCCTGGGCCCGGCGCTGAAGCTGTCCCCCATGGCAGCGCTCCGGGCGGTCACCCTCCATGCCGCTTACCAGTACTTCCGGGAGGAGACTCTGGGCTCCATCCGCCCCGGCAAACAGGCCGACCTCATCGTCCTCTCCGCTGATCCAACGGCAGTGGCCCCCATGGACATCCGCTCCATCCGGGTGCTGGAGACCATTCACAGGGGGAAAACGGTCTGGCAGGCCTGATCCCTTCATTTTCCTCTTCCTCCGCACCGGACGGCCCCACGGGTCCTGTGCGTTTTTTGAAAGGTGGTTTTCTCTTGAATATTTTTGATATTATGGGCCCTGTCGTGGTGGGGCCCTCCCCAGAGCACGCTGACGCGTACTCCGGGGCTCCTCTCTCTTTTTCATCTGCTGGGGCGGAATAAATCCGCCCCGCATCAGGGTTTTCCCCTCCGGGAAAACGCCTGGA
>NZ_CALXGI010000032.1 GCF_944387805.1 uncultured Pseudoflavonifractor sp. | reverse complement strand
TCGGTGTGGGGGATATAGGCCTCGGGCTGGTAGTAGTCATAGTAGGAGACGAAATACTCCACCGCGTTGTTGGGGAAAAATTCTTTAAACTCGGCGCACAGCTGGGCGGCCAGGGTCTTGTTGTGAGCCAGCACCAGGGTGGGCCGCTGGAGCTTCTCAATGGTCTTGGCCATGGTAAAGGTCTTGCCGGAGCCGGTAACGCCCAGCAGGGTCTGCTCCTGGAGCCCCAGCTCCACGCCGTTGGCCAGGGCCTCAATGGCCTGGGGCTGATCGCCCGCGGGCTTGTATTCGCTGACTACCTCAAATTTGGGCATACCATCACCTCGTACATCCATTCTATCAAAACGTATGTTCTATTGCAACCTCTAATTATCGTATTTCCACCAAAAAGCCGCTGTCCCGCATAGATACCATGTCGTCGTCCGCAAAAATCAAATGGTCGATGAGGAGCACGCCCACCTGCCGGAGCAGGTCGCGCAGGTAGAGGGTAGTCTGTTTGTCCTCGTCGGAGGGCAGAGCCAGGCCGGACACGTGGTTGTGGGCCAGAATAACACGGGCGGCATTGTGGTTAAGGGCGGCCTCCACAACAGACCGGGCCGTGACCTCGGCGGCGTTTACATTCCCCTCCCCTACCTTGGGACAGCCCAGGTACTTGCCCTTTCCGTCCATGCACAGAAGATAGACCATCTCGTTGCGGGCGCCGTAAAACAGAGGCGCAAACGTCTCACGGGCCGCCCAGGTGGAGTCCACAATGTCCTCCAGGCTGGCGCGGGACGCACCGTACCGCCTGCCCAGCTCCTTGACAACCCGGAAGAGCACCGCCGCCCGCTCCCCTACCCCCTTCACCTGGGAGAGGGCCTCCGGCCGGGCGTCCAGCACGCCCTGGAGGGAACCGAACCGGTCCAGCAGGTCGTGGGCCAGCGGGTTGGTGTCCTGCCGGGGCAGCACATAGAACAGCAGCAGCTCCAGCACCTTGTGGTCGGGAAAGGAATCCGGCCGGGCCATAAACTCCTTGCGCAGCCTCTCCCTGTGTCCCGTATGATCCGCCATATCCTTCCCTCCTCTCTGCCGTCAAAAGCGCAAAGACCTCTGCGGGAAATTGCCCGCAGAGGTCTTTGCCTGTTCTCAGGCCCGGGCGCCGTACTCCGTTAAATAAGCCTCCATACGGGCCTTCATGTCGTCGTCGATATACACCTTGCCATCCACCGGATTGTTGTGGAGGAAGGAGATGACCTCACGGACGGTGACAATGGGGAACACCCGGATGCCGTGCTCCTCCCGCAGCTCGTCCAGGGTGGTCTTGTCGCCGGTGCCCCGCTCCATGCGGTCCACAGACACCACCAGGGCCGTCAGATTTACGTCGGCCACATGCTTGAACAGCTCGATGGTCTCCCGGACGGCGGTGCCGGCGGTGACCACATCCTCCACGATGACCACATTGTCCCCGGCCTGGGGCTTGTAGCCCACCATGGAGCCTCCCTCGCCGTGGTCCTTGGCCTCCTTGCGGTTAAAGCAGTAGGGCAGATCCCGGCCATAGTTCCGGTACAGGCTGGAGGCAGCCGCCACCGCCAGCGGAATGCCCTTGTAGGCAGGGCCAAAGAGACAGTCCACACCGTCAGGCAGGTTCTCCTGGATGCAGGCGGCGTAGTAGTCGCCCAGCTTGGAGGCCTGGGCGCCGGTCTTGTAGTTGCCGGTGTTGATGAAGTAGGGGGTCTTGCGCCCGGACTTGGTGGTGAAATCACCGAAGGTCAGCACGCCGGAGCGCACCATAAAAGTGATGAATTCTTCTTTGTAGGTCATGGTAAATCCGCCCTTCCTGAAATCAGTCGAAATATTATACCACCGGAAAGCCATGTTCACAAGCATGAATTGGGTGAAATATCTCTCCACGCCAAAAGCACCCCAACCATTACGCAGTATCCGTGCTGCCTAACGATTGGGGTGCGTTTTTCGCCGAAATTGGGTGTTACTCGTTCTCCACTGCCACGTCGAAGGCGGGCCGCTGGGACGCGCCGGAGGCGGCGGCGCTGGCAGCCCGGAACTTGCTCCGGCTGGCCTTCAGCTCCTCGTAGGCCTCTCCGATGGCCTCCTCGGTGCGGCGGAGGGCGTCCTCGCAGTAGTCGTTGGCCGACTTGCGCAGCTCTCTGGCCCGCTCCTCGGTCTGGCGGAGAATCTCGCTGGATTTCTGCTTGGCACGGGCCATGATCTCCTCCTCGGAGAGCATCTGCCGGGCCTGGTCCTCCGCCTGCTTGCGGATCAGGTCTGCCTCACGCTTGGCGGAGGCGATATAGTCGGTGCGGGCCGCGATGAGCTTCTTGGCCTCGTTCAGCTCCATGGGGAACTGGGCCTTGATGTCATCCAGCAGATCCAGAGCCTTGTCCCGCTCGATGATACACTTCTCACTGGACAGAGGCACGCCCTTGGCCTCGTCTATCAGCTCATAGAGCATGTCCAGCAGTTCTTCCACGCCAGTCGCCATTTATCTGTTCCTCCTGCTTTTCATCTTTTCGTTTACATCGTCAATAATCTCCCGGGGGACAAAGTCGGACAGATCCGCTCCGTAGTAGGCCATCTCCTTCACCACGCTGGAGCTCAGGTAGGTGTACTTGGCGCTGGAGGGCAGGAACATGGTGTCCAGCCGGGGATTGAGCTTGCGGTTGATGAGGGCCATCTGGACCTCCTTCTCGTAGTCGGACACGGCCCGCAGGCCCTTTACCACCACGCAGGCCCCCACCCGTTTGGCGTATTCCGCCAGCAGGCCGGAGGACCGGTCCACCTCTACGTTGGGCAGGCGGTCCACTACCCTGTGGATGAGCTCCACCCGCTCTTCAGGGGTGAAGAGGCCCCTGTTTTCCTTCTCGGAATTCACCATCACGCAGACGATGAGCTTATCAAAACAGACCGCCGCACGTTTGATTACGTTCAGGTGGCCCAGTGTAATAGGGTCGAAGCTGCCGGGATATACCGCTGTTTTCACTGGAATCTCTCCTTGCTTTGGGGAAGCGTTATATGGTGCGCCGGTACAGCGTCACCTTAATCTTGCCGTAGCGGTACTCCCGCCCCTTCTCATAGGGGGCGCTGAACTCGGGCAGAACCTGTTCCGCCCCGCTTTCGCAAACTATTATACCATTCTCGGACATGATGTCAATCTTTGCGATAACCTCCAGCGCCCGTTCCAGCAGACCGGAGGCGTAGGGCGGATCCAGAAAGACCAGGTCGAACTTCTCCCGGCAGCCGGTGAGGAAGGCGATGCTGTCACCCTGCACCACCTTGCCCCGGGCCTCAAAGCCGCAGGTCTTCACGTTCTCCCGGATGACAGCGGCGGCTTCCTTCCGCAGGTCCACGAAGGTGCACCGCGCCGCGCCTCGGGACAGAGCCTCGATGCCCAGCTGGCCGGTGCCGCCGAAGAGGTCCAGCACATTCCGCCCCTCCACGTCAAACTGTACGATATTGAAAATGGACTCCTTCACCTTGTCGGTGGTGGGCCGGGTCTCCATGCCGGGCAGCTCCTTAAGCCGCCTGCCCCGGGCCGTTCCTGTAATAACACGCATGGTCTCTCATCCTTTCCCGTCCTCCGGTTTGGACTCCTGAGTCCCCCGGAAATAGTCGTAGACGGCCTTGGCCGTGTTCCTAGGCACCGCCGCCTCCAGCTCTTCCAGAGTGGCGGCCTTGATATTCTTGACGCTTTTGAAGTGTTTCAGCAGATCCGCCCGGCGTTTTTCGCCCACGCCGGGGATTTTGTCCAGCACCGAGCCCTTCACCCGCTGATTCTGCTGCTGGCGGTGGAACTCGATGGCAAAACGGTGGGTCTCCTCCTGAATCTGGCCGATGAGAGAGAACACCGCCTGATTGGCCTGGATGCCAATCTCCCGGCCCTCCGGCGTGACCAGGGCACGGGTGCGGTGCCGGTCGTCCTTCACCATACCGAACACCGGGATGGAAAGCCCCAGGGTCTCCAGCACCTTCACCGCCACCTTGGCGTGGTTCTCGCCGCCGTCGATGAGGAGCAGGTCGGGCAGATCCTTGAATTTCTCGTCCCCGTCCAGATAGCGGCGGAAGCGGCGGGTGAGCACCTGCTCCATGGAGGCGTAGTCGTCGGGGGCGTCCATGTCCTTGAGCTTGAAGCGGCGGTAGTCCCGCTTCAGGGGCCGGGCGTTCTGGTAGACCACCATGGAGGCCACGATGTCGTCGGCCCCCTGGTTGGAGATGTCGTAGCTCTCCATCCGCATGGGCGGCTTGTCCAGCTTGAGCATCCTGGCCAGCAGCTCCAGCAGCTTGGAGGTCCGCTCCTCCTTGGTGGTCCAGCGAGCCACCTCTTCCTCCGCGTTCTTGTTGGCCAGACGGATCAGGTCCATCTTGGCGCCCCGCTGGGGGGTGACCAGGTTCACCCGGCGGCCCGCGTTCTCGGACAGCAGCCGGGCCAGGGGCACCTCGTCCTCAATCTCACAGGGCAGGAGAATCTGTCTGGGCAGCTGATTCCGCTCCCCGTAGTACTGCCGCACCAGGGCGGACACCACGTCGGCGATCTCCTCCTCCATGGGCGTCTCCATCAGGTCCCAGTCCTTGGCGGCCAGCTCGCCGTCCACGTAGTGGAGCACCACGAAGCAGCTCTTGGCCGTACCCCGGTGGAAGCCCACCACGTCGGTGTCCGCCAGACTGCCCGCCATCACCTTCTGCCGCTTGCCCAGCAGCTCAATGGCACGGTACCGGTCCCGCAGCTCGGCGGCCTTCTCAAACCTCAGCTCCTCGGCGGCCTGCTCCATCTCGGCCTGAAGCTCCTCCCCCACCTCCTTGAACTGCCCCTCCAGCAGCCGGATGGCCTGGTCGATGGCGTCCCGGTACCGCTCCTGGGTCATGCCGAACCGGCAGTAGCCGTCGCACAGCCCCATGTGGTAGTTCAGGCAGGGCCGCTCCTTGCCGATGTCCCGGGGAAACTTCCGGTTGCAAGAGGGCAGCTTGAGGGCGGCCCGGAGGGCGTCGATGATGCCCTGGGTACTGCCCCGGCTGCCGTAGGGCCCGAAGTAGCGTGCCCCGTCGTCAGCCGCCTTGTTGGCCAGGGAGAACCGGGGGTAGTCCTCGTTGACGGTGAGGCGGATATAGGGATAGCCCTTATCGTCCTTGAGGAGAATGTTGTAGTGGGGCTGGTGGCGCTTGATGAGGGAGCTCTCCAGCACCAGAGCCTCAAATTCGCTGTCGGCCACAATGACGTCAAAGTGGTCAATCTGGCTGACCATGGCCCGGGTCTTCTCCGTGTGGGAGGCCAGGTCGGCAAAGTACTGGCTCACCCGGTTCTTCAATGCCTTGGCCTTGCCCACATAGATGACCACGTTGCGCTTGTCCTGCATAATATACACACCCGGCTTCAGCGGCAGGGCATGTGCTTTTTCTTTCAGTTCATCAAATGTCATGGGTGTTGATTCCTGCCCTCCCCTGTCTGCCGGACTTCCTTCATGCCCTGCCGCTGGGCGCGTCAGCGCCCCGGCGCTCTGCGCCGTCCAAGCGTTTTGCGGAGCAAACCTTGATGCCGGGGCGATTCACTCGCCCCGTGCAGATAATATCATTTCCCGGGTCCCCAAATGCGCCCGCGCATTTGGGACAGGGCATGTGCTTTTTCTTTCAGCTCATCAAATGTCATATGTTACTGTTCCTGCCCTCCCCTGTCTGCCGGACTTCCTTCATGCCCTGCCGCTGGGCGCGTCAGCGCCCCGGCGCTCTGCGCCGTCCAAGCGTTTTGCGGAGCAAAACCTTGATGCCGGGGCGATTCACTCGCCCCGTGCAGATATGACTATTTCCCGGGTTCCCAAATGCGCCCGCGCATTTGGGACAGGGCATGTGCTTTTTCTTTCAGTTCATCAAATGTCATGGGTGTTGATTCCTGCCCTCCCTATCTGCCGGGCTTGTTCCGCGGATAAAAAAAGCGCCGCAAATGCGGCGCTTTTTGTCGGATGGCGTTACTCAGAGAAGTTGGATGCAATCAGCTCCACCAGAGCATCGACCGCCTCTTTCTCATCGGGGCCGTCGGCGATGAGGTTGATGGAGGTACCCTTCACGACACCGAGGGAAAGTACACCCAGCAGGCTCTTGGCGTTCACTCGGCGCTCATCCTTCTCAACCCAGATGGAACTCTTAAACTCATTGGCCTTCTGGATGAAGAATGTGGCGGGTCTGGCGTGCAGGCCAACCTGATTGTTTACGACTGCCTCTTTCATATACATAAGCGTTTCCCCCTAAGATGCGTTTATGAAGTCGCATACTTTCCTGTATAGGATATCAAATTTGCACCAAACAGTCAACGACATTTTGCACAAAATCCAATGTCCATTCTTTTTCTGCCCTCAGGCAGCCGGTTCTGGGTGAATTTATATTCTCCGGTGCGGACACCGTCCTTTAGCGGCGGACATTTCCCGTTACCGAAGCTCCGCCACCGTCACGCCGTCCTCTCCTTCGCCATAGCGGCCGGGGCGGAAGGACTTCACATACCGGCTGCGCTTCAGGTGCTCCCGCACCGCCTTGCGCACCGCGCCGGTACCCTTGCCGTGGATAATAGTGACGGTCTCCAGCTTGGCCAGCATGGCGTTGTCCAGAAAGCTGTCCAGCGCCGCCACGGCCTCATCGGTCATCATCCCCCGCAGATCCACCTCCGAAGAGGCGCCCACGGTGCGCAGCTGGCGCTCCGCCCGGTGGATGATCCGCTGGGTCTGCTTTTTGCTGCCGTCCTCCTCGGTAACCCGGACCTCGTCCTGCTTGGCGGTGATCTTCAGGATACCCGCCTGGAGCTGAAGGCTTCCATCCTTGTTGACGGCCAATACCTGGGCCTTGGTGCCGCCCATCTTCACCAGCTCCACCGTATCTCCCGCTTTGGCGGGCCGGGTGGGCGGCGGCGCAGGCTCCTCAGGCCGGGCGCCCAGGGCGTCCTCCGCCTGGTTGAGCCGCTGGCGCAGCCCTGCCCGCTCCTCGTTCACCTTCTGCCAGTCCTCTTCCTTCCGCTGGCGGCGGCGCATCTCGTTGAGCTCCTTGAACACGCTGTCGGCGGTGTTCCGGGCCTCATCCAAAATGGCCCGTGCCTCCGCCTGGGCCTTCTCCACCGCCTTGGCCCGCTCCTTCTCCAGCTTGTCCCGGTACTCCCGGGCCGCACGGGCGGCATCCTCCATCTCCCGGCGCAGCTTCCGGGCCTGCTCCTTCTCCTGCTCCATCTGCTGGCGCTGCTGCTCCAGACGGGTGATCACGTCCTCAAAGCGGACGTTTTCCGCGTCAATACGGGCGGAGGCCTTGTCGATGACCTCCCTGGGCAGGCCCAGCCGCTCGGAGATGGCGAAGGCGTTGGACTTGCCGGGGATGCCGATGAGGAGCCGGTAGGTGGGGGCCAGGGAGTTGACGTCAAACTCACAGGAGGCGTTCTCCACCCCGGCGGTGGTCATGGCGTACACCTTCAGCTCGGCGTAGTGAGTGGTGGCGGCCACCAGGGCCCCCAGCTCCCGGGACTGCTCGATGATGGCGGCAGCCAGGGCCGCGCCCTCGATGGGGTCGGTGCCCGCGCCCAGCTCATCGAAGAGGATGAGGGTCTTGTCGTCCGCCTCCTTCAGAATGCCCACAATGTTCACCATGTGGGAAGAGAAGGTGGAGAGGCTCTGGGCGATGGACTGCTCGTCGCCGATATCGGCCAGTACGCGGTCGAAAATCATCACTGTGCTGTCGTCCGCCACCGGAATGTGGAGTCCACACTGGGCCATCAGAGTCAGCAGACCGATGGTCTTCAGGGTGACGGTCTTGCCGCCGGTGTTGGGGCCGGTGATGACCAGGGTATCAAAATCCCCGCCCAGGTACAGGTCGTTGGCCACCGCCTTGTCGGGGTCCAGCAGGGGATGGCGGGCCTGCCGCAGACAGATGCCACGGCTGACGATTTTGGGCTCGCTGGCCCGCATCCGGTAGGACAGCTTGGCCCGGGCGAAGATCACGTCCAGCATGATAAGCAGGTCGTAGTCCTGGGCGATGTCCTCCTTGTGGGCGGCGCAGTCGGCGGACAGCTCGGCCAGGATCCGGTCAATCTCCTTCTCCTCGTCGGCCTGGAGCTCCCGCAGCTCGTTGTTGGCCTTCACCACCCCCATGGGTTCGATGAAGAAGGTTCCGCCGGAGGAGGACACGTCGTGGACCAGGCCGGGCACGTCGTTCTTGCACTCGGAGCGCACGGGCACCACATACCGGTCGGAGCGCATGGTGATAATGGGCTCCTGGAGATACTTTGCCTGGGAGGATGAAATGAGCTTCTGGAGAATGTCCCGCACCTTGGCGGAGGTGGCCCGGATATGCCGCCGGATGGAGGCCAGCTCGGGGCTGGCCGAGTCGGCGATCTCATTCTCCCCCAGGATGGAGCCGGTGATCTTGTCCTCCAGGAACCGGTTGGCGGTGAGAGAGGCGAAGAGATGGTCGATGCAGGTCTTGCCGCTGTTCTCCCCGGCGGCGTAGTCCCGGGCGGAGCGGGCCGCCCGGAGGACGGCGGCGATGTCCAGCAGCTCCCTGGTGTTGAGGGCGCCGCCCATGTCCGCCCGCTGGAGGGAGGCCGCCACCGGCTTCACCCCCGACAGGGACGGGCTGCCCCGCAGGGCGGTCATGCTGACCGCGGCGGTGGTCTCGGCCTGGAGGCGCTGGACGTCGTCGGCGTCGGTGAGGGGGCGCAGGGCCATGCAGCGCTCCTTGCCCTCCTCGGTCACCGCCTGCCCGGCCAGCTTCTCCAGCACCCGGGGCAGCTCCAGAGTGTGGATGGATTTTTCAAATAAGTCGGTCATAGAACATACCTCACGGAAATTTCCTTTATGCTTTTATCATACACCAAAAACCGCAAGAGGAACAGAGGCTATGGAGAGAAAGCCCTGCATAAAATATTTCGCCCAATTTTATTCTGTAATTTCTTCCATTTTTATCTATTATGTCCACAGGCGCCCACTTGTATTGTCTGCTGTCCGGCGCTATAATGGCGCCATCTCCGGCCCCCTTTCTTTTTGGAGGAATGCTCTATGAATTTCCATGAGTTCGGCAGCAGCACCAATCCCCATATCATGCTCATCCATGGCGGCGGGAACGCCTGGTGGAATTACCTCCGCCAGGCCAAGGCTCTGATGGATCGCTACCATGTCATCCTCCCCACGCTGGACGGACACGGCGAAGAATCCGCCCTTCCGTATCACTCCACTGAAGAGGAGGCGCAAGCGCTTCTGGACTATATTGACCGTTGCTGCGGCGGGCACCTCTTTGCTCTGGGCGGCGTGTCCCTGGGCGGCCAGATCGTCATGGAGCTGCTGGCCCAACGGCCGGATGTTGCCCAAAAGGTTATCATCGACGGCAGCATCTGTTATCCTCAGCCCGGCATGGCCCGCTTCTCCATCGCCGTGGTGCGCCTGTGCGGCTGGATGCTCTTCAGCCGGTGGAGCTGCCGTGCCCAGATGGCCATGATGCGCTTTCTGCCCGAAAAGATGCGCTTCCCAGACGAAATCGCCCGCTATTACCTTCAAGACATGCCCCGCGTACGCCGGGAGACACTGTACGCCATGTACCGCAGCTATATGATGCACTATACCTTGAAGGAGTCTGTGGCACTGACCTCAGCCGAGGTGATGTACTGGTACGGAGAAAAAGAGAGGCGGTGCGTCAAAGAGTCCGCCCAGCAATTCCGTGCCCTGGTGCCATCCTGCCGGATTTATGAGGCCAAGGGCTGTAATCACGGCTACCTGGCTGTCTATCTGCCTGAGGAGTGGCTGGCCGTTGCGCTTCCCTTTTTGGAGGCGCCCTGAATCACCCCCACATTTGAACGCAAAACAGCGGCGGAGCATTTGCTCCGCCGCTGTTTTCAGTCTTTATCAGCGGTTCTCCACCCAGGCGCAGAACCGGTCCCACAGCTCTATGGCCTTGAATTTGACCACATATCCCTCGTTTTCGCCGGTGATGAGGGAAATTTCATCCTCACTGAAGCCCGCCGAAGCGGCGGTTTCCGCCGTGGTCTCGGTGACCGAGCCCAGGCACAGAGGCGGAAACACCACACACCACCAGTTCTGTCCGCCGCCCTCGCCGATGACGATGCGCAGGGCGGTGTACTCCCCGGCGGGCAGGGCAAAGTCCTCGTACTCCTTGGTGGGGAACCACACATTCTCCTCCAGGGAGGCGGTGACCGGGTAGCTGTACCCGGCCTCCCCCACGGTCTCCGCGCCTGCGGCCGCCAGGTCGCCCAGCCGGGCCGTGATGGCGGCCTCCGCCTGCTCACGGGTCAGCCCCTGGTCAAACAGGTCCCCGGCCTCAGACAAAATCCGATCCCGGACCTGGAGCTTGAGGGCCTGGTCCGCCGGGTCGTCGGAGTTGGCAATGACATGGAGGCGGATGACCTTGTCCGCCAGGGCGGACTGCTCCGCCCCAAGCGCGCCGCCTGCCAGCGCAGCCACCGCCGCACCCAGCAGCAGGGCCAGTTCCCACCGGCGCAGGGTATGTCCGCCGTCCCTCTTCTGTTTACGTTTCAGCACTGGATACCACCGTCCCAAATATGTAATCCGTTTTCGCCGGGTTTCCGCCCGGCCTGCGGATATTGTGGACATCCTGTTCCGCATTTATACCTTTCGCAGGAAAAACACGTAAAATTTGTGTAAAACACACCTTGTAAAATGGAAATTCAATGCTACAATAGAGGTCCGCTGCTATCAATGTAATTCTGGGGTGTACGAAAGGGGAGACAGATGAAGATGGAAGCGCAGACGCCCGTCAAATCCGCTGAACGGGAGCAGAAGCCGCTGTTCAGCCGCCAAGCGCTGATGCGGCTGATCATCCCGCTGGTAATTGAACAATTTCTTCTGATGTCTGTGGGTATGGCGGACACGGTGATGGTCACCACAGCAGGCGAAGCGGCGGTATCCGGCGTCTCCCTGGTGGACAACATCAACACCCTGATGCTTCAGATCTTCGCTGCCCTCAGTACAGGCGGCGCGGTGGTGGTGTCCCAGTACCTGGGCCGCAAGGAGCCGGAGCACGCCAGAACCGCCGCCAAGCAGCTGCTCTACGTGGTGACGGCCCTCTCTGTGATCATCATGGCGGCGTGCATTCTCTTCCGGGAGCACCTGCTCTTTTTGATTTTCGGCAATATCAATGACGACGTCATGGACTCCGCCGTCGCCTACTTTATCTCCACCGCGCTGGCCTATCCCTTTATGGCCCTGTACAACGCGGGCGCAGCTCTGTTCCGCTCCATGGGCAACTCCAAGGTGTCCATGTTCAACTCCCTTATTGTCAACATTGTCAATATCACCGTCAACGCCATTCTGATTTTTGGTTTCGATATGGGGTCCCTGGGCGCCGGCATCGGCACCCTCACCTCCCGTATTGTGGCGGCGGTAATTATCCTGTTCCTGCTCCAGCACCGGGACTGCATCCTGCGCATCCACCACATGTTCCGCCTCGAGTTCCACTGGGTCATGGTACGGCGCATCCTCACCATCGGCATCCCCACCGGTCTGGAGAACGGCCTGTTCCAGGTGGGAAAGCTGGTGGTGCTCAGCCTCATCACCTCCTTTGACGCCGGGGTCAACCTGGCGGTGGTGGGTTCCGCTGTGGCCGCCAACGCCATCGCCAACAGCGTGGCCGGCGTCATCAATGTGCCCGGCCAGGCCATCGGCCTGGCCATGGTCACCGTGGTGGGCCAGTATGTGGGCGCCCAGTCCCTGGACGAAGCGGTCCGGTACACCCGCAGGCTGATGATCATGGCCTATGTCTCCATGGGCACCATGGCCGTCATTCTCTTCTTCTGTGCGGGCTGGTTGGTCACTCTCTTCAATCTGAGCGCCCCTGCCGCCGCCATGGCCGCCCAGGTGCTACGTTGGAATTCCGTTTTCGTTCTGCTCTTCTGGCCCATGTCCTTCACCCTGCCCAACGCCCTCCGGGCTGCCGGCGACGCCATGTTTACCATGGCTGTGTCTCTTGTCTCCATGTTTGCCTGCCGCATTGTTCTCAGCTACGTGCTGGGCGCCGACGCAGTCTTTGGTATCCCCATGATGGGCCTCCACCTGCTGGGCGTGTGGATCGCCATGTTCTGCGATTGGGTGGTCCGGGCTGTGTTCTTCCTGGTTCGATTCTGGCAGGGCAAGTGGAAGCAAATCAAGCTTATCTGACTTAACCGCTGCAAAAGCGGTGCACCGCAAACACGGTGCGCCGCTTTGTTATTATGCCTTGGCAGGCCGCCGCCAGGTATAGAGCAGCACGGCCAGCGCCACGGTGACAGGGACCGCCAGCACAATGCCGAAGCTGCCTGACAGGCCCTGCATAATGGCAATGCCGATGTTGTTGGAGTTAATCATCTGCTGATAGGGCAGGTCGTAGGCGTAATCCAGCACCAGCATGGAGATGCTGCCGCCGGCAAAGGCCAGGATCAGGGTGTTGGAGTCCGTCCCCATCATGTCGCGGCCCACGTGCATGCCGGCCTTGAACAGCTCCGCCCGGGAGATAGCCGGGTTCTGGGCGTGGATCTCCGCGATGGCGCTGCCGATGGACATAGCGACATCCATCACCGCCCCCAGGCTGGAGATAAGCAGCCCGGAGAAGAGCAGTCCCCCCACCTGCACGCCGCTTGTGCTGGCCAGGGTGAGCAGGCTCTCAATGTCAGATACGTTCCAGCCCGTAATGCCGGTGGCCATGCTGAACAGGCTGGCGGCCAGTCCGGCAATGACCACGCCCGCCACGGTTCCGCCAGTGGCCACCAGTGTCTTCATGGTAGGGCCGCCAATGAGATACATGGTGACCAATGTGGTAATCACGCAGATGAACACCGCCACCCAGAAGGGAGACCAGCCCTGGTAGACCAGGGGCAGGTAGACAAAGATGATACAGAAGAAGGTGAACACCAGGCCCAGGGCGCCTTTGAGGCCCTGCTTTCCGCCTACCAGACAGAGCACCAGCAGATAGGCGGCGGCAAAGGCGTAGATCACCCACTCCCGGTCCTGGGAGTAAACGCTGGTGATAGTGGAGTCTCCTGCCACGCTCTGCATGACCACAACCTTCATACCCACGGTGCACCCTGCGCCGAAGAGGTAGCCGGAGGCGCTGGTGGTCTCCAGCTCCTGACCGGCCCGGACGCCGGTGGTCATACGCACCAGCACCCTCTGCTCTCCCACCCGGGAGCCGTCCGGCATCAGGTTGTCCTGGAGAATCTCGGTGACAACGCCCTTTTCAAAGGTCTGACCCTCCCGGCTCACCAGCGGAATTTTCTCTCCCTGGTTGAGACGGACGGTAAAAAGCAGAAACAGGGCCAGCAGCACCAGCGGAATGCCCCAGCGCAGGAAAAACTTCTTGATATGCAATGTTATTCAGCCTTTCTCTCAGAACCCGGACTTTCTGTGGAAAACGCACTTTTCCCGTCCGCCGGTTCGAAGGGTGATAGACAGCATTTTCCCGGCGGCAATGCCGCCGGGAAAATGCTGCCCATATGGGTTCAGACTCAGAACAGGGGGACTCAGGCGCCCAGGTTCACACCCAGGGTGGCCAGGAACGCGGCGGGGACATAGTAATTGCCCTCGGCCAGCACAGCGCCGGTGGTGGCGGCAGCGCCGTTCACGGTCAGGTTCAGGGTGGCGGCGGAGCCGGCGGTGGGCAGGGCGGCGGGTACCGCGTCGGTGTAGGCGGCGCCGGTGGTGACCACCACGCCGTTGTTCTCCCAGGCCACGTTGAACTGGCTGGCCGTGCCGGAGACAGAGGCGGCCACGTCCCGCAGGCGATAGTAGGTCTCGCCGTTCTGGCTCAGGGTGGCCACAGAGCCGGTGCCGTTCTTCTCGATGGTAAAGGTGTCGTCAATGGCCTCTACCTTGCCGTCGCCGGTGATCTGGTAGGTGGTGATGGAGAAGGAGTTGCTGTCCATCTCGATGACGGAGTAGCTGGGCAGCCAGTTCTGGCTCCGGGCGGCAATGTAGTCCTGCTGGGTGCTGATGAGCTCGTAGAACTTGGAGCCGGAGGCGGAGTTTGCGGTCATATACAGGGTGCCCTTGGGGTTGACCACGGTGTTGCTGGTGGTAGTCTCAATGGTGTAGCACTTGTTGTCGGCCTGGAAGGCGTCGTGAGCGGCGGTGCCGGCGGTATCGCCCTCCTCCGGGTACAAGGGGATCTTCTCGTTGTTCTGGGTGTTGTAGGCGTTGTTCCAGTCGTAGTCGCTGCCCTCGTCGTTCAGACGGAACTCGTAGGTGCCGTGCGTCTGGCCGTCGCCGTAGAGCATCTTGGAACGGCTGTAAGTGTGGTCATGGCCCTGGAGCACCACATCGATGTCGTACTCATCAAAGATGGGGGTCAGCTGGGTACGCAGAATCATGCCGTCGGTGTCGGAGTGGTCCAGGCCGGTGCCGTAGATATCCTGGTGGATGGTGACCACGCGCCAGGCGGCGTCCGGGTCGGAGGCGACAGCCTCCTGGATGGCCTTCTCATGCTCCGCCACATTGTAGTTGTTGGTGTTGAGCACAATGAACAGGCCGTCGCCGTAGGAGTAGTAGTAGTCGCCGCCGGCCTGGGTCTTGCCGTACTCGGTGGCGTTGGGGTTGTTGAAGTGGTACATGTAGTCGGGATTCAGGGAGTCGTGGTTGCCGATGGTGGTAGCCACAGGCAGGCTGGCAAGCACGTCGGGGGACAGATAGCCGGCGTACTCCTCCTCCTTGGCCTGGCCGGTCTTGTTGACCTGGTCGCCGGCGGAGATAATGAAGTTCACGTCAGGGTTCTGCTGGGTGGCAATCTCCAGCGTGCGGTTCCAGCCGAAGGCGTCGTTGCGGGCGGCGGTGTTGGCCGCGCCGGAGTCGGCCACCAGGGCCTCGCCGTTCTGAGGCTGTCCCTTGGAGGCGCCGATCTGGGGGTCGCCCACGTAGAGCATCTTGACGGTGTCAAAGCTGCCGGTCTTGTACTCCTGGACCTCGGTCTGGACGCCGTTCTTCTCCACCGTGTAGTAGTAGGTGGTGTTGGCCTTCAGGCCGGTGACAGTGACGTAGTTGTAGTCATAGGCCACGCCGCCGGTCAGGCTGTCATCCACCTGGGCAGATGTGCCGGTGAAGGCGGTCAGGCTGCTCCTGTCGGTGCCGAAGTGAACCACAGGGGTGGCTGCCTTGCCGCTCTCCGCCTTGCTGTACCAGGCGAAGTTCAGCTGGGTCTCATCAGCGCCGGGGGTAAGGGACACCTGGGTGTAATCTGTGGCTACGCTCTCCCACTCGCTCACCCAGGCTTGCCACTCGGCGGATCCGCCGGTAACGCTGCCGTCGTTGTAATTGGCTGTGGCCGCCATGGCCAGGGGACCGACACCCAGGAGCAGCGCGCCGCTGAGCATTCCGGCCAGGATCTTTTTCCTTGTCTGCATTTCGTCCAACTTCCTTTACGGTTTGGTTTTTGTTCAACAGAACCACAGGCAATATAGCACTCCATTTTCCCTTTTTCAATGCATCTTTCATAGCTTTTTCAGCATATTTACCTAGACTTTACTTTATAATATTTTGGAAAATAAAATTCTTTTTATGCTGTCAGTCATTTTACCTGAATGGATTTTCCACCTGATGGCGCATAATCCTCTCTCTCCCGGGAGAAGCTATCCCCGGAATCCAATCTGAGGAGGTCTCTTCGCGATGATTATCGATAAAATTGCCCTGATTCTCGCCATCGTCGGCGGACTTAACTGGGGCAGCATCGGCATTTTCGGATTCGACCTGGTGGCGTTTGCCTTCGGCGGCTCCGACAGCGCCGTCTCCCGGGTGATCTACACCGTCATCGGCCTTGCCGCCGTGTGGTGTATCTCCCTTCTGTTCCGGGACCGGGACTCTGACAATGGCAAGACCTAAAAAACGGGAGCGCGGCGTTCAACCGCGCTCCCGTTTTTCTATTTTATCTTGCGCTGTTCTGCACTCATTGTTTCTGGCCGTAGCCCAGCAGCTGCCGCCGGACGTCCGCCATCTCCTCCCCAGTCAGCACCACAGGCGTCCCTATCGCCATGCAGCGCCACTGGATTTCAGCGGTAAATTCCATATCCACAGCCATGGCGAAGGCCTCCGCCATGCTGCCGCCGCAGACTACCAGTCCGTGGTTGGCCAGCAGCACAGCCTTTCCGCTGCCCATGGCCCGGGCAGCGTTCTCCGCCAGCGCATGAGTTCCGTAGGTTGCATACTCCGCGCAGGGAATTTCATCTGCGCCTGCGTTTGCCATGGCATAATGCACTGCCCGGAGCGGCTGCCGCAGGCAGGCCAGGGTCGTGCAATATACGGAGTGGGTGTGCACCACTGCTCCGGCATCCGGGTGCAGCCGGTAAATCCCGGCGTGAAGCTGGTGTTCACTGGAGGGTTTTCGACTTCCCTCCACAATATGCCCGTCCAGATCCATGATCACCACATCCTCAGGCTCTGTGGAAAAGTAGTCCAGCCCAGAGGGACTGATGGCCATATAGCCCAATTCGGGGTCGAAGCAGGACAGGTTGCCGCTGGTTCCCCTGGAGAGTCCCTGTCCGCTCATCTGTCTGCCGTAGGACGCAATGGCCCTGCGCGCCTCTTCCATCAGCATAAACCGCGTCACATCCTTCCCTATTCTATTTTGGGTTATGACTTTCCGCTCTGCTCCAGCCACTTTTTCAGCTGTTCCGCCATGGCTGAGGAGCCCTGCTCCTCCTGCCGGGCCTGCTGCTCCAGGTAGCGGCGCACGTCCCCCTTGCCGGCGGACTTCTCCGAGCGGCGCTTCTTGAAGTCGCTCAGCTTCTCCCGGTAGCCGCACACACAGGCAAACATCTGCTTCTCCCCCTCGCCCCGCAGCTCCATCTTCTTGTGGCAGTTGGGGCAGCGGGCGTTGGTGATCTGCTTGACGCTGCGGCGGTAGCCGCACTCCCGGTCGGGGCACACCAGCATCTCGCCCCGCTTGGTCTTGACCTTGAGCAGGTACTTGCCGCAGTCGGGGCAGGGACTGCGGGTCTGGTTGTCGTGGTGGTAGGACGCGTCGCTGGCCTTGACCTCGCTCACCAGCCGGGCGGCGTAGGACTTCATCTCCCCCACAAAGGCGCTCTCCTTCTCCCTGCCCTGGGCGATGTCTCCCAGCCGCTTCTCCCACTTGGCGGTGAGCTGGGCGCTGCGCAGGTCGGAAGGCGCCAGTTCCACCACCTGGATGCCCTTGGAGGTGGGGTAGAGCTCCTTGCCCCGCCGCTCAATATAGAAGGCGGAGAACAGCTTTTCGATGATGTCCGCCCGGGTGGCCGGGGTGCCCAGGCCGCCGGTCTCCTCCAGAATCCGGGACTGCTCCGCGTCCTTCACCTGGGCCTGTGGGTGCTCCATGGCGGTGAGCAGGGTGGCCTCGGTGTACCGCTTGGGCGGCGCGGTCTTGCCCGCGTTGATTTGCAGCCCGGTGAGGGAAATCCTGTCCCCCTGGTTCAGGGGCGGCAGGTTCTGGTCCGCGTCCTCGTCCTCCGCTGTATTCTCGTCCTCCTCCAGGGTGAAGCGGCTGTATGCCGCCTTCCAGCCCTGGTCCTTCACAATCTTGCCCCGTGCGGTGAAGGTCTCCCCGTCCACCGTCATGGTCAGGCAGATTTCCTCGTAGGTGAAGGGAGGCAGCAGCACCGCCAGGAACCGGCGGACCACCAGGTCGTAGATGTTCCGCTCCGGACCGGTGAGCCGCCACAGGTCGGGCTGCTCCTCGGTGGGGATAATGGCGTGGTGGTCGGTGACCTTGGCGTTGTTGACCAGGTACCGGGTCTGGAGAGGACGGCTGCGCATAATCTGCTGGGCCAGGGGCTTGTACTCGTCCACCATTACGCTGCGCAGCCGCTCCGGCAGGGTGGGTACCACGTCGTCGGAGATATAGCGGGAGTCGGTGCGGGGATAGGTGAGCACCTTGTGAATCTCGTAGAGATTCTGCATGATGGACAGCGTCTCCTTGGCGGAGTAGGCGTACTTCCGGTTGGCGTCCCGCTGGAGCTCGGTCAGGTCGTAGGCCGGGGGCGGCGGCGTCTGCTTCCAGGTCTTTTTCACCTGGGTGAGCACGCCGGTCTTGCCCTCCAGCTTCCTGGCCAGGGCCTCGGCCTGCTCCCGGTCAAAGATTCTGGCCTGGCCCTTCTTGTCCCGCCAGGTGGCGGTGAAGCCGGGGGTCTTGGCCGCCAGGGTAAAGAAGTCCTTGGGCACAAACCGGCGGATCTCCTGCTCCCGGTCCACGATGAGGGCCAGGGTGGGGGTCTGGACCCGCCCGGCGGAGAGCTGGGCGTTGAACTTGCAGGTGAGCGCTCTGGTCACATTCAGGCCCACCAGCCAGTCGGCCTCGCTGCGGGCCCGGGCGGAATAGAACAGGTTGTCGTACTCCGCCGCCGGGCGCAGATGGGCGAAGCCCTCCTTGATGGCCCTGTCGGTCTGGGAGGAGATCCACAGCCGTTTGGCCGGCTTCTTCCAGCCCGCCTTCTCCATGATCCACCGGGCCACCAGCTCGCCCTCGCGGCCCGAGTCGGTGGCGATGACCAGGTCGGAGATGTCCCCCCGGCGCATGAGGGCCTGGACGGCCCGGAACTGGCGGCCGGTCTGGGGGATGACCTGGGTTTTCATCTTCTCGGGCAGCATGGGCAGGGTGAGCATGTCCCACTTGGCCCAGGCTTTGTCATACGCCTCTGGGGGCGACAGCTCCACCAGATGGCCCAGGGCCCAGGTGACCACGTACCGGTCCCCCTCCAGGCAGCCCTCTCCCTGTCGTTTGCAGCCCAGCACCCGGGCCAGCTCCCGGCCCACGGAGGGTTTTTCTGCCAGTACCAGCGTCTTGGACACCGTCCTCACGCTCCTTTTTTCGAAATCATAGCAACAGTATAACCCGGCGGCGGGAAAAAGGCAATGCGCTCCTCAGCCCAGGCCGGGCTCCCCCGCCAGGGCCACCGTCCCGGGCGCCCGTCCCTCGCTCTCGAAGAGAATCAGCTCATTCTCCCCCTCCCTGAGCATGGGGGCGGGAATATACAGTCTGCGCTGGGGTCCGATGTCCCAGAAGCGGCCGATGTTCACCCCGTTGAGCAGGGCGCAGCCCTTCCCCCAGCCCGCAGTGTCCAGGAAGGTATCGCCCCGCTCCTCTGCGCGGAAGGTGAAGCGGTGGAAGGCGGGCCCCTCCGACTGCACTCCGAACTTCAGGCCCTCCAGCCCCTCCATAGGTAAGGTCCACGCCTGCCAGGGCGCCACCGGAACGCCGTCCAGCAGCACGGGGCCGTCGATGCCCTTGCGCTGGCAGACCATTTGGGGGCCGTAGTTCACCCGGCCCAGGTTCTCCACCAGAATGTCCAGCCGGGTGTCCTTCTCCAGCACCCAGTCCACGCTGTGGGCCCCCTCCAGTTCCCGGTCCATCAGGGTGAGCGCCGGCACCCCGTCCAGGAAGATCAAGGCCCGGTCCGCCGCGTTTGTCAGTTCCAGCGATTTTGCCCTGGTCCCGGCGGGCAGCGCGGCGCGGTAGAGGATATAGCCGCAGCTCTGGCCCAGCCGCTCCATGGATTTTGGGGTGTCCAGCTCCGCGGGACATCCCAGGCTGTCCAGGGCGTCAAAGAGCCCCACCCGTCCCACAGCCTTCAGAGTGCCGTAATCCCTGCGGACAATCTTTGTGGTCAGCTCCACCCGGGGGATGGGGGCATATTTTCCGATGACGTTTTGGAAAGCCCGGTATTTTTCCGTCTCCCGGCCGTCCTCGGTAAGGGGGGAGTCGTAGTCGTAGGAGGTCACGTCGGGAGTGAGATGGTCAAAGTAGTTGGAGCCGTTGTACAGCCCTGGATTGGTGCCGCCGTGGAACATGTAGAAGTTCACGCTGCCCTGGCGCAGGATCTCGTCCAGGTCGGCGGCGTTCTCCTCTGCTCCGGCTGTGTGGTGTTCCTCTCCCCAGGCATCAAACCACCCCACCCAGAATTCGGTGACCATCAGCGGCCCGCCCTGGGTGTGGGGCCGGAGCACCTCCAGCTTCTCCGCCGCGCCGGAGCCGAAGTTGATGGTGGCCAGCGCACCCGCCACGCCGCCGCGCTCCAGTGCGCCGGGGTGAAGGTTGTCCGCCGTGATGAAGGGTACGGCGGCGCCGTTCTCCCGCATCAGAGCAGCCAGGCCCTCCAGGTAGGCCCGGTCCTCCCGCTCCCAGACGCCGAACTCGTTCTCCACCTGCATCAGCAGCACCGGCCCGCCCCGGTCAATCTGCATGGGGGCCAGTTCCCGGAACAGACGTTTGTAGTACCTGGCCACATGGGAGAGGAAGGGGCCCTCAGAGGACCGGAGGGGCATGTCCTCTCCCGCCAGCAGCCAGGCGGGCAGGCCGCCAAACTCCCACTCGGCGCAGATGTAGGGCGAGGGACGGACAATGGCGTACAGCCCCGCCTCCTGGGCCGTGCGCAGAAAGGCGGCCAGGTCCAGCCCGCCGTCAAAGCGGAACTGCCCCGGCGCCGGCTCGTGGAGATTCCAGGGCACATAAGTCTCCACGCAGTTGCAGCCCATGGCACGCAGTTTTTCCAGCCGGTCACGCCAGTAGGCCGGATGGACCCGGAAGTAGTGGATGGCGCCCGAGATAATTTTGAAGGGCGCGCCGTCCAGATAGAATTGCTCTCTGATTTCAAAACGCTTCATATGATGCCTCCCTGTGCTGCGGACCTCCGCCCCAGCGGCGCGGTCTGGTCCCGGATCGAAAACAGCCGTCCCGGTGTGGGACGGCTGTTTTCAGTTTTGTCCTGTTATCTTACCACTTTGCCCTTGAAAATCACATTGCGGATGGTCAAGTCCTTGTTGAGCAGCACCACGTTGGCCCACTTGCCGCACTCCAGGCTGCCGCACCGGCTGTAAATGCCGATGGCCCGGGCCGGATTCACCGCCGCCGCCCGCACCGCGTCTGCCAGGGGAATGCCGAAGGACACCGCCGTGCGCATGCAGTCCATCAGGTCGGTCACCGAACCGGCCAGAGTGCCGTCGGCCAGGGTGGCGTGCTTGCCCTTCTTGACCACCGGCTGGCCCCCCAGGGTGTAGTCCCCGTCGGCCATACCGGCGGCCCGCATGGTGTCGCTCACCAGCACTACCCGGTCCGCGCCGAACAGCCTGAACACCGCCCGTACCACCGACGGATGGATGTGCACTCCGTCGCAGATCAGCTCCACCCGGCAGTCCGGCGTGTCAAAGGCCGCGCCTACCACGCCGGGAGCGCGATGGGTGAAGGGAGGCATCGCGTTGAAGAGATGTGTCACATGGCTGGCGCCTGCCGCAAAGGCGGCCATGGCCGTGTCGTAGCCGGCCGTGGTATGGGCGATGGACACCCGCACCTCATTGGAGGCGGCCCGTATGAAGTCCATGGCCCCCTCCACCTCCGGCGCCACCGACACCAGCTTCACCAGTCCGCCGGACACCTCCTCCAGTTTATGCAGCAGCTCCATATTGGGCTTCTGGAGCCAGTCGCCGTTCTGGGCCCCCTTCTTGGCCATGGACAGGAAGGGACCCTCCAGATTGATGCCGCACAGGCTGGCCCCCGGCTTCTCCGCCCTCCGGTGGGCCGCCGCCACAGCGCACATCTGCTCCAGCGCCTCGGGCAGCAGCGTCATGCCCGCCGGGCAGATCTGGGTCACGCCCCGGCTCAGCTCATACTCCGCAATGGCGGCCAGGCCGTCGGCGTCTCCGTCGGAGAAGTCGCATCCCACCGCGCCGTGAAAATGGATGTCCGTCAGGCCGGGAATGGCATAGCACCCCCCGGCGTCCAGCACCTCTCCGCCGCAGTCCCGGTCGGTCAGCATACAGCCGTCCACATACAGGTCCCGGCTGACAAAGGTTCCTCTGGCCTCAAATACCTGTGCGCCTGTAATTTTCATTGCATATTCCTCCTTGCGCCGTCCGGCGCATATGTCGCTTTCTTAAAGCTTGGACAGGGCCGCCCTGTCCGCCACCAGGGTCACATCAGGGTGGAGCTGCAGGATGGAGGCGGGCAGCTGGGGGGTCACAGGGCCCTTCACCATGCCGTACACCGCGTCCGCCTTGTCCGCGCCGCTGGCCACCATCACAATCTTCCGGGCGCCCATGATCACGCCGATGCCCATGGTCAGGGCCTGGCGGGGCACCTCGTCCCGGGAGGCGAAGAAGCGGGCGTTAGCCTCGATGGTGCTCTCAGTCAGGTCCACCACATGGGTGGGCACCACGAACTCGCCGCAGGGCTCATTAAAGCCGATGTGGCCGTTGCGGCCCACGCCCAGCAGCTGCAGGTCGGCGCAGCCCAGGCTGCGGACAAAGGCGTCGTACCGGGCGCACTCGGCCTGGGCGTCCTCAGCCAGGCCGTTTGGCACATGGGTGCACTCGGGCCGCACGTCCACATGGTCAAACAGGTTGTGCTGCATGAAGTAGCGGTAGCTCTGGTCGTGGGCGCCGGAGAGCCCCTTGTACTCGTCCAGGTTCACCGTGGTCACCCCGGCAAAGGAAATCTTGCCCGCCCTGTAACGCTCCACCAGCCGCCGGTAGGTGCCCACGGGAGAGGAGCCGGTGGCCAGACCCAGCACACACTCCGGCTTCAGGATCACCTGCGCCGCAATGATGCGGGCCGCCTTCTCGCTCATCTCTTCGTAGTTTTCCGCTGCATAAATCCGAATCATGGCACGTTTCTCCTTTTTCATTCTTATCCCTGCCCATCCGGGCTTCTTCTTAATCCTATTCTAACTTCCGCTTCCCATTTAAGCAAGGCCAGATCCTGCGTATTTTTTATCCAATCGTCTTTCTTCTCTCTTCTGCTCCTCCATCCCTGCAAATTTCCCGTTGACATTCCCGGTACAGTGTGGTATCTTTCAATTGTTAGTTAGTCTTAGCTAACCAATTTCGCAGCTGCGCTGCCTTTTCTTTTTCCGTATAGTTAGCATAAACTAACAGAAAGGAGTCCCAGCATGACCTACCTCCGCTTCGAACGCTCTGTGGCCTACCATTGCGCCCCAGCCCTGGTGGGACTGAAGCCCGCCTGTCTTATCTCCCTGTCAGCGGCGGACTACCCCGCCCTGCCCAGGCTGGCCGTAGCCTACTCCCGCCGCCTGACAGAGCGGGGTGTCCGGCTGGAGGTCCTGTGCCAGTGCCGCAGGCGCTTTCTCCTGCTGGTCTATCGGCCCAAGCTGCTGGAACAGTGCCTCAGCTCTCCTCCGGTGGCGGCGCTGCTGGAGAAGGCGGGCTATCCCGTCGGAGGCTCCTGGGCCGTTCTGCTCGGCTGCCTCAGCAGCCGGATTGCCGCAGAGGGCGATTTTCCCCATGAGCTGGGTCTCTTCCTGGGCTATCCCCCTGAGGACGTAGTGGGCTTCATGGCCAGCGGCGGCAGCGGCTGCCGCCTGTGCGGCGAGTGGAAGGTCTACCAGGATGTGGAGGGCGCCAGGCGGCAGTTTCAAAAGTTCGCCCTCTGCCGGGCCGCCCTGTGCAGGCGGCTGGAACAGGGGTGTTCCCTGCTGAGCCTGCTGGGCGCGGCAGAGCGTCCGGCGGCGTGATATTCAATCATTCTCTCTGCTAATAAAATTCAAGGAGGCTTTATTATGAGCAAGCTTGCAGTCATCTATTGGAGCGGCACCGGAAACACCGAGGCTATGGCCCAGGCCGTGGCGGAGGGGGCCCGGGAGGCCGGGGCCGACGTGTCCCTCTTCTCCGTGTCTGAAATCACTGCCGCAGATGCCGCCGGGTATGACCGCCTGGCCCTGGGCTGCCCCGCCATGGGCGCCGAGGTGCTGGAGGAGGGGGAGTTTGAACCCTTCTTCGAGGCGCTGTCCGGCAGCCTGTCCGGCAAGCCGGTGGCTCTCTTCGGCTCCTACGGCTGGGGCGACGGTCAGTGGATGCGGGACTGGTATGACCGTACCGCCGCTGCCGGCGCGGTCCTCCAGGGCGGCGAGGGGCTCATCTGCAACGAGACGCCTGACGGCGACGGTCTGGCCGCCTGCCGGGCGCTGGGCCGGACCCTGGCAGGCTGAGGAAGGAGGTGCCGGAAGCCATGGAACTCTCCCAGACCGCATGCCGTTACCTGCTCACCATCTATGAACTGAGCGGCGGCCTGGACGCCGTGCGCTCGGTGGACGTGTCCCGGCGGCTGAACGTGGCCCCCTCCAGCGTGGCCCATATGCTGGGCATTCTGGATCGGGAGGGGATGATTGAGCGGCGGCGTTACGGCCGGGTGCGTCTCACCCCCGCCGGCCTGCGCGCCGCCAACAGCCTCTACACTGACCGGATTCTTCTGGAGGCCTACCTGCGGGAGCACCTGGGTGTGGACGGCGGCACCGCCCGGCTGGACGCCGACCGGTGCCTGTGCTGTCTCTCCCCCGCCACCCGAGAGCGGATGAGCGAGATGGTCCTCTCCGGCACGCCCATGCCCTCGGTACTCTTCCGTCAGGCCATGTGCTCCTGAGCTTTTACTTGACAAATGTCCTTTCCTGGGCTAAAATAGGTGCAATCACATTGCAAAAGGCGAGGAAGGGAAGAAGGCGCGGCAGGTCCCGCTCAGAGAGCCGGTGGTTGGTGCGAACCGGCGCGAGGACGCCGTGCGGATACTGGTCCCTGAGCCGTTCGCCCGAACCTCAGTAGGGCGGAACGTCCGGCCCCGTTACCGGCCACGGCCTTGTTGGAGGCCAATGAGCGCCTGCTGGAGACGGCGGGCGGAAGCAGGGTGGTACCGCGTATTATACGCCCCTGACCTAATTGTTTTAGGTCAGGGGCGTTTTTCGTCCCCTGACCGCATGACCAAAGGAGGTCCCTGTTATGAAAAAAGCCTATGAAAAGTATATCCCCTTTGTCCCCCTGAAAATGGAGCACCGCACCTGGCCCGACAAGCAGATCACCAAGGCCCCCATCTGGTGCTCAGTGGACCTGCGGGACGGCAACCAGGCCCTGGTGGACCCCATGAACCTCCAGGAGAAGCTGGAGTACTTCCACACCCTGGTGGACATCGGCGTGAAGGAGATTGAGATCGGCTTCCCCTCCGCCAGTGAGACGGAATACGAGATCTGCCGGGAGCTCATTGAGGGCGGCCACATCCCCGACGACGTGACCATCCAGGTGCTGGTCCAGGCCCGGCCACATCTCATCCAGAAGACCTTTGAGGCCATCCGGGGCGCCAAGCACGTCATCCTCCACTTCTACAACTCCACCTCCACCCTCCAGCGCAAGGTGGTGTTCCACATGGACATGGACGGCATCACCAAGATCGCCACCGATGCCGCCAAGCTCATCTACGAGCTGTCCCAGCCCGTCATCGCCGAGGGCATGGACCTGCGGTACGAGTACTCCCCCGAGTCCTTCATGGGTACCGAGATGGACTACGCCGTGGAGATCTGCCAGGCGGTCATTGAGGCCATCCACGCCACGCCGGAGAAGAAGATTATCCTCAACCTGCCCACCACGGTGGAGAACTGCATGCCCAACTACTTCGCCGATGAGCTGGAGTACTTCATCTCCAAGCTGCCCAGCCGGGACAGCGCCATCATCTCCCTCCACCCCCACAACGACCGGGGCTGCGGCGTGGCCACCGCCGAGATGGGCCTGCTGGCCGGCGCGGAGCGGATTGAGGCCACCCTGTTCGGCAACGGCGAGCGCACCGGCAACGTGGACATGGTCACCCTGGCCATGAACATGTACACCCAGGGCGTGGACCCGGAGCTGGACTTCTCCGACATCAACAAAATCAAGGCCATGTACGAGCGGTGCACCAAGATGAAGGTGGGCGAGCGGCAGCCCTACGCCGGCGAGCTGGTGTTCACCGCCTTCTCCGGCTCCCACCAGGACGCCATCAACAAGGGTACCGCCTACATGGAGGAGAGCGGCAGCGAGTACTGGGAGATCCCCTACCTGCCCATCGACCCCGCCGACGTGGGACGGCAGTACGAGCCTATCATCCGCATCAACTCCCAGTCGGGCAAGGGCGGCGCCGCCTACGTCATGCACCACAACTTCGGCTTTGACCTGCCCAAGGCCATGCACCCCGAGTTCGGCCACATCGTCCAGGTGGAGACCGACCGGGTAGGCACCGAGCTCAAGCCGGAGCGGGTCTACGAGCTGTTCAAGGAGAACTATATCGACGCCACCTCGCCCTACCAGCTGGTGCGCCACTCCTTTGCCGAGTTTACCGACGAGGAGGGCCACTCTCATGTTACCTTCGCCGGTACCATCCGCCACAAGGACACCACCTTCCAGGTCAACGGCTCGGGCAACGGCCCCATCGACGCCTTCTTCAACGCCATCCACGGCCAGAAGATGGACCGCTTCACCTTTGTGGACTACAAGGAGCACGCCATCACCGACGGCTCCGACTCCATGGCTGTGGCCTACATCCAGCTGCGGGACCAGGAGGGGAAGGACCACTTCGGCGTGGGTATCTCCCACAACATCAATCTGGCGCCCCTCAAGGGCATTCTGTCCGCCATCAACCGGGCAGTCAGCGGCAAAGAGGCGTAAGAAAGTCACAACCTCCGGCTAAGCCGGAGGCTTGATTAAGCCCTATAAGGGCATAATACAGACAATACCCCTAAA
>NZ_CALXGI010000031.1 GCF_944387805.1 uncultured Pseudoflavonifractor sp. | reverse complement strand
GACACAATGGCCAAGTGCCGGATAGGAACGGCAAAATTTTTTACACTTCTATTGCTTCTTTATCGCACATCAATAAAACCGGCAGGCAACTATTTTCAAGTTCGGTGGGTAATTGAACCCCACCGCCGCGTCGTCCTCGCAAGCTGCGTATCGCTCAGCCTGCCGCAAGCGGCAGGCCTCGCTCACTTCGTTGCTCCGGCTCTCCCCACGAAAGGCGTACCGCCTTCCGCGGGGACCCCAATTGAGGCGCGGCAAGGTTGTTCGAAAAGCAATTGAAACACGGCGCAGAGACCCCGTGCGGCATTGAGAAAGGTTATTGAATTGCAGCCGCTCACAAGTCTGGGCAGGTAACTCTGCTCGGGCAGAAGGGGAGCGGTACGCGGGGCACCGAACCGGCATAGTAACTGCTATCAAGTTTGGCGGGTCATTGGACACCACCGCCGCCGGACGTACTCTGAAAGGGGTCCGGGGAAACGGGCGCGTTTGGCCCTGAAAGGGCCCTTCCGCGCCTGTGTCCCCGGCGGCTTTTGGGTACTTTTCGCCGGTGAAAAGTACCCCGTCGGAGACCCGTCGCCGCAAGCGTCATATCGTTCGCTTCCCCGCAGAACGGGAAAGCTCATTCATTTCGCTGCGGCTCCTCTCCCCACGAAAGGCGTACCGCCTTCCGCGGGGACCCCATTTTTGCTTCGCTGGGCTCGTGCGGGGACCCCGAGAAGCAGCCACCACGGGTTAAGGAAGGATTCTTTTCATCTGGCTGTCCACTGGACAGCCAGACCCCCAGGGGAAGGCTTTAATGGGCCAAAAAAGCCCCCGGCGCCGCACACAAACGCAGCGCCGGGGGCTCACTCTCTTTTTGTCAGCCGGCGAAGTGCTTCCGCCAGTAGTACTGGAGGTTGTCGTACCGGTCGGCCAGGGCCTGGTTCTCGTCGGTCAGGTCCTTGGTCAGGTTTCCGTCCTCAAAGTAGAGGCCGGTGGGGGTGTTGATGACGGGCAGAGCCTCCATCACCGGCCGGGTGGCCTGCATGAAGGCGGGACCCTCCCAGCCGCACAGGTCAAACAGCTCGGTCATGAGGAAATTGGGGCTCAGGTCGGGGCCTTCGCCCTGGAAATCACAGCCCAGAACCTCCTTGGCCGCGTCGTTGGCCCAGATGAGGTAGCGGGTGGCATAGTAGTTCATAAAGCCCTCTTTGGTGGACAGGTCCAGGTCAATGCCCAGCTTGTTGTACACGCTGTTGGCATCGCCCATCCAGGGGTTGTGGTCGCCGAAGAGAACGATAACCACCGGGTCCTCGCTCTCCCGGAAGTAGTCAAAGAACATCTCCAGGTTGTCGCCGGTGTTCTTCAGGGAGCCGAAATAGTTGTTCATCAGGTTCAGCTCCTCCTGGGTGTAGGACCCGTCGTCCACCACCCAGCCGTCTCCGTACCAGGTCCGGTCGGTGTCATAGGGGCCGTGGCCCTGGTAGGTCACGTTGAAGGAGAAATAGGGCCGGTCGTCATTGGCCTTGTGCTCCTCATAGAGGTTGATGATCTCGGGGAAGAGCACGTCGTCGTACCCGATGCCGCCGCCGGTCAGCTCGCCGTAGTAGTTCTCCACGAACTTGTAGTCCTCCAGGCCCAGGTTGGCGTTGATGTTCTCACGGTTGTAGAACCAGGCATAGCAGGAGTGGCTGCCGGTGGCGTAGTAGCCCTGGTCACGGAAGTACCAGGCGTAGGAGTTGGAGGGAGAACGGAAGGAGCCCAGGCTGGAGTAGCCGGTGAGGAAGCACCGCTCGGTGTCGATGGTGCCGCCGGCAAAGATGTTGGTCACCAGGTTGCCGGTGTAGCCCTCGGACTCCAGCTCGTGGAACACCCGGTATACCTCCGGGTTCAGCTCAGGTGTGCCGAACTTGGTGAAGTCGTTGTAGGCCTCCAGCTGGATGGTGAAGATGTCCACCTTCTGCTCCTCGGGGATGTCGGCGTCGGTGTAGCCGGCCATAATCTCCTCGCAGGCCTTGGCGTCGTAGTTTTCGGGGGCCGGGTCGGAGGCGGAGCGGATGCTGTACAGGAAGGGATAGAGGAAGCCCTTGGAGGTGTACACCTGGGTGGCCGACCAGGGGGAGATGAGGTCCTCGTTGCGGGTCTTGTTGTTGTAGATGTTGGCGTCGGTGTACAGGGCGTACAGGGGGAAGGCCATCAGGATGGTCACCAGGGCGCAGAGCAGACGGGGCTTCCAGGAGGTTTTGGCTCTGGCGAAGAGCAGCAGGAACACCAGCCCCAGCACCAGCAGCAGCAGGGCCATGACCATGCTCTTGTTGAGGAAGAGCTGATACTTGCCCGCCATGTTGCCCGCTTCCCGGATGAGGAGGATGTCCTCAAACATCATGGGGTCGTTGCGGAAGGTGAGCTTGTAAAAGCTGGCGAAGGTAAGGCCCATGGTCAGCGCCGCCGTCAGCAGGTAGGAAATCCAGGCCCGGCCGATGAGGAAATAGAGCAGCAGGGACAGGAAAACCACCGGCAGAATGTTGAGCAGGGCGATAAGGGGGTGGGTAAAGTAGCTGATGAACATGGCGGTGCGGTTGTCCACGCAGGCAAACCACAGGGACAGCACCCCCACGCACACCCCCATCAGGGCGCACAGCACCGGGGTGAGCACGGGATTTTTGGCAATGGGGTCCAGCTTTTGCATCAATTTTTTCATAATTTTGACTCCGTTTTTACAAGGCAGGAAAAACAAACCCGCCGCGCCGGCAGGCCGCCGGTGCGGTGGGTCACATTTGGGAACTTGGAAAGGACTTTCCGGAGGAAGGTAAAAGAGTTGTTCAGAGTTGTTCGGGCGCAGACTGAAATACCGGCGCAGAGAGTTGGGGCGGCATTGAGATCGCCGATGAATCGCAGCGACTTTCAAGTCTGGGTGGGTAACGCTGCTCGGGCAGAGGGGTAACGATACGGAAGAGCCGAACCGGCAAGCAACAGCTTTCAGGTTCGGTGGGTAATTGAACCCCACCGCCGCCGGACGCATCCCCGAAAGGGGTCCGGGGAAACGGGGGCGTTTGGCCCTGAAAGGGCCCTTCCGCCCCTGTGTCCCCGGCGGCTTTTGGGTACTTTTCGCCGGAGAAAAGTACCCCGTCGGAGACAGCTCTCTTATGCCCGAAATTAGAACGCGATCTTCTCCTCGATATAGGACTTCAGCTGGTCGATGGGCAGACGCACCTGCTCCATGGTGTCGCGGTCACGGACGGTGACGCAGTGGTCGGCGGGGGTGTTCTCGTCGCCCACGGTCTGGAAGTCCACGGTGATGCACAGAGGCGTGCCGATCTCGTCCTGACGGCGGTAGCGCTTGCCGATGGAGCCGGCCTCGTCGTAGTCCACCATGAAGTACTTGGACAGCTCGGCGTACACCTCCTGAGCGGCGGGGCCCAGCTTCTTGCTCAGGGGCAGCACGGCGCACTTGAAGGGAGCCAGGGCGGGATGGAAGCGCATGACGGTGCGGACGTCGTTCTTGGCCTCGTCCACGACCTCCTCGTCGTAGGCCTCCACCAGGAAGGCCAGGGTCACGCGGTCGGCACCCAGGGAGGGCTCGATGACGTAGGGCACATAGTGCTCGTTCTTCTCCTGGTCGAAGTAGGTCATGTCCTTGCCGGAGTGCTCCTGATGCTGCTTCAGGTCGTAGTCGGTGCGGTCGGCCACGCCCCACAGCTCGCCCCAGCCGAAGGGGAACATGAACTCAAAGTCAGTGGTGGCCTTGGAGTAGAAGGCCAGCTCCTCGGGCTCGTGGTCACGCAGGCGCAGGTTCTCGTCCTTGATGTTCAGGTTGGTGAGCCAGTCGTGGCAGTACTGACGCCAGTAGGCGAACCACTCCAGGTCGGTGCCGGGCTGGCAGAAGAACTCCAGCTCCATCTGCTCGAACTCACGGATGCGGAAGATGAAGTTGCCGGGGGTGATCTCGTTGCGGAAGCTCTTGCCCACCTGGCACACGCCGAAGGGCAGCTTCTTGCGGGTGGTGCGCTGGATGTTCTGGAAGTTGACAAAGATGCCCTGGGCGGTCTCGGGCCGCAGGTAGACCTCGGTGGAGGAGTCCTCGGTAACGCCCTGGTGGGTCTTGAACATCAGGTTGAACTTGCGGATGTCGGTGAAGTCGCTCTTGCCGCAGCCGGGGCAGGGGATGCTGTTCTCCCGGATGAAGGCCACCATCTCCTCCTGGGTCATGGCCTCCACGTTCACGTCGGTGCGGCCCTGCTCCTGGAGCCAGTCCTCAATGAGCTTGTCGGCGCGGTGGCGCATCTTGCAGGCCTTGCAGTCGATGAGGGGGTCGTTGAAGGTGGACACATGGCCGGAGGCCACCCACACCTGGGGGTTCATCAGAATGGCGGCGTCCAGGCCCACGTTGTAGGGGTTCTCCTGGACGAACTTTTTCCACCAGGCCCGCTTCACGTTGTTCTTCAGCTCCACGCCCAGGGGGCCGTAGTCCCAGGAGTTGGCCAGGCCGCCGTAAATCTCGCTGCCGGGATAGACAAAGCCCCGGCCCTTGCACAGGGCCACGATTTTTTCCATGGTCTTTTCGGTGTTCTTCATATCAATACTCCTTTTTTAGGATTGTCTGAATCACGGCGTATTCACGCCTCGCCTGTTCGCGATGCCCAGCTTCCCTCCGACTCGGACTCGGACCGGAAACCGGTGTTTCCTGGGTCCTCGCCCTCGCTCCGGTCCGTCCGGGCTGCTCACGACGGCTCGGACGCCATCAAAAAACCGCCCTGAGCGGATGCTCAGGGCGGATGAAAACTCCGTGGTGCCACCTGAATTCGGAGCATGACCGCTCCGCACTCGAACCCGGTAACGGCGGGGGACCGGCGGGGCATTTCCTCCCCACGGCTTGCGGGCGCCTTCCGCGGGACCTTCGGGCGCCTCTCACCATCCGGCGTCTCTCTCAGGTCCGGGTCTCCGCGTACTCCTCCCGGTCAAAGCCTGTTTCTGCCGGTCATTGTATCACCAAAACCCGGTTGCGTCAAGGACAGCGGGGGAAATGAAGGCAAAAAATTACGGTCCCCTCACAGCAGCCGGAGGAACTGGCTCACCACCACCGCCGCCATCACCACCACCGCCAGAGACGCCGCGGCGTCCAGCGCCAGCTGGAACCGGCCGGGGCTGCGGACCCGGGACTTCCCGCCGGCAGGGGCCGCCCGGTGCTCCCCGGCGCCGTCCCCGCTCTCCCCTTTCGGGGCGTCCTCCGGCAGGGCAGAGGGCGGCTCCTCCCCGGTCAGGGCCCTGCGGCAGGCGCCGAAGTCCAGCACCTTTCCCGCCCGTCGGGCGGCCTGAGGCCGGGCGCGGAGGAAAAGCATGTCTCTGGGCGCGGGAGCGGCCTCTCCGCTGGCCATATCGTATACCGTCAGGCGGCGCGCGTCCAGATTGTAATAGATGGTCTCCATGGCAGTCCCTCCCGGCTTTTGATGGATATAGAATAGCACATGTTACGTCCTATAAACCGGACTTTTTTCTCCTTGCCCGGCAGGTGGTTTTCCCGTCTCTATGGAACCTGTGTTCGAATATAGGATACAACATATGTTCGAAAAAAGCAAGAGGATTTTTTTCTTTTTTCGACGGCTATCCGCCATAAAGCAGGAAAGCCTCTGCTCCGCCGGGGCTGCGGAGGGACCGGGACGGCGGCTTCAGAGGGCCTGTCAGGGTATTCCTTATACCTCCTTCCCGGCATTTTCTCCCCCGGCAGGGGAGAGGAGCTGATATATTTTCTCCGGCACCGGCGGTTCTCCTCCCGCCGCCCGCCAGCCCGCGGAAAAGGCCAGACGCACCATGGAAAACAGATAATTCTCCGCCTCGTCGTACTCATGCCGGTCCAAAAACGCAGAAAACGCCGCTTCAAAGTCGTTTGTATACATTTTTATCACCTCGGTGAGATTATAGGCGATAAAAAGCGACCAGTCAATATTTTATCGTGTAAAATGGTATATTCTCATTAGGTGATTTTATGAAGCCGCTGAAAACAAAGGTTAGTTTAACACTTGACGGCCCCATTTTGGAACAGATTCAAATATTGGCGGAACGGGATGATCGTTCTCTGTCCAGCTATATCAACCTGGTGCTCAAGGCCCATCTGGAGGACCTGGAGAAGAAAAAGCAGCCGTAATGTAACGACAGGCCCGTACTGTAAAAGCAGTGCGGGCCTGTCTGTTTTTCAGCTCTGGGCGGCAGACCCGCTCGGGCAGAGACTAAAATACGGCGCAAAGACTCCGTGCGGCATTGAGAAAGGTCATTGAATTGCAAAAACTTTCAAGTCTGGGTGGGTAACGCTGCTCGGGCAGAAGGGGAACGGCACGCAGGGCACCGAACCGGCAAGCAACTGCTTTCAAATACGGTGGCCGATGAATTGCACCGCCGCCGGACGCGTCCCCGAAAGGGGTCCGGGGAAACGGGGGCGTTTGGCCCTGAAAGGGCCTCTCCGCCCCTGTGTCCCCGGCGGCTTTTGGGTACTTTTCGCCGGTGAAAAGTACCCCGTCGGAGACGTCGTCGCTGCAATCTGGATGTATCCTGTCAGCTTTCCCCTCATCCGTCTGGCCTGCGGCCAGCCACCTTCCCCCGGGGGAAGGCCTTTTCTCCACAAAAACCCCATACAATGTGGAAAACCAGCCGGGAACAAACTGCTCCCGGCTGGTTCTGCTGTGTATGTCCGATTACTCCTCGTCCAATTTAAGCACGGCCATAAACGCCTCGGTGGGAATCTGGACGCTTCCCAAGCTCCGCATCTTCTTCTTGCCCTCTTTCTGCTTCTCCAGCAGCTTCTTCTTCCGGGTAATGTCGCCGCCGTAGCACTTGGCCAGCACGTCCTTCCGCATGGCCTTGACGGTCTCACGGGCAATAATCTTGCCGCCGATGGCCGCCTGAACAGGCACCTCAAAGAGCTGGCGGGGAATGTTCTCCTTCAGCTTCTCGCACAGGCGGCGGGCCCGGGGATAGGCCTTGTCCTTGTGGGCGATGAAGCTGAGGGCGTCCACCTGGTCGCCGTTGACCAGCATGTCCACCTTCACCAGCTCGCTGGGCCGGTAGCCCTCCAGCTCGTAGTCCAGGGAGGCGTAGCCCTTGGTGCGGGCCTTCAGGGTATCGAAGAAGTCGTAGATAATCTCGTTGATGGGCATGGCGTAGTGCATCTCCACCAGGTTGGTGTCCAGATACTGCATGTCCTTGAACTCCGCCCGCCGCTCCTGGCACATGGGCATGATGTTGCCCACATAGTCGGGGGGCGTGATGATGGACACCTTGGCGTAGGGCTCCCGGGCCTCGGCAATCTGGGCCGGGTCGGGGTAGTTGTGGGGGTTGTCCACCCGGACCACCGTGCCGTCGGTCCTGGTAATCTCGTAGATAACGCTGGGCAGGGTGGTGATGAGGTCCAGGTCGAACTCCCGCTCCAGACGCTCCTGGATAATCTCCATGTGGAGCATGCCCAGGAAGCCGCAGCGGAAGCCAAAGCCCAGGGCCGCGGAGGACTCGGGCTCAAAGGACAATGAGGCGTCGTTGAGCTGGAGCTTCTCCAGGGCGTCCCGCAGGTCGGGGTACTTGCTCCCGTCCTCGGTGTAGATGCCGCAGTAGACCATGGCCCGGGCGGGGCGGTAGCCGGGCAGGGCCTCGGCCGCTGGCCGGGCGGCCTCGGTGACCGTGTCGCCCACCTGGGTGTCCTTCACGTTCTTGATGGAGGCGGTGAAATAGCCCACCTCGCCGGCAATCAGCTCCTTGCAGGGCTCCATGCCCAGGGGGAGCAGGTGGCCGCACTCCAGCACCTGATAGGACGCGCCGGAGGCCATCATTTTCACCGTCATGCCGGTCCTGATGGTCCCCTCCATCACCCGGAAGTACACGATAACGCCCCGGTAGGCGTCGTACTGGCTGTCAAAGATAAGGGCCTTCAGGGGCGCGGAGGGGTCTCCCTTGGGGGCGGGGACATTCTTGACGATGTCCTCCAGCACCGCGTCGATGTTGATGCCCATCTTGGCGGAGATTTCGGGGGCGTCGGCGGCGGGGATGCCGATGATGTTCTCGATCTCCTCCTTCACCCGGGCCGGGTCGGCGGCGGGCAGGTCAATCTTGTTCACCACCGGGAGAATCTCCAGGTCGTGCTCCATGGCCAGGAAGGTGTTGGCCAGGGTCTGGGCCTCGATGCCCTGGGCCGCGTCCACAATGAGCACCGCGCCCTCGCAGGCCGCCAGGGAGCGGGAGACCTCATAGTTGAAGTCCACGTGACCCGGGGTGTCGATGAGATTCAGCTCGTAGGTGTTGCCGTCCTGGGCGGCGTAGTTGAGCTTCACGGCCCGGGCCTTGATGGTGATGCCCCGCTCCCGCTCCAGGTCCATGTTGTCCAGCAGCTGGCTCTCCATGTCCCGCTCGGCCACGGCGTTGCACTTCTCAATCAGCCGGTCGGAAAGGGTGGATTTGCCGTGGTCAATGTGTGCAATGATGGAAAAATTACGAATTTTGGATTGGTCGGTCATTCCTAATACCTCTTCTAAGTTTAATCCATATGTGCATAGTTGACAAATTATTTTTATATTATTATAATATGTTATATAAATCAAACAAAAGGCGGTGCCTCCCATGTTTTAAAACGATATAAGCTTGAAGGTACACAGGCATCCGTATTATGGAGGTACATATGAAAAAAAAGAGTATTTCTCTCCTGGTTATTGTATCTTTTTGCCTTACATGGTTTGCTTCTTTTCCTGCTCTTGCTGTTAATACCACTCAAAACAACGACATTCTTGTTCAAAGCGTAATCCCAACTGAAAACGGTTCCATTTTCTGTCAGGAAACAGAATCTTATATAATAAATATCATTACAGATGATGATCAAAAACTGATATCTGCTGCACTAAAATTCAAAGAAACTCCTGCTACCGTTTATGACTTTAGTGCCTTTTATCCTGTTGCACTGGAAATCTGCGCACCAGATGACTTTTCCCAAAAAGGAGAAACCTTCTGGGCCTCTATCATCAATTATATGAAGGCAAATATAGAATGCGCTTCACAGGTTCAGATAGAGATTACCAGCTTTGAGGAAGATATGCCCTCTACACGAAGTTCTGCGGGCGCGGACCTTATTGCCGAGTTAGAAAGCGAATTTGGAAGCGAGTACTTTGGAAAACCACTATACGAAACTACACAGTCCAAGTATGGCGGCAACCTGCTTGAAATTGTCGAAGATCTGAACTTTAATATCACAAAGAATAAACGCTTTACATGGAGCGACGCATTATCAATTGCAGGTATTATTACCACCATTATAGGCATCCCTGTTACGCAAGGAGCGATAAGCGCTATTTCTCTTGCATTGGGCGTAGCGGCTGAGGCATCAACTTTCGTCCAGCCAGGCGGGATAGATACCTATACTTGCTGTGCCAATTATACCCGCCGTACATCGGTCAACGGCAGCGAGTATGCGTATAACTTCGCAGAGAAATATTACGATTATACAGGATACGAGAACGCAGATCTTAACAGTACGGGCAGGGCCTCTATTGACTTCAGCTCAGAAGAAATTTCTTATGCGCCATATTATGAAGATGCCTCCTATTTTACTTCCTACACCGACCAGTGTGACGATGCATACGCTACATTCAAACGTATTGGCCAGCAGCCGTAAAAGGAGCCTGTTCCAATCAATCCAAGCGGAGAAAGGAGGGCGTCAGCCATGAGGGAACAAAAGCCCCCCAGCCGGGGCCTGCTTATTTTCAACGCTGTCGGGTGGATTGCCCTCTCTGTGGGCGCGCTGGGTTTATTCCTGTTGGGCAAGTCTCCCTCTATGATACTGCTTATAGGCAGCCCCATTGTGGCTGCCATCCACACCGGGCGGCTCATCAACTTCACACAGGAAAAGGCACGCAGGCAGCGGGAGGAGGAACGCCTCCGGGAGGTTCAGGAGGAAAACGCCCGCACCCGGGCCAGAATTGAACAGAAGAAGAGGGACAAGCCGGAATAACCGGTCCCTGCCAGGGCGGCGTGGAAGCGCCGCCCTGTTTTTCCGAAACAAGCGCCTTAAACCCGCCCTACTTCCGGTCGGAGCGGCGGAAGTTCATGCCCCGGTTGATGCGCTCGCCGGTGTTGTGGATAATCTGGAGGAGCGACTGGTAGGGGCCGGGGTAGTTCTTGGACAGGGCGTCGTGATTCATGGCGGGGAAGGCGCCCTTCTCCTTGGCGTGGAGGGCCAGGGCCTCCACATACTCGGCCTCGGAGCAGATCATATCCGCGTCGGGCACGCCGGCGCCGAACTGGGCGGCGGGCACGGAGAAGAAGTCCTCGTTCTGGGTCACGTCGGCCCGGTAGAGGTGGCGGAAGAGCTTGTAGACGGCGGTGCCCAGGTAGTCGGAGGCCGCCCGGATAACATCCCGCTTGCCCACCTTGCCCAGCAGGTCGAAGAGGACGCTGACCGAGTTGACCAGCAGCTTCTTGGACAGGGTGGCCATAATGCTGCCGTGGAGCACGTTATCCTTCTCGGCGGAGTAGTCGTACAGCTCCTCGGCGCCGATGGTGGTGCCGTCCCTGGTGAGGGTCCGGCCCAGCAGGAAGTCGGCGGAGACGTTATAATAATCGCAGGCCTTGATGACAAAGGCCAGGCCGGGCTCCCGGATGCCGTTTTCATAGTGGGAGAGCAGCGCCTGGGAGATGCCCAAATCCTTGGCCACCGCCCGCTGGGACGCGCCCTTCTCCTGCCGCAGCAGGGAGAGGGAACGGGAAAAATCGGAACTCATTGGTCGCACACACCTTTTTCATTTCACGGCGGGATTCCCGCCTTATTTTTATATGACAGCCAGTATAGTATATCTGCGGAAATACAAAAAGTAAAGTATAAATTTGTCCCTTTTGTGGCTTTGACCATTGAGAACCGCCGGCAGGGTGGTGTATAATAAAAGGACATAAGGGGAGATTGCCCTATTTTTTACATGGAATACTGGAGGATGATTCCCATGGAGATGTTTAACAAGCTCATCGAGACCCTGAAGGCCAACCCCAAGCGCATCGTCTTTACCGAGGGCACCGACGCCCGTATTCTGGAGGCCAGCGCCCGCCTGCTCACCGCCAACTGGCTCAAGCCCGTGCTGGTGGGCAACGTGGACGAGGTAAAGAAGGCCGCCGCCGACCACGGCTTCAACATCGACGGCGCCGAAATCGTGGACCCCGAGACCTACGAGGGCATGGAGGCCATGGTGGAGAAGATGGTGGAGCTGCGCAAGGGCAAGATGACTGCCGATGAGTGCCGCGCCGCCCTGAAGAAGGGCAACTATTTCGGCACCATGCTGGTGAAGATGGGCGTGGCCGACTGCCTGCTGGGCGGCGCCACCTACTCCACCGCCGACACCGTCCGTCCCGCCCTGCAGCTCATCAAGACCAAGCCGGGCAACAGAATTGTCTCCTCCTGCTTCATCCTGGTGCGGGAGAACTCCACCGGCGGCGCCGAGGCCCTGGCCATGGGCGACTGCGCCATCAACATCAAGCCCAGCGACGACGATCTGGTCGAGATCGCCCTGGAGACCGCCAAGTGCGCCAAGATCTTCGGCATCGACCCCAAGGTGGCCTTCCTGAGCTACTCCACCAAGGGCTCCGGCAAGGGCGAGGACGTGGACAAGATGCGCTCCGCCTGCGAGAAGGCCAAGGCCGCCGCACCCGACCTGGCCATGGACGGCGAGATGCAGTTCGACGCCGCCGTGTCCCCCACCGTGGGCCAGCTGAAGTTCCCCGGCTCCAAGGTGGCCGGCTACGCCAACACCTTCATCTTCCCCGACATCAACGCCGGCAACATCGGCTACAAGATCGCCCAGCGCCTGGGCGGCTTTGACGCCTACGGCCCCATCCTCCTGGGCCTCAACGCCCCCATCAACGACCTCTCCCGCGGCTGCAACGCCGACGAGGTCTACTCCATGGCCATCATCACCGCCGCTCTCTCCTGAGTTCAGATAAATCCGGAGCACCCCCATTGGGGGTGCTCTTTTTTTGCGACCATGGAGTAGACCTCAGCCCTGCCCGGCAGGGCCCGGCGCCTGCGCCGCCAAGGGCCTGCGCTTTGTGCAGGTCCTTGATGCCGGGGCAATTCACTTGCCCCGGCAGATGTTTCGGGTCCAGGGTCCCCGCGGGCTGTGCCCGTGGGGCCTGCTCCATGGCCATCATCACCGCCGCTCTCTCCTGAACGTCGGAACCTGACCGGAATGAAACTGCCGGGCCCCTCATGGGGCCCGGCAGTTTTTTCTTTTACCGGCCGGAATACCTTACTGACCTAGTAGCTGGGCCTTCTTCCGGTCAAACTCCTCCTGGGTGATGACCCCCTGGTCCAGCAGCTCCTTGTACCGCTTCAGGGCCTCAATCACGTCCTGCTCCCCCTGTCCGGCGGAAGGGGCAGCGGCGGGGGAGGGGGAGGCCCCGGCCCCCGCCGGGCCGGGAACCGGGGCGGGGGCCTCGGTCTGGCTGACGGCGTTGATGGTGTTCTGCATCAGCAGGGGCGGCGCAATGCCCGCAAAGATGGACAGCAGCACACAGGGGGAGGTGAGCTCGGCGTAAAGCCCCTTGCTGCGGGCCAGGGCGTCCACCCGCTGGGCGCTCTGATAGGTCCAGTAGATGGTGTAGAAGGGGATGAACATGCACAGCAGCAGCTTGGTGGTGGGGTTACGGGAGGGCGCGCCCTCCACCCGGTTCAGATAGCGGGTGGTACGGTAAATCCACACCAGATGGTAGATGCCCAGAGTGAAAATCAGCAGCAGGGCGCAGGACATCAGGTCCACATAGCCCTCCGCACGGTAGGCCATGTACCCGCCGGTGCCGTAGGTCCCCTGGCCGCCCTCACCGGCGGCGCTCATCACCGGCCCCGGCCCGGCCATAAACCGGGCCGCGCACCACAGGGCGGCGGTGCGCACCACCTCGGAGAGGATGGTAAACGGCAGATGAAAATCACCTTCGTTCAGCTCCATCTGGCCCAGCAGGATGGAAATCACCATCAGGCTGGACAGAGTGGCCAGAGCGGGGGGCAGGAACCAGAGCATGCGGCCCTTGCCGCTGACCATGAGAAAGCCCAGCACCACAAAAGCCAGCAGGGCCAGGAGATAGAGGGGGTTCCACAGTCCCATAAACAGCCTGTTCAGGCCCCCTATGTTGTACAGCTTTCCATCAAGAATAAACAGCTTCAGGGTATGGGTCGAGAAGCCTGCAATGCCTCTGGCCAGCAGCGTACAGAGCAGCAGAACGGCAATGACCGCGGGGACTCCGGCTCTGGGCTTACCGATGAACAGGAACACCGCCAGCACCAGAAAGAGGAAGGGCGGCAGCATGAACTGAATCATCTGCGCCGCATCTTCCGCCAGCATATCGCCGTACACCAGGTTCACGGCTCCCCAGGACAAGGCCACAACCAGCGACAGGATTCCGCCTATTATGGCGGCGGGATTTGCCCTCTTTTTCACGGTTTTCTCCTCCTTTTGACATAAAGCACACACTTACATGTCATATATAGCACAGAGGAGAGGGGGAAACAATATTCCGGCTGCATCGGGTTTTCCGCCCCGCCTGCGCAAAAGCAAAGCCCCCCGGGCGGACACGCTGTCCGCTCGGGGGGCTGTTTTCTGGGTTTTTGCCGACGGATTAGTCGTCGGGGGTCATATAATAGGGCTTCATCAGGCTGGGCTGCTCGGTGGAGTCCTTCTGGCTGTCCCGGCGGAACATGACCTCCGGAGGACCGTTCCGGCGGCCCCGGCTGCGGCGTCTGCCGTCCTCCCGGCGGCCGCTGCCCTTGGGCTGCTCCTGCCTGGGGGCGGCGGGCTTCTCCGCTTTTTTCTCCTTCCTGGGCTTGGCGGAGGCCTGCTCCCTGGTCTTTTTTTCCTGTCCGGGCTGGGCGTTGGCCTTCTTTCTCCGGGCGGGCTTCTCCTCCTCACGGCGGGGCGCGGCGGGGCGGCTCAGGGTCCGGGGCCTGGGGGCCAGCAGACGGGCGGTGGCGTCCAGAATCACGTCCCCATCCAGGGGATTGGGCTTGTAAAAGTCGGTCTGGGGCTGGCTGGGGGAGGCGGGCATGGTGTCCTCCAGCCGCTGCTGCCGCACGCCCCGGCGGCTCTTCTTTTTGGGCTGCTCCGGCTCCGGCCCGGAAGCGGGGGCCTGGACTTCCAAAGAGACCGCCTGCTCCGCGGCCTGGCTCTGGCCGGACTTCTTCCGGCGGCGGCGCTTCCTGGCCGGGGCCTCCGCCGCCTCGGGGGCGGGGACAGGCTCCTCTGCCAGGGCGGCAGCGGCCTGCTGTTTGGCCTTGCGGGCCTCAGCGGCGGCCTTGTTGGCCGCGTCACGGGCGCGGCGGCGCTCCTTTGCGGCGGCACGGGCCTCCGCGTCGTCGGCGTTCACCGGGCGGCCCCTGGCGTCCCTGGGTGCCTCAAAGACTTCCATGGGCCAGGGGTTGTTCTGGGCCACCGGCACCTTGCGGCCGATGAGCTTCTCAATATCCTTCAGGTACTGCTGCTCGCCGAAGTCGCAGAAGGATACGGCGGTGCCCCCGTGTCCGGCCCGGCCGGTGCGGCCGATGCGGTGGACGTAGGTCTCGGGCACCTCGGGCAGGTTGTAGTTAAACACGTGGGACAGCTCTTCAATGTCCAGGCCCCGGGCGGCGATGTCGGTGGCCACCAGGCAGCGCACCTTGCCCGCCTTGAAATCGGCCAGGGCCTGCTGCCGGGCAGTCTGGCTCTTGTTGCCGTGGATGGCGGCGGCGGTGATGCCCGCCTTCACCAGGTCGGCGGCCACCTTGTTGGCCCCGTGCTTGGTGCGGGTGAACACGATGGCGTTCTTTACGTCCAGCCCCTCCACCAGCCAGGCCAGCAGCCTGGTCTTGTTGCCCTTGTCCACCAGGTAGACGCTCTGGTCGATGATTTCCACCGGGGAGGACACCGGGTCCACCGCCACCTTCACCGGGTTTTTCAGCAGGCCGTTGACCAGGTCCATCACCTCGGGGGGCATGGTGGCGGAGAAGAAGAGGGTCTGCTTCACGGCGGGGAGCAGCTTGAGCACCCGGCGCACGTCGTGGATGAAGCCCATGTCCAGCATCCGGTCGGCCTCGTCCAGGACGAAAATCTCCAGCCTGGACAGGTCCACATAGCCCTGGCCCTGGAGGTCCAGCAGGCGGCCGGGGGTGGCCACCAGGATGTCCACGCCCTTCTTCAGCCTGTCCACCTGGGGCTGCTGGCCCACGCCGCCGAAGATGACGGCGGAGCGGAGGGGCAGGCGCCTGCCGTAGGCCTCAAAGCTCTCCTCAATCTGGAGGGCCAGCTCACGGGTGGGTGTGAGAATGAGGGCGCGAATGGGCCGCCCGGCGGGGATTTCCCCGTTAAGGCGCTGGAGGATGGGGGCGGCGAAGGCACAGGTCTTGCCTGTGCCGGTCTGGGCGCAGCCCAGCACGTCCCGCCCGGCCAGGGCGGGGGGAATGGCCTTTTCCTGGATGGGGGAGGGCTTCTCATAGCCCAGGTCAGTCAGCGCCTCCAGGATGGGTTTGATGAGGCCAAGTTCATGGAAGGTCATAAATGCACAATTCCTTTGTCAAAAATTTGCGGAGGACTTCTCATTCCGCCCGCCGGACCACAGCCGGGGACCTGAGCCGTCACAGCCGGCAGGCCGTCAAAAAGACACCCCCCGGAAAAAGGGTCTCCCGGCGGGGGTGTCTTTTTGACGGTTTCCGTATTGCGGCGTACCGGCCGGGGCGGCTCCGCACCGCCCCGTATCTTTGTTTAGTATAACACATATCCCGGAATATTACCAGTGGAGAAAGGAAACGGCTTTGGCGAAGCCCGCTCGGAGGAAATACTTTGAAAGTTGTTCGGGCAGCGACTGAAACACGGCGCAGAGACCCCGTGCGGCGGCGTCCTCGCAAAGTCCGCTCTGTCTCGGAACGGCCTGAACGGCCATTCCTCGCACCGCTCCCTTGCTCGTCCTTTCCCCACCGGGCCATGAGCCCGGCGGGGACCCCGTATTGAGACAAAGCTCATTCATTCCGCTGCGGCTCCTCTCCCCACGAAAGGCGTGCCGCCTTCCGCGGGGACCCCAATTGAGGCGCGGCAAGGTTGTTCGAAAAGCAATTGAAACACGGCGCAGAGACCCCGTGCGGCATTGAGAAAGGTTATTGAATTGCAGCCGCTCACAAGTCTGGGCAGGTAACTCTGCTCGGGCAGAAGGGGAGCGGTACGCGGGGCACCGAACCGGCATAGTAACTGCTATCAAGTTTGGCGGGTCATTGGACACCACCGCCGCCGGACGTACTCTGAAAGGGGTCCGGGGAAACGGGCGCGTTTGGCCCTAAAAGGGCCCTTCCGCGCCTGTGTCCCCGGCGGCTTTTGGGTACTTTTCGCCGGTGAAAAGTACCCCGTCGGAGACTCGTCGCCGCAAGCGTCATATCGTTCGCGGCGTCCTCGCAAAGTCCGCTCTGTCTCGGAACGGCCTGAACGGCCATTCCTCGCACCGCTCCCTTGCTCTTCCTTTCCCCACCGGGCCATGAGCCCGGCGGGGACCCCGTATTGAGACAAAGCTTATTCATTCCGCTGCGGCTCCTCTCCCCACGAAAGGCGTACCGCCTTCCGCGGGGACCCCATTTACTTTGCTATGACCAGCCTTCCCCTCAAGGGGAAGGCTTTTTTACTGCCCGTCCCGGCGGGCGATGAGGGCCCGGAGCACGGCGGCCACCGTCTCCTCCAGGGTCTGGCCGCCGGCGTCCACGGTGACGTCGGCGTACTTCTCGTACAGAGGCGCCCGGCAGCTGTACAGGTCGGCCAGGGTCTGGCCGGGAGAGAGGGCGATGCCCCGGCTGCTCATGTTGCTGATCCGCCCCTTCAGCTCCTCCAGGGACACCCACAGGTATACCACAGTGCCCAGCTGCTTCAGGTGGCCGATGGCCCCCTCCCGGCACACCGCGCTGCCGCCGGGGGCGATGACCGTCTCGCTGCACGCCACCGAGCAGATGGCCGCCTCCTCCGCGTTCAGGAAGGCCTCCAGCCCCCGCTGGTCCAGAATCTCCTGGAGCAGGGCCCCCTCCCGCTGCTGGATGGTCAGATCGGTGTCAAGAAAGCCGTAGCCCAGGGTCTTGGCCAGCAGAACGCCCACGGTGCTCTTGCCTGAGCCCGGCATGCCGATGAGAATGATATTGTCCACTTGCGTCGCTCCTTTTTACGCTCCCCCGGTCAGGGAGAGGGATGTCCTGGCCCGGCCGGTACCGTAGTTCTGGGTGGAGTACTCCATCACCAGCTCCTCCGCCCCGTCGGGCACGGAGACAATACACTCCAGCTGGGTGCTCTGTCCGGCGGGGAGCCACACCTCATGCCAGGCCTGCCGGTCCTCGTCGGCCAGGTAGACCGGGTAGTCGGGCTCACAGTCCAGCCACCAGTCCTCTTCATCGTAAAAATCAAAGTAGTCCAGGCTGATCCAGGCGTCAAAATTGCCCTGGTTCTCCACCTCCACCCGGACCCGCCACAGACTCTCGTCCTCGTACTCCTCCGAGGGCCCCTCCCGCACAGCGGAGACCATCTGGGCGGAGATGTCCGTCTCGTGCCAGTAGCGCTCCTCCCTGGTGGCAAAGAGGGCCGCGGCGATGAGCACAATGGCCGCCGCCACGGCGATGAGCGCCGGCTTCTCCCAGCCGCCGCCAGCCTCATAGATCCGGTCGGACCCGCACCGGGGACAGGTGTCCCGCCGGCCATGCCAGCTCTTTCCGCATTGGGCACAGTGCTTTTTCACGGCGCTTCCTCCTCCCGCGCGGGCAGGGCGACGGCATATGTATGGATGGCCGTCACCCGCTCCGTCTCGTCCCTGCCGGTCCGCTCCTCCAGGCACAGTACGGCGCTGTCAAAGCCCTTGGGCACATAGAACAGCAGCTTTCCCTCCAGAGGATCCTGCCACAGCAGGTCATAGGCGGTGATTGCCTCCACCCCCAGCTCCGAGAGCATGTCCAGGGCCGTGCTGTCCTCCAGCGGAGGGAGGTAGTGTCCCCCGTCCAGGGCCAGGTAAATTTCACCGGTGGGGTAGTCCCAGTCCAGGCTGTCGCCGCCGGTGACGGTCACATCCACGGCCAGCAGGTCAAAGTCCGCCCACCACAGCCGGGAGCTCCGGTCCAGTTCCACCCAGGACACGCCGTCCACCGACACCGTCAGGCCGCCCACGGCGAAGGTATCCGTGTCCTCGGCCACAAAGGGGATGGGGCCGCTGTCCCTGGTCTGGTAGCGCACCACGCCCCAGGCGATGAGCAGCGCGCACACCGCCAGCCCGATGACAATGAGCACCCGGAGCAGCAGAACGCCGCCGCCCCGCCGGACAGGGGGCTCCGCCACCGGCTCCGGACCTTCGGGCGCCGGGGACGGGGACTCATGGAACTGAAAATGCCCGGTGTTGCCCCCGGCGTCCTCCCGGGGAGTGCGGCGGCCGCAGGAGGGGCAGAAGTCCCGGGCGTCGCCGTCATAGACCTTGCCGCAGTTGTCGCACCTAATCTTTCTCACTGGTGGAATCCCTCCAGTCTCCCGCCCGGAGGGCCGGGCGGATGATTGCGGCTCTGTGATGATGCCATGGACGGTACCATCAGCCGGATTTTTCGGTTGCCCCGGAAGGGGCGGGAAAAACGGCTGTAAGCAAAGTATAGTCGCCGCTTTGCGGCTATTATACCAAATTTCCCCGGGAAATGGAAGTGCCCCCCTCAGCTGAGGAACATGTCCACGTCGGCCACAGTGAGGCCCTCCTGAAGGGCCAGGTTAATGCCGTAGCCGATGACCTTGGCGATGTCGGCCACCTGTCTGTCAATCTCCCGCGGGGTGACGATGACCCCTCTGCCCCCGTCCCCCAGGGCGCCCGGGTCCAGGCCGGGGCGCCCCGCCTCGGCGAGTACGTCGGCGCAGAGGGTGGCCGCGTCCACCACCGTAGGCACGCCCACAGCGATAACAGGCACCCCCAGGGTGTCCCGGTTCAGGGCGGCCCGGGCGTTGCCCACCCCGGAGCCGGGGACAATACCCGTGTCTGCAATCTGGACCGTGCGGCACAGCCGGGACAGACTGCGGGAGGCCAGGGCGTCCACCGCCACCACCCGGGCGGGCCTCACCGCCCCCGCCATGGCCGCCGCCAGCTCGCCGCTCTCCACGCCGGTGGTGCCCAGCACCCCCGCCGCCAGGGCGGACACCTGCCGGAAGGACCCAAAGTGCCCGGGCAGCTTCTCCACCAGATGGCGGGTAACCATGGTGTGCTCCACCGCCAGGGGACCCACCGCGTCGGGGGTGATGGCCCGGTTGCCCAGCCCCACCACCAGCACTCCCTCTCCCGGCTTCAGGTCCAGCAGGGCCCGCAGCTCCGCCGCCACCGCCCGGGCCGCCCGGCCGAAGGCGTCCTCCTCCCGCCGCTCCAGGCAGTCCAGCTCTACCGTCACATAGGCCCCCTCCGGTTTGCCCAGGGCCCGGGCCCCCTGTTCGTCCAGAATGTCCACCCGGGTGACGGGGAAGCCCTCCCGCTCCGTCTCCCGGGTTCTGACCCCCTCCGGCGCGGCCCCACGGGCCTCCTCCGCCCAGATTCCTCTGGCCTCCACCGCCAGGTCCGTTCTCCGTCCAAGCACCGCTTTTTCACCCTTCCTCCAAAATCAGAGGTTTCGCGCCCCTCTACATATGGTATTTTTCCCGCATGTAAGCACTATTTTTAGCGTCTGAGCCCTGTCTATTCAAAAAGTGGACAAATTTTTTTAATTTATTCTTGCATTTTTCCTCTTGTGCTGGTACAATATAAATCTGCTACGGGCAAACTATGCGTATTGCAGATACGTTAATCGTCATCGGAGGAGGTGTTTGGTTTGCCGAATATTAAGTCTGCCAAGAAGCGTGTGCTGGTCAGCCGGACCAAGGCCGCGCAGAACAAGGCCGCCAAGTCTGCCATCAAGACTGATCTGAAGAAGTTTGAGGCCGCAGTGGCCGAGGGCAACCGCAGCGAGGCCGAGGGCGCTTACAAGGTGGCTGTCAAGGCTGTGGACCAGGCTGTGGGCCACGGTCTGCTGCACCGTAACAACGCCGCGCGCAAGAAGAGCAGCATGACCATCAAGCTCAACAAGCTGGCCTGATCGCGCCGGAAAGAGCGGAATGAAGAGCCGCCTGCTGTTAAAGCAGGCGGTTTTTTGTCTTTATTTCCTGGTTTTGGCGCGCAATTTGCCTTGGAAAAGAGAGTATGCTATAATACTGCATAAAGCAGCGCCGCCGGCCGGAGCCGGCGGGAGAGGAGGCGGTTTTATGGGCGCAGTATGGAATTCCAGCCCGGTAAAGTTCATCCGGGAGATGGTTGACCTTTATTTCAGCAAAAATGTGTCCCGGTCCGCCGCCGAGCTGGCCTATTTTTTAATTCTCACCTTTTTCCCGGTGCTCATCTGCGTCAACGGCTTTGTGGGCCTGCTGAAGCTGGACCCGGTGGCTCTGCTCAGCGGCATTGAAGAATTTCTCCCCCGGGGCACCCTGGATGTGGTAGCCGAGTACGTGGGCTACATCAGCACCAACCAGTCCACCGGCATGCTGGTGGCCGGCCTGACCGCCACCCTCTTCTCCGCCTCCGCCGCCTTCCGGGCACTGATGAACATCATGAGCGACATCTACGAGCGCAAAACCTACACCGGCATCTTCCAGATTATCGCCAGCGTGGCCTTCTCCATCCTGTTCCTGGTCACCATCTACCTGTCGCTGGTGGTGGTGCTCACCGGCGGCTGGCTGTTCAACCTGGTGGAGGACTTTTTCCATCTCAACCCCAACGACCTGCCCTGGGACTGGCAGTGGCTCCGTTTTCCCATCCTGTTCTGCCTGGTGCTGCTGTTCGTGCTGCTGGTTTACCGCATATCCGCCCCCAGAGGCAAGCCCCGGCCCCCGATTCTCACCGGCGGCGTCCTGGCCTCCGTGTCCCTGGTGGCCGCCTCTATCCTGTTCTCCTGGTTCATCGGCCTGTCCTCCCGGTACTCGCTGGTGTATGGGTCCCTGACCTCAGTGGTCATCCTGCTGCTGTGGCTCTACCTGTGCGGCAACATCCTCATTCTGGGCAACGTATTCAACTGCGTGTGGTACCGGCGGAAAAAGGTCCGCTACCTCCAGAAGCTGAAAAAAGAGGCCTATCTCCCCGATCATCTGGGGTGATGTTTTCCACATTGCGCCGCAAAACAGTGGACAACAGGTTTCAGCCCCCGGATCAGCCAAAATCTGGCTGATCCGGGGGCTTTTTCGTCCGGCCATTGTATTCCTGCGTCGGGCATGGTACTCTGTTGTCAGAGAACGCCGCATGGGGCGGCAAGGCCATACCTATGCGGAAGAAAAGGGAGGCGTGTGCCGTGGTAAAAACGCCCATTCTGCCTGCTTCAGGGGAGCCGGCGGATTTTCTCTCCCTGGCCCCCGGGGCCGCGGAAGAGGGAGAGTGCCTGGAGGGGCTGGACTTTGTGGGGCAGACCGTCACAGTCCGGGATCTGGCGGAGCTGGAACTGTCCGGCTGCCGCTTTGTCCGGTGCAGGCTAGCGGGGTGCTCCTTTGCCGCAGCCACCCTGCGGGACGTGCTCTTCCAGGACTGCGACCTGTCCCAGTGCCGCTTTTCAAAGGCCAGCCTGACCCGGTGCGCCCTGGAGGACTGCAAGGCCCTGGGCGCCGGCTTCTCCGGCGCTTCCCTCCGGGACGTGGCCTTCTCCCGCTGCCGGCTGGACCTGGCCAACTGCAACGCCGCCGCCCTGCGGGACGTGTCCTTCCGGGACTGCTCCATGGAGGAGGCCGCCCTGTCCGGCTGCCGGGTCAGGGGCCTCTCCCTGGATCGGTGCGCCCTCACCCGGGTAAACTTCTTCCAGACCCCCCTGGCCGGGGTGGATCTGACCTCCTGCACCCTCATTGAGCCGGTGTTTTCCGCCTCTGCCGGGGAGCTGAAGGGGGCGGTGGTAGACCTGTTCCAGGCCGCCCAGCTGGCCCGGCGGTTCGGGGTCATCATCAGGGAATAAAAACCGCACTTTCTGATCAGAAACGGGGTGGATCACCGGAAATTCCGGTGATCCACCCCGTTTTTGTTGCATCATTGCATCCATTTGAATCAACAGTTGACAGCTTCGGTATAATGTGATATATTTCTCATATAAAGTGATATATTTATCATATCAAAGGAGAGAAATTTATGGATCGCGCCCGTACTGTCCGCACCGTGTCGCCCTGGTTTAGTCTTTTCAGCCTGTTGGGCCTGCTGGGCTTCCTGCCCAAGCACGACGGCAGCCCAAATTACTTCTTTTTCATCTTCTTCGGCTTTCTGGCCTTCTTTTTCTGGCATCTGCTGGAGAAGGGGGGCGTGGACGAGCGCCTGCTGGCCAACCGCCGCCGGGCGGGTATGCTGCTGCTGACCTTCTTTACCCTGCTCTCCTTCCTCCTGCTCTTTCTGCTGGACAAGGGCGTGAGCGGAGAAATGGTGCTGCTGGTGGGCTCCCTGGGGTACGCCCTGGGGATGATCCTCTCTCCGGTGCTCACGCTGGTGCTGGACAGGGCGGTGGACTGATGGGCGAGCCCTTCCGCTGTGAGATTAAGAAATACCGCGTCCTGGCCGGCCTGACTCAGGAGGATCTGGCCGTCAGGGTGGGTGTGCGCCGGGAGACCATCCTCCGGCTGGAGGCGGGGAAGTACAACCCCTCCCTCAAGCTGGCCATGGATATCTCCAAGGTTCTCTCAACCCCCATTGAGTCCCTGTTCTTTTTTGAAGAGTGAATAAAAAAGCCCGGATCACTGGAAATCTCCAGTGATCCGGGTCTTTTTGTTATTTATACTTTTTGCTCTCCGCCACCGCAAGCTCGTCGCAGCGGTTATTGTACGGGTTGCTGGCGTGGCCCTTGACCCAGTGGAGGTTGACGGTGTGGCGCTCGCACAGCGAGAGCAGCCGCTCCCACAGATCCGGGTTCAGGGCGGGCTTCTTGTCCGCCTTCACCCAGCCCCTGGCCTTCCAGCTCTTGGCCCAGCCCTTCTGGAGGGCGTCAATGACGTACTTGGAGTCGGAGTACAGCTCCACCACACAGGGCTCCTTCAGGGCCTCCAGGGCCGTGATGACCCCTGTCAGCTCCATGCGGTTGTTGGTGGTGTGGCCCTCGCCGCCGGAGAGCTCCTTCTTGAACGTGCCGTACATCAGGATGGCTCCCCAGCCGCCCGGACCGGGGTTGCCCGAGCAGGCGCCGTCGGTGTAGATGGTGACTGTTTTCATGCTCGCTCCCTTCCGGCGGCGCCTGTTGTCCAGCCCCGGCGGGAGCCGGGTTGGACATATCCCGCATTTGCGCAGCAAATGTGGCCGTCGGTATAAATCGTTACGGTTTTCATGGTTTTGGTTCCTTTTTCGGTGTTTCTGTGGGAAATGCAGCCGCTTACAGATCCCGGAGGATCTCCTGCCGCTTCTCCTCAAACTCCCGGGCGGTGATGAGGTGCTGATCGTAGAGCCGCTGGAGCTCGGCCAGCCGGGCCTCGGCGCTGTGGGCGGCTGAGCCCTCAGAGGGCGGGAGGGGGGAGTCCCCCTCGCTCTCCTCGTCGATGCTCCACTCATAGGAGAAATACAGGCCCTTCTTGTTGCAGGCGCCGTAGATGCCGATGCCCGCAAAGCACAGGGCCATCAGAGTCCAGATCAGGCCGAAGGGCCCGGCGTTGGGCAGCAGCTCGGTGACGCCGATATACACAAATCCCAGGGCAACGGCGGCGAAAATCCCGCCGAACACCCGGCTGAAGGTGATCATGCCCTTGCTGGGGCGGATGGTCATGCGTCTTCGTCTGCGGTGATTCATAGGCTCCTCCTTTTCTCCACGGCGGGCACCCTGCTTCAGCGGCGCTTTTTTCTCTTTTTTTCTTTTTGGGCTTTGAAAACGGGTTTTGGCCTCCGGCGGCGGCCTCACGCAGCTCCTACACGCCCGCCGCCACCGACAGCACGCCCAGCAGCAGCAGATCCAGCGCCATCTCCCCGCCGCCCTTCAGCAGGAAGGACACCATACCCGCAAGGCAGGCCATGCCGCCGGCCACGGCCAGCAGCACCAGCCCCAGCTGCCGCAGCACGTCCCGGTGGACGCGCAGCTTCTTCCAGTCGGACAACAGCAGCAGAATGCCTGCGGCGGTGCAGGGCCCGCCGGGCAGCACCGCCAGAAACCCCAGTACATGGGCGTCTCCGGGGGAGACCAGGGGCATAAAGGTGAGAAACAGCCCGAACAGCACCATCAGCAGACGGCGCTTCATGCTGCGGTACTCTGCCATCTCCATGCTCCTTTCCGCCGTCAGCGCCATATTTTTTCCACATTGGGGCCGGGTTTTGGGGAGAGGACGGCTCTGGGCGGGGTCAGATACCCCGCCCAAAGGCCGCCGGAGCTGTCATGGGCTCAGAAACCGGGTTTTTATTCCACAGAGCCGTCGGAGTCGGTGGAAGCGGGGGTGTCAGGGCTGGAAGTCTCTTCCTCCTGGGCGGGTTCCTCCTCCTCGTGATCGGTGCGCGCAAAGGAAATCACCTTTACACCTTCATCCAGATTCATCAGCTTCACGCCCTGGGCGGCGCGGCCATAGGTGGAGATGCCGGACACCGCCATACGGATGATGACGCCCGCGTCATTGATGACCAGGATGTCGTCGGCGTCGCTGACCACCTTGACCCCCACCACGGGGCCGGTCTTTTCGGTGACGTTGTAGCCCTTCAGGCCATAGCCGCCACGGTTCTGGGGGCCGTCGGAGCGGATATACTCGTCCATTTCGGTCCGCTTGCCGTAGCCGTTCTCGGTGACCATGAGGACCTGGTGGCCGGCCTTGGCCCGGGCCGCGCCGATGACATAGTCCCCCTCCCGGAGCTTGATGCCCCGGACGCCGCAGGCGTCGCGGCCCATGCAGCGCACGTCGGTCTCCTTGAAGCAGATGGACATGCCGTCGTGGGTGGCAATGAGGATGGCCTGGTCGCCGTCGGTCTCCCGGACGGCGATGAGCTCGTCCCCCTCCTCCAGGGTGATGCAGCGGATGCCCGCCTTGCGGGCAGTGTTGATGGCGGAGAGCTGGATACGCTTCACCGTGCCGTTGCGGGTGACCATGGTGAGGTACCGGTCCTCGGGGAACTCCCGCAGATGGATCATGGCGGTAACTTTCTCGTCCTGCTCAATGGGCAGGATGTTCACCAGATTGCTGCCCTTGGCGGTGCGGCCCGCCTCGGGGATCTGATAGCCCTTCTTCCGGTGGACCCGGCCCTTGTTGGTGAAGAAGAGGATGAAGTCGTGGGTGGAGGCGGTAAAGACCGTGTCCACGTAGTCCTCCTCCTTGGTGGCCATGGCGGTGATGCCCTTGCCGCCCCGGCGCTGGGTCTTGTAGGTGGAGGCGGGGAGCCGCTTGATATAGCCCCCGGCGGTGAGGGTAAAGACGCACTCCTCCTCCTCGATGAGGTCCTCGATGTCAATCTCGTCCTCCACGTCCTGGATTTCCGTGATCCGGTCGTCGCCGTACTTGTCCCGGATGGCGGTGAGCTCGTCCTTCAGCACGCCCCGGAGCATCTCCTCGGAGCCCAGCAGCTTCTCGAAGTAGGCGATGCGCTCCTCCAGCTCCTTGTACTCGGCCTCCAGCTTCTCCCGGTCCAGTCCCTGGAGGGCCTTGAGGCGCATGTCCAGAATGGCCTGGGCCTGGACGTCGTCCAGGGAGAAGCGCTCCATCAGCTTCTCCTTGGCGTCGTCGTACCGGGAGCGGATGATGTGGATGACCTCGTCGATGTTGTCCTGGGCGATGAGCAGGCCCTCCAGCAGGTGGGCGCGCTCCTGGGCCTTCTTCAGGTCGTACTTGGTGCGGCGGATGATGACCTGCTCCTGATAGGCGATATACTCGTCCAGGATGTGGCGCAGGGAGAGGATACGGGGCTGGAGCTTGCCGCCCGTCTCCACCAGGGCCAGCATGTTGATGGCAAAGGTGGTCTGGAGCTGGGTCTGGGCAAAGAGCCGGTTGAGCACCACCTGGGGGTTGGCGTCCCGCTTGAGCTCGATGACCACCCGCATGCCGTTGCGGTCGGACTCGTCCCGGATGTCGCTGATGCCGTCCAGACGCTTGTCCTCCACCTGGTCGGCCATGTTCTTGATGAGCATGCGCTTGTTGACCTGGTAGGGGATTTCGGTGACGATGATGCGGATGCGGTCCTTGCCGAACTCCTCAAACTCGGTGCGGGCCCGGACGCACAGACGGCCACGGCCGGTGGCGTAGGCGGCCCGGATGCCGGACCGGCCCATGATGATGCCCCTGGTGGGGAAGTCGGGGCCCTTGATGTGCTCCATCAGGTCGGACAGCTCGGCCTCCGGGTTTTCCAGCACGCAGATGGTGGCGTTGATGACCTCGGTCAGGTTGTGGGGCGGGATGTTGGTGGCCATGCCCACGGCGATGCCGCTGGAGCCGTTGACCAGCAGGTTGGGGAACCGGGAGGGGAGCACCTTGGGCTCCTTCCGGGTCTCGTCAAAGTTGGGGTCCCAGTCCACCGTGTCCTTCTCGATGTCCCGGAGCATCTCGTCGGAGATCTTGCTCAGCCGGGCCTCGGTGTAGCGGTAGGCGGCCGGGGGGTCGCCGTCGATGGAGCCGAAGTTGCCGTGGCCGTCCACCAGCATGTAGCGCATGGAGAAGTCCTGGGCCAGGCGGACCAGGGCGTCGTAGACGCTGGCGTCGCCGTGGGGGTGGTACCGGCCCAGCACGTCGCCCACGCAGGTGGCCGACTTCTTGAAGGGCTTGTCCGCCG
>NZ_CALXGI010000030.1 GCF_944387805.1 uncultured Pseudoflavonifractor sp. | reverse complement strand
GCCCCCTTTAGGGGTATTGTCTGTATTATGCCCTTATAGGGCTTAATCAAGCCTCCGGCTTAGCCGGAGGTTGTGACATACGGCGCTGCGGGACGCCGCCGCGGCCTTACAGCAGGCCCTGAAGGTGCTGCATGACAAGGCTGGCGCAGGTGATGCCCGCCCAGCAGCAGACGCCCATGAAGATGGGCTTGCCGCCGGTTCTGACCAGCTTGACCAGGTCGGTGTTCAGGCCGATGGCCGCCATGGCAAGAATGATGAAGTACTTGGACAGGGCCTTGAAGGGCTGGAACAGTGCAGGGTCAGCCCCCGCCATAGTGGTGACTGTGGTGACAATGGAGGCCAGGACGAAGAACAGGATGAAGAAGGGGAAGATTTTCTTCAGGTCAAAGGAGCCGTTGGAGACGGCCCCGCCCCGCTTGACCTGCCAGGTACGCCAGAAGGCCAGAGCCAGGGTGATGGGGATGATGGCCAGGGTGCGGGTCAGCTTGACAATGGTTGCGTACTCCAGCACCGCGCCGTTGGTGCCGTGAAGGGTGTCCCAGGTGGAGGCGGCGGCAGTCACGGAGGAGGTGTCGTTGATGGCAGTGCCGGCAAAGAGGCCGAAGCCCTCGTTGCTCATGCCCATCACTCCGCCCAAAGTCGGGAACAGCAGAGCCGCCAGAATGTTGAACAGGAAGATGACGGAGATGGACTGGGCGATCTCCTCGTCGTCCGCGCCGATGACAGGGGCGGTGGCGGCGATGGCAGAGCCGCCGCAGATGGAGGAGCCGACGCCTACCAGCACGGAGATGTTGTTGGGCATCTTCAGCCACTTCCGAATGAGAAAGGCGATGATGAGGGACATGGAGACCGTAGTGCAGATAATGGGAAGAGATTTGGCGCCCACCTTGGCGATTTCCGACAGATTCAGGCCGAAGCCCAGCAGGATGACTGCGTACTGAAGAACTTTCTTGGAGGTGAAGGCAATGCCCGCCTGATAGCGGGTCCGATCCTTCAGAACCAGGGACACCAGCATGCCGGCCAGAATGGCGAACACCGGCCCGCCTACCACGGGGAACAGACGGCCCAGCAGCCAGCTGGGGATGGAGAGGAGCAGGCAGAGCGCCAGACCGGGCCCAATTCGTTTGACAAAATTCATGGATGGATTTCTCTCTCTTTCTTGTATTCCGTTGAGTGCCCTTGATTATAACCCCAAAGAGCGATAAAATGAAATGAAGATTTGTAATGCCTCCATAAGCTGAAATAATAGGTGATGCGCTATGCTGGACTCCCGATGGAATACCTTTCTTGTCCTGTGCGAGACCATGAACTATACCCGGGCGGCAGAACGGCTCTGCCTGACGCAGCCGGCGGTGACCCACCACATCCACTACCTGGAGGACCACTACGGCTGCCGCCTTTTCTCCTACGAGGGGAAGGTGCTCCGGCTGACCGAGGCCGGGCTGAGACTGCGGGAGTACACCCGCTCATTGGCCTATAACAGCAGAAAGGCGGAGGAGGCCATGGCGGTCCCCGCGCCGGTGTCTCTGCGGGTGGGGGCCTCCAAGACCATCGGCGAGTTCGTCATCGCCCCCAAGGTGGAGCGATTTCTGCGGGAACACCCGGAGGCCTCTTTCTCCCTCATGGTGGACAACACCCAGGTGCTGCTCCGGGCTCTGGAGGCGGGGCGGCTGGACTTTGTGCTGGTGGAGGGCTTTTTTGAACGGAGCAGGTATGAGACCAGACTGTACCGCCGGGAGGAATTTTTCGGCGTCTGTGCGCCGGGACACAGGCTGGCCGGCCGGGCGGCTGCCATGGAGGAGCTGGAACAGGAGCGGATTCTTATCCGGGAGATGGGCTCAGGCACCCGGGCCATCTTTGAAGAAGCCCTGCGCCGACAGAACCGTACCCTGCGCAGCTTTTCCAAAGTGTCCACCATCAGCGACTTTTCCACAATCAAGTCCTTGGTTGTGGATGGACTGGGCGTGTCTTTCCTGTATGCCCCCGCAGTGGAACGGGAGCTGGCCCAAGGAACTCTGGCGCGGTTTGATCTGGCGGATGCGCCTATGAGCGGTGCGTTCTACTTCGCCTGTCTGAAGGACAACCTGTTTGCCCGGGAATGGGCCGGCTGGCTGGCGTGAAAAAGACAGTTCAGAAGAAAAAATATGGCAAGGATACGGAAGAAAGGGGAGACTTCTGCGGCGTGGCGAATGCGGCGCCGCTGGGACTGTGCGCGGCCCACTTTATCTGCCGCCAGAAGTTGAAGGCCCGGAAGGCCGCCAATACCGCCGGCCAGTAACCACAGAATTTAGCTGCACATAAACATAACATCACCGCCGCCAGATTCCCGAGAAAGAGGAATTTGGCGGCGGTGATGCTTTCGTCCGGCGTTTTAACGGCGCGGAAGATAACAGGCCTGGCTAAGCCGGCGCAGGGATACATGAAAAGGGAAGAACTTCGCTGACCGCGTCAGCGGAATGTCAAAGACAAATCCGGCAAGGCCTCCCAACCCGGATGGGGGAGGGGGATTCAGCCGGCCGCAGTGGATGATTCTGAGGCCAGTGCAATGAAACGCATCAGAATGGCAGCGGTCTCCACGCGGGAAGCGCCGCCCTGAGGATTGAGCACGGAACCTGTGCCCTGGATTAAGCCCTGTTCCACAGCCCAGCTCATGGCGGAGCGGGCCCAGCCGCTGACCTGGCTGCCGTCGGGGAAGGCGCTCAGGCACTCCGAAGAGGCGGCGGTGTCCATGCCCTTGTACTGGGCGTAGCGGAAGAGAATGGCGGCCATCTGTTCCCGGGTGATGCTGTCGTCCGGCAGGAAGAGGCCGTTGCCGCAGCCGTCCACAATGCCCTGGCTGGCCGCCCAGCGGATCGCCTCGGAATACCAACGGCCCTCGGGCACATCGTCGAAGGGGATCAGGGCGTTGACCACCGGGCTGCCCTCCAGCCGCCAGAGAACGGTGGCGCTCATAGCACGGCTGGTGAGTGCGGTGGGCTCAAAGGTGGCGGCGCTGGTGCCGTTCATCAGACCGTTTTCCCAGACATAGTGCACCGCATCATAGTACCAGGCGTCTGCAGACACGTCGGTGAACGGATTGTTCCACAGGGCGCCCGCCTCTGTAAACTGCACGTTCACATACACAGAACCGGCGGGCATGACAAAGGTGTAAGTATTGGCCTGCGTCCGCGTAACCGGGATCTCGCGGCCGCTCCCGGTGGTGACGGTGACGCGCTCCACCTGGCAGCCGTCGTCGGGCGCTGTGGTAATGGTCACAGCAGTCCCCTGGCTCGCCCGAGTGGGGTTCACCGTAACAGAGCCCTGTTCCGTGTCCTGTACGGTCACAGACCAGTATGTGCTGCCGCCGGCGGACGGCGCGCCGTTATTCACGGTCAGAATATAGGTCTTGGCGGCTTCGCTGCCGGATGTGACCGTAATTGTAATGGTGCTCACTTCGCCGGGCGTCAGCGGAACTGTCTCGCCGAGAACATTGCCGCCCCCTGCACTGCCGTTCAGGCTGATTTGGGCACGGCCGCTGGCCGAGGAGGCGACCACGCCGGTGAAGGTCAGATTGAAGGTGGACGCAGAGGTGCGATAAGTGCCGGGCTGGTCGGGGTCTTCCACAAAGCTGTCCAGTGTAATGCCGGGGATATTGGTAAAGGTCAGACTGTCAAGCTCTGCGTTGTCCGCTCCCTCGTCCTCCAGAATCAGGTCGGAGTAGGTCACCACGGCGGACGCGCCAGCCTGCTCGAAGGTAAAGGTCAGGGCCTTACGTTCCTCGGCGCCCAGGGTGATCAGACCGCTGCCGGTTCCGTAGCTCTGCTTCTGCTCCAGCACATTGCCGCTCTCATCCAGCAGCGTGACAATCACGTTGCCGGTGGTGGTCCCGTTCAGACGGGTGTTCTGCAGCGTCACATGGACGGTTGTGGTACCCCCCTCCATGCTGAAATCGCTGTCGATGGACACATCCTTTCCGGTGCGGACGCTCAGGTTGTCACAGGTGACTGCGGCATAGTTGTCAGAGGAGGTGGGCTCGCCCAGAACGATGGGTTCGCCGGCAGGCTCGCCCAGGGTGAGAAGCCAGCTCAGGAGAGAGCCATCGCTTTCGCTGTCCTCCAGCACTTCGGCCTTCAGATAAATGGTGACGCCGTTCTCCGGGATCTCACGGACCTCGCCGCTGTCTCCCTTGACATATTCTCCAATGTTGAAGGTCACCTGGAGGGAGTAGCCGCCCTCATCCACCATGGACAGACCGGCAGCGTCGCTGATGGTAACTGTGTAGCCCTCATCGCCGCTTCCGCCGGCAAAATATCTGGCCGGGATGGGGTTCTCACAGGTAGCGTCGGTGTAGAAGCTGAGGCGGACGCTGCGGCCGGACTGGTCCACCACCGCGTCGGAGTGGTTGTTGAGCTTAATCTGGATGGTACGCTGACCGTTCTCTTCCCTGACGATGCTGGCGTCGGTGATCTCCACGTCAGGCAGATCCAGATAGACGGTGCCGCTGACCTGGTTCAGGGGAGTGGTATTGCGCAGCAGGCCCTGGTAGAGGACCTCCTCGGTTTTGGCGCTTCCGGCGGCGCCGGTGCGCTCGTCAAAGTGGGCGGTCACCGTATAGGCGGGGTCCTCTACGCCGCTCTTCGGCACCGTGTAGTCCGCGTACAGCTGGACGCTGTCGCCGGGCAGCAGGTTCAGGCCGGTGTAGGGCGTGATGACATCCCCCACCTGGATATCCAGGCTGCTGATGGCATGGATGCCCTGGTTCTCCACGGTGAAGCGGATCTGGGTGGCGGCGCCCAGCCGGACGGTCTCATAGTCCGCCAGCAGGTTGGACACCGCGATTTTATCCTGATAGGTCTCAGTGGCGGTATACATCTGGGTGGTCTGGGTGGGAACCGTAACCTTCACCTCAGTCTCCCCGTCGGCCAGGGTGACAATCCGGTTTTCCGTACCCTTGCCTGCGCCATATGTGGTGCCCAGGATGACCGCCTTGATCTCATTAGCGGCGCGGTCGCTGACATAGGCGTCAAAGTGGTCGATCAGGGTGCCGCTATCCATCTCCGCCACATCGATGGCGCTGGTGAAGCGGATGAGCTCGTTCTTCTCACCGTAGGTGTAGAATTTGACGCCTTTGAGCACGTCCCGCTCGGCGGCCAGGGTGGACAGATCCGGATTTTCCTCACCGCCGCCTGTGGTGCTCTGGCCCTTCAGGGCCTCCGGCTCGCCCTCGTACCGCTCCACCCAGAGGATGGACAGATCGGTGATTTTATCCGCGTTTTTGGTGAAGCGGAAGTTGGAGGTGATGGACACGTCGGCGTCGGAGGCCACCCGGCTGATGGAGTCGGGCAGCAGCTGGCCGGCCACGCCGCTCCCGTCAAAGTCGATAAGGCGGATGTCGGAGGTGCTCAGCTGTTCGTCGGCGCTGCCCGTTCCGCCGTCCAGTGCGGAGGCGCTGTCGGCCGACACCGACTGCTCGGTGTACCAGCCCAGGACAAAGCGCGCTTCGTCAGAACCGGGGAAGGTGACGGAGGTCAGCTGGGGGTTCTCGTCCAGATAGGCGTCTCTGGTGACCTGGACGCTGCGTACTACATTGCCCTGCGTATCAATGACCGCGTAGACAATCTCCCGGTCGGCGGTGGTGCTGTCGTCCCCGTCGGTGTCCAGGGTATAGGCCACAGCGGCGGTGCCGTCGGACAGCATGTCCGCCACGATGCCCTTCACATTGCCGGAGGTGCCGTTGTACAGGGTGAACATATCGCTCCACTTGCCGTCGCCCAGATAGATTTTGTATACGATGGTGTCCTTCTGGTCAAAGTCGACCAGGTTGGCATAGGCGGCGCCGTCTTCGCCGGACACCTGCTTGCCCGTAGTGGCCACAGACCGCCAGGCCACGATGGCCTTCCCATTGGCCGCCGCGGCCACAGGGGCCAGATCCGGCTCGCCGTTGCTGCTCAGCGGGGTGGCAGTCCAGCTGCCGTCCGTATAGACCGCAGCGTACACGTCGGTGCCGTTGAGCTGCATCATCTGGTCCTGGTCGGTGAGCACCGCGCCGGCGTCCTTGGACAGGCTTACCGTCTCCCGCACCCAGGCGGACACGGCGAAGTCCCCGCCGCCGGACAGGCTCAGCTGGCTGTCGCCATAGCCGCCCTCAGAGATGGCCACAGGGCCGGATGTGCCGCCATTCCCCGGTACATAGGCGCCGCCGGCGTCCCGGGTGGCAAAGACCGCCCGGGTATCCTCCACGCTGTCGCTGCCCATGTCGGACAGATAGACCACGATGGAGCCGTCGTCAGAGACGATGGGGTTGGCATAGGGGTAGGTATTGCTCTCCAGGCCGGCAAGGCCGCTTACGCTGTCCAGGGCGTTGGTGGCGGCAATGCCGTACATCCATACCCGCTCCTCGCCGTCCAGGTAGTCCCGGCTCTCCAGCGTGGGGGCCAGGTTGAGGGTGAGGGCCTGCCCGCCGGTGGGCAGACTGTTGACCGACATGGCCCCGGCACTGACCAAATCGCTGATGGTGTCCCGAAGGGCGGCCTGATTCTTCGCCCAGCTGTCCTCAATGCCGTTCCAGGTCTCCGGGTTATACATATCTGCGAGGGTAAAGTCGGTGGAAAAGAGGATCTTCTCGTAGCTGATGAACAGAAGCTTGATGAAGATCTCCATGCCGATCTGCCCATCAATTTTCAGACGGTTGGCGTTGAGAACCTCGTCATTCTTTCCGTCGGCCACGTTGTGGATGGTGCTGTCAAATCCGTCAATATAGGGCCGGTTGAGCCAGCGGAACTGCACGTCCATGGACAGCTGACCGAACACGCCCAGCTTGAAGGCCACCACAGAGTAGTCGATGCCCACGCCGGCAAAGAAGCGTACATACAGGTAGGCACGCAGCTCGGTGAGGAAGTCGGTGCCGATGCCGCTCTCCTGGGTGGCGGTGTCGTAGTAGGACACCGCCAGGGCGTCCATGCTGATGCTGACAGAGGCGCCGGCACTGAGGGAGTAGGTCAGGGGCACCGGACCGCACATGATATTCCAGTACCAGGACCAGTTGACGCCGCCGCCCACGCCGAAGCCGCCGTCCAGGATCTGAATTTCCCACTTCTTGGCCTGGAAGTTATAGTAGATCAGAGACTCGGCATAGCCGCTCAGACGAGCGCTGAGGCTGCGGAGATCCTCCCCGTTCTTGGCGGAGTTATACTCGCTGCGAATGCCGTCCTTGTACTCGTTCAGGGTTTTCCGAGCGGTGAGGAACATGAGCTCATCCTTGCCCGGACCCACGCTCAGCTTCTGGCTGTTGGCCTCGGGATCGGCCTGAACCCCGGCCACATTCTCGTCCATGTTGCTCACATTGACCTGGATAAAGCCCAGGAATTTGGTGGGGTCAGTGGTGGGTGCCAGCTGAATCTGGAAGAACTTAGAGCCGCCGGTGATATAGTCTTCGTCGGACACCAGATTCAGCACCGCCTGGACATACTGGTCCCCGTTGTGGAGCTGGCCGGGCTTGACGCCGATGGCGCCGCCCATGTCGGCCAGCTGCTCCTTAATGCTGGAAGCACCGTCCAGGGGGTCCTCCTCCGGCCGGCCCACGTCCAGCATGTTGCACAGCTGGAAGCTCATGGTCTCCTTGCGGGACAGGGTCTTGCCGTCGGCGTAGTACTCCAGGCTCACGCCGGTGCTCTCGCCGCTGCCCAGCATGCCCTCCATGCTGGCACGGTTGAGAGTGACGGTATAGCGGGTGATGGGGTAGGGGGAGAAGGGGTAGTACAGGTTGTCAATGGAGGATTCCCCGGCCCCGTCGGCGATGGCCACGCGGGAGTCGGTATAAAACTGCAGGGACTGGGGCGGAGTCTCCGAGGTCTCGCCGTTCCACCAGAGCACAGTGGTGCGCACCACGGCTTCAGGACAGCTGTCGCTGGGACCTACGCTCCAGGTGCTGCCCAGAATGGAGCGCTCGCCGGTATACCCTGGCTGCCAGGTGGTCTGGGCGGCCACATAGGGGCGCTTGCCGCCGGCGGAGTTGGCCTGGAAGTTCACCACCGCCTCGCCGCTGCTGACATAGGCGTCCTGGTTGGCAGAGGCGTTGATCTCGATGAGCAGAGGGTAGTAATCGCTGCCGCTCCGCTCAATGAGAAAGGCGTAAGTCACGGCATCACTGGAGGTAACCCCGTTGTCAGGCAGATCCCACTGGGTCTGGTCCATAGTGACCTCCAACTTGCCGTCAGAGCCCAGCTTTACCTGCTGGGGGTCGCTGCCGGACAGGCTGACCTCTCCGGAACTGTTGAGGGCAAACCTGGCGTTCTTCCTGTACTCGTTGTTGACGTACACGCCGCCATAGAAGGTAATTTCCCCGGTATAGGGGGTGCCGTCCTCATTCTTCAGGTAGACATAGGCATAGGCGGCCCGGCGGAGCTGGAGGGTGTTGCAGGGGTAGCGCTCCAGCTTGGTCCAGTCGCCCTCGCCGGTCTCCAGCAGGGACTGGTAAAAGGTGCCCAGGTAGGTGTAGGTATCCTTCCCCTCGGTCACTTCGGCCGTGCAGTACACATCGCTGGCGATGCCGTACTCGGAGAAGTAGGCCGCCGCGCCGGTGCTGTCGGAGGTGACGACTGTGTCGCTGGGCATGAGCCGGGTCCGGGCCTCGTCGGCGTACTCCCGGAAGGTGAGGGTGGTCTCTGCCTGGGGATAGCACTGGAAGAGGTAGAGGTGGTTTTCCAGAGTTTCTACAGTGACGTCCAGCTTGTCATCAATGCCGGTGAGCTTATGGGCGGCGGTGACGGTGGCCGTGCCCTCCCCCACGCCGGACAGGCCCAGCTCGGTGGTGGGCCGGTAGGAGACATAGGAGAAGTTGCGGATGTCCTCGTACAGAGTGCCCTGCTGGTAGTTGACGGTGACGGCGCTATTGTTGTCCGAGGCCCACTGGATCTGGTCGGCCACCTCGGCCCAGGCGTACTCGCCGTAGTTGACAGAGATCATGTCCTTCAGGTAGATGTCCCGCTTCAGGGCCAGGATGTCGGCCTGATCCATGTCGCGGATGGCATCCACGTTGGACATGACCAGCTTATCCCCCGCTTCCTTGCCGTTCACCCAGATCTTCAGGGCGTCGTTGTCATAGACATACAGCAGGAAGGAGTCCCGGCTCCAGGTGCTGTCGGCGGCATTTTTTGCCTCCAGCGTTACAGTATAGATCTCCCGGTAGCTGGTGGGGCTGCCGCCGGCCTGCACGTCGGTGATGGGCAGGCTGCAGCTGCCTGTCACTACGCCGGACTCGCCGGTATTGACGGAGGTCACCGTGTCAACCACCGTATCGCCCCGCAGAACCTCAAACTTGTACTCTGCGCCTGCTTTGCTCTGGTCAAAATTGTCAATGCGCCAGGTAATGGGCACGCTGGCGGCCGTGTCAGACAGGTAGTAGCTGCCCAGGGAGTCCAGGGACACCGTGGCCGGGGGAGAGGACAGGTCAATTACCGTGGCGGCCGTGTACGTCACGCCCTCAAAGGCGGAGCTGACGGTGACGGTAAAGATGTTGCTGCCGCCGGCGGTATAATGGTACTCCAGCACCGAGGCCGGGATGGTGACGCTGGCGGCGGGAGCGGCGGCATTGCCGGTCACCGTCGTCTCATAGACGGTCTCGGCCCCCCGGGTGACTTTGACGGCAAAGGCGGTGGGGGTCTCCCCGTTTTTGTCGCACAGGTTGCTGGACCAGTAGATGGACACATTCTGCCCAGCCAGGGCGGTGTACTGCTGCGTGGGGATGGTGAGGAAGGGGGTCAGGCCCACGCCGAAGGTCAGTTCCTCCGTCTCCGCCGTAACGGCCTTGCCCGCCACCCCGCCGTTGAGGGCGGTGATGTAGAATTTCACAGAGCCCGCCTTGCTGCCCGTGGGAGTGACAGCGCCCTTGGCGTCGATGTTGGCAACGGCGGGGTCGCTGCTCCACCAGACAAAGTGAGCGCTGCTGTCCACGAGAATTTTTTCGCTGCTGCCGTCCAGCGCATAGCCGCTGCCATTCTCGTTGAGCTGGTAGGTGGTGACGCGGGAAGTGTCGCCGAAGGAGAAGTCCTTTTCCGCCAGCGCAAAGGAAGCGGTGATTTTGGGGTTGTCCTGGACGTAGATTACCGGGTTTTCCGGGTTCTCATATTTATAGTCTCCAGTCCCGTCAGACTGCTTCACGGACACCGCGGCCGACAGATCATCGCCTGTGATAAAGGCGGCGGCGCTCTGAACGGCGGCGGCGCAGTTGTCCAGCACCACCCGGCCGCCTACGGACAGCTCCGCCGACCAGGTCTTGTCCGCGCCGTCTGTGTTCATGGGCAGGTCGATGGAGGCGGTAAGGGTGGCGCCGGCCACGGACTGGCTGTCCGCCACCAGGGGATAGGACTCCGGTGTGCCGTCAGCGTCGGCGTCGGTAATGATGCAGACGGGGGTCATGCCGTCCTTAGCCTCGGTGACGGTCTGGAACTGCTCGCCTCCGGCGCCGCCCTCCAGGGGCACCAGGCTGGAGGCCAGCCAGGCGGTCATCTTATCATCGTCCTTTACAGGCAGGGAGACCACCAGCCTGGGGGCGGTGAGAGCGTCCGCCACCTGGGCGGAGAGCTGCCCGAAGGCGTGGGCGGGGACGGGAGTAACCAGGCTGACGCCGGTCAGCTCCTCGTTCATGTTGCTGCCGCTGGCCGAGTCTCCGGCGATGTCGGTGACGGAGAAGCCGGTGACCCGCAGAGAGGCGTTGTCCAACTCCTTCACCTCATAGGGGAAGGTGAGGCAGCGGCTGTAGCCGCCCTCGTCCGCCGCGTAGACCCGCTCGTCCGTCCCGTTGACGGTGATGTACGCCCCTTCGGGGCTGACCATCTCGGAGTATCTCACCACAATGGGCACCACCATACCGGGGTAGTACTCCCCCGCCGGGGCGGTGACGGACTGGACTTCCGGCGGAAACCGGTTGTCCAGGTGGAGGGTGAAGGCGACATCGGTAAAGTTGTACTCCTCCAGCAGATAGCCGTAAGTATTGCCGCCAGACTCCTTCATATATATACTTGAGTCGCCCCTTGCCACCGACCAGATCTTACTGTTGGGATCCAGGCTGACCGTTATCCCGTTGCTGCCTGACATCTGGTCGTTATCCAGGGGGGCATATTTGTTCTCCCAGTCGAAGACCTGATAGACATCATCCTCATTGGGGTCGTCGCTTTCGTTTGTGGACACCATGGCCCAGACGCTGTTTTCATCCCCTTCAACCTCATGCCCGTTAAAAATGACCGGGCCCAGCACCTCCGTATGGAACGGCATCCCATAGGGGCCGCCGGGGATGGAGGCCGAGCCGTAGGTGCCTGTCAGATTAAAATACTTTCCAAACTGCCCGAAAAGAAACCAGGGGTGGCCCAAAAATCCATCCCCGCTCGGATAATAATACCCAACGGACGCATCCCGATCGGTCAGCACCGGAGCATATTCCCAGCCACTGCCGTCTTCGCCGTCATAGTCTGCCCACACGGTTATATCACCGAGGCCGGTCACCTCCAGCACCGCGCTGTCATAGACGCCGGAGCCGAGGTTTTTCTTCAGCGCGCCATCAAGCTGAAGAACAATCGATGTATCGGTGGTAATATTCTGGTTTTTGTCGGCATCTTCACTGGTGGCCGCCAGCTTGCCCGTCACCTCAGCGCTTTCGGTATAGGCGGACACACTCTCCTGGCTGCCGGTGGTGGACACCACCATGGTATCCTTCCCATTGGAGAACAGGGCCCCCTCAATGTCGTAGCCCTGGAAGTACACGGGGGCGTTCGTGGCGATGGTAAAGCTATATGTCCAGAAGTAACCGCTGACCTGGAACAGATCTTCTCCGCGGTAAATTGCGTCATAAAGTGTAGTGTAACTTTGACCATCATATTCCGTGTTGATGGAGGCTTCTCCTGTTTCGTCCGCTGTCAGCTCCACCTCCACCGTACGGTGATTGGTGAGGCTGCTGCTGATGTTCAGCATAAAGGTGACCTTCTGCCCCGGCTCCGCCCCGGTCAGGTTTATGATAGGGAAATAATAATAGTTGGTGGAGGTATTCCCACCGCCGGTAGAATCATAATATTTGACGCCGGCATAACCGCCCCGAATGGACACCCGGGCATCGTGATTGGTGCCGGTGGGGCTAGTGAAGCCGGCCGCCGCCCCCTCGGGGGCCAGAATCTCAATGCCGCTGCTGCTGACCTGCTCCCGCAGGCTCTCCAGGGCGGCCAGCTCCTCCTCCGTCCAGGTCTGGCCGGAGAAATAGGTGTCCCTGATGTAGGCAATGTAGTCCTCAATCTGGAGAATGATGTCCAGATTACCCAGGGTGACGGCGGTGCCGTCCACCCACACCAGCTTGTCCGGGTCGTAGTCCCCGGCCAGGACCTCCCGCAGCCCGTCCAGGGTCAGTTCCTCTCCGTCCAGGGTGACGGACCAGTTTTCCACGGCGTTGCCGTCCTCGTCCAGCAGATTGTACCGCTGGAGCAGGGCGTAGTACGCCTCGGCGTCCGCCTCGTCCCCGGTGATCTGGCGCAGGGCGTCCAGAATTTCCTGGTTGTACGCCGGGTCGTTGCGCAGCAGATCCCCCAGGGCAGCCAGGGCCGTGGAGGGCACAAGCATGACCGTCAGAATAAAGGCCAGGAACAGGGACAGCATTCGTTTTCCCCATCTTCTCATTTCACGTACCTCCTTCAAGACATTCTCTGCAATCCGGCCCCGTGCACGTTCCGCCCTGCTCAACGGGATAGGGCCGCATCTTTCGCTTTTATTGTATCAAAAACCGGCTGGATCCGCTGTGCAAGTTACGCGGTAAAAGTGGTCATTTTCGAGATGCGGGCTGTTGGAGCTTGCCCCGCCGTCTGGCATGGATTAATATTAAACAAGAAGGAGGTGGCCCTGTGAAGCGTGCCATAAAAATAGGGTGTGCGGCGGCGTTCCTGCTCCTGTGCGCCGCTCTGCTTCTCTTCCTCCATCAGTTCACCCGGGCGGAGAGCAGCGCACAGTATCTGGAGTGGGACTTTGCCGCTGTGGTGTCGGGAGAAAGCGAGGGAACGGAGCGCCCCTTTGATCCACTGGAGCCGCTGCCGGAGCTGGAGGAGGGGGAGTACTACCGTCTCTCCACCACTTTGCCGGAGCGGCAGGCGGAGCTGCGGCTGCTTTTCGAGATCTCCGGCCTGGAACTGGCGGTGCAGATGGACGGAAAGACGCTGCTCCGCCTCGCTGCTGATGCCGCGGCGGAGGGCCTGGCCCAGGGACAGACCCAGATTTCCCTGCCCGCCGGCGGCGGAGAGACGCTGGTCATGGATGTGCGCCCGGTGGGGGCCGGGCCGGGGCTTTTCCCGCCCCTGCTCCGCCTGATGGATGACACATACAGCACGGCCTCTGACATCGCCTACGCCAATCTGACCGCTATACCCGCAGGGGCCGCCGCCCTGGCCCTGGTGCTGGTGTGGGGGCTGTTTCTGCTGAGCGTGACGCTGGGCCGGCCGGACTGGAGTCTGCTGCCGCTGCTTCTGGCCGCCATGGGGCTGACGGTATACCGCCTGTCCCAGAGCACCGGGGCTTATTTTCTCCCCCGGCCTCTGCTGGACATCTGTACCTGGCCGGGGCTCGGCCTTCTGACGGTTCTCGCCCTGCTGGCCTATCTGGCCATGAACCGCCGCAGAAGTTTCTGGCGGTCCTTCGGCTGGATTACGCTGTGGAGCGCCGCCGCCCTGCTGGCCGCATTTCTGTTCTCCCTGTCCGGGGACGGCTATCTGGCCGAGTACCTGTGTACGGCGGTGAGCGATCTGGTGCACCACGGCATTTATGACGGACTTGCCTACTGGCTGACCCAGTGGCTGACACTGGTATGCGTCCTGCTGTCCGCCCTGGACCTGGTCCGCAGCATTATCCAGAGCCAGGCTCAGGCCCGGGCCGCTCAGGTCAAGTACCGCCTCACCCTGGAGAACTACCAGCAGGCCGCAGACAAAAACCGACAGACTGCCGCCCTCCGTCACGAGTGGAATAACCAGCTGGTGGCCCTGCATCTGCTGCTCCAGAAGGGAGATCTGGCCGGGCTGGAGCAGAAGCTGGAGTCGCTGGAGAGAGATTTAGGGCGCCTGTCCACCCAGAACTATACGGAACAGCCCGCCATCAATGCCATTTTGCAGAACGCGGCCTATCAGGCGGAGAAGCTGGGGGTGGACTTCCGCTGCCAGGTTCTGGTGCCGGGAGAGCTGAAGGTGGACGAGGGGGATCTGTGCGCCCTGCTGCTCAACATGCTGGACAACGCCCTGGAGGCCGCCGCGAAGGTGGCTCCGCCCCGCTCCCGGGAGGTGCACTGTAAGCTCAAGCTGACCCAGGGCTTCCTGGCGGTGTGGTGCCGGAACACCTATACCGGCCCTCTGAGGACGGATGAGGCGGGAAATCTTCTGACCACCAAAGAAGAGACAGGCAGCCACGGCTTCGGCCTGGCTCAGATGCGGGAGATTGCGGTAAAATATCGGAGCGTGCTGGACATCGACTACGACGGGGAGCATTTTACGGTTCAGACTGCCCTGAAAGTGCAGTGAAATGAACAAAGGGCCCGACCGCCGGCATTTCTGCCGGCGGTCGGGCCCTTTGTACAGCAAAACAGAACTGCATCGCGGCTTTCCCCCTGGGGGGCAGCAAAATGATGCGCAAAACGCCGCCGGTGCTGCAGTTGGCCAGTGCGTGCAGCGCGCGTGAGAGCACGCACAGAAGTTTTTCGTCTATTTGATGTTCAGGTAGCGGACAAACTGGTCCTGGGCAGCCTCGTAGCAGCTGCGGCTCACAGGCAGTTTCACCCCGTTGGACAGCGTTACCTCCCGCCGCCCGATCTGGTTGATGTGCTCCATGTTCACCAAATAGCTGTTATGGCAGCGGCAGAAGCGGCCGGGCGGCAGCAGCCGTTCCACCTCCGACAGGCTGATCCAGAAGGTCTGCCGCCCCTTCTCCGTGCACACATCGAGGGTGTGGTTTCGGCTCTCCAGATATAGAATGTCACTCAGCGGCAGTACCACTGTCTGCCCGGCGGAGCGCAGGCTCAGATTTCGGGGCTGATGGTACAGACGCAGATCGGTCTTCAGCGCCTCCTCCAGTTCATCCCGCCGCACCGGCTTGAACAGATACTGGAGCGGGCGGACGGAGTAGCCCTCCTTGAGATGGGTTTCGCTGCTGGTAATGAACAGAATGCTGACCTGGTCATTATACTCCCGCAGTTCCCGTGCCAGCTCCATGCCGCTCTTGCCGTCCATTATAATGTCCAGGCAGAGAAGATCAAAGGACGCCCCGTGCGTCAGAGCGGACTCCAGCGCCTCTGCGCTGGGAAAGGCGGTGACGGTGTGCGCTGTCTCCAGTTCATCCAGAATATCGCCGCACAGCGCGCACAAAGCCTCCCGGCTCTCCTCCTGATCCTCGCAGATGGCAAGCTGATACATTGGGCATCCCCCCTCAGGAATTGTTTTCCATTATTGTACCACCGGCCTGTGGCCTCTGCAAGAGCAGCAGAAGGTTGACCTGGCGGGAAATTTATTCTATAAATTTTGCGGCCGAATGAAACGCGGGCCGTAAGCAATGCAACGCCTGCGACGAGCTGGCAGAGCAGGGGGAGCGCCTATACGAACAAGAGCCAGACGAACCACTAGTGTTCGTCTGGCTCTCTTTTGGTGGAGGCGAGGGGAGTCGAACCCCTGTCCGAAAACGCTTCAACGGGAACTTCTCCGGGCGCAGACGGTTATTTACATTCCCTTACCCAGGCGTGAGCCGTCACACTCAGGGGCTTGGTAGCTTCATTGTTCATGGTGCGCTCAAAGCTTTGCGCACACACGTGCACCACTCGTCGACGCCCAATCCCGGACCGTGGTCCTTCCAGGTTGGACGGCCGCGTTAAGCCGCGGCGAGAACTACGTTGTCGTCGTTCTTTAATTTATAAGTTGCCCGTTTTAAGGTGGTCAGGCGCCACCGCCCGCTATTCCCGCCTCTACGTCCCCGTCGAAACCAGTACGCCCCCATGTCGTCGGAGCAAGCTCCATATCATTCGCTTCGCCGTAAACGGCAAAGCTCACTCATTCCGCTGCTCCTCCTCTTCCAGCCGAACCCGCTTCGCTGGGCTTCGTCTGGACAGGGAAAGGAAACAAAGGACAGAGCGTCGGACCATAGCACTCACTTGACCGTAAGCGGCAAAGCTCACTCATTCCGCTGCTCCTCCTCTTCCAGCCGAACCCGCTTCGCTGGGCTTCGTCTGGACAGGGAAAGGAAACAAAGGACAGAGCGTCGGACCATAGCACTCGCTTGACCGTAAACGGCAAAGCTGACTTGTTCCACAACTCCTCGGCTCCGGACAAACCCGCTTCAATGGCCTTCGTCTGGATTGGGGAAACGGTACCATCATTCTTCCATGGGAAGAGGGAGAAAGAGAAAATAACGACGATTGTTCTTCGAGGATTCTCACTTGCCGGTGGGCAGAGAGAATATTTCACCCGGCGGGGCGGGCAGCCCCGCCGGAATGAAAACAAGAGAGAAATCAGACCTTCTCAGGGGCGGGATAGTCCACGCCGAAGGTCTCTACAGTCACGGACTTCATCCGCTGATCCTTGCGGGGACGGTCGGTACGGACATCCCGGTCGGCGTAGACAATGGCATCGGCCACATCCATGCCCTCAATGACCTTGCCGAAGGCGGCGTAGTCGCCGTCCAGGTGGGGGGCCTTCTCCACCATGATAAAGAACTGGCTGCCGGCGGAGTTGGGGTGCATGGCGCGGGCCATGGAAAGCACGCCCCGGTCGTGCTTCAGGTCGTTCTTTACGCCGTTGCGGGCAAACTCGCCCTTGATGGTGTAGCCCGGGCCGCCCATGCCGGTGCCGTCGGGGCAGCCGCCCTGGATCATAAAGCCGGGGATGACGCGGTGGAAGATCAGGCCGTTGTAGAAGCCGGACTTCACCAGGCTGATAAAGTTGTTGACCGTATTGGGAGCCACGTCGGGATAGAGCTCAGCGACCATCTTGCCGCCGTCCTCCATCTCAATGGTAACCAGAGGATTCTGAGCCATTGGAAACATCTCCTTTCCATTATGGAAGCAATTTATCTCAGTAGCCGCCCCGGGACTTCATGGCCCGATCCATCTCGCGCTTGGCGTCCTTGGCAGCGGCGGCATCCCGCTTGTCGTAGAGCTTTTTGCCCTTGGCAAGGCCTACCTCCACCTTTACCCGTGCGTTGCGGAAATAGAGGGAGAGCGGAATGAGAGAGTAGCCGTCCGTCCTGGTTTTTTGAAACAGGCGGAGAATTTCCCGCTTGTGCATCAGCAGGCGGCGGGTACGGCGGGGGTCTTTGTTGAAAATATTGCCCTGTTCGTAGGGGGAAATGTGCATCCCCACCACGGACAGCTCCCCGTCCTTAACGATACAGAAGGCGTCCTTCAGGTTCACGTTGCCCTGGCGGACCGACTTGACCTCTGTGCCGCAGAGCTCGATGCCGGCCTCATACTTGTCTTCAATGAAATAGTCGTGGTAGGCCTTGGGGTTCTTGGAGATAATCTTAATGCCCTTCTGGTCCACAGGGCCGCACCTCCTTCCGGGCGGGTATGGCGGTGTGCGCCGGAAAGACGGCGCAAATACCACTGTGAAAGTATTATACCATATCTGTCAAGAGCTCAGACGGCGGGAAAATGGCGCAGAAGCACAGCAGGGGCATCGCGCTCCAGAATGGAACAGCCGTGTTCGGCCAGCCGGGCGTCTGGGTGGGCGCCTGCGCCCTCGGTGCGGCCGAACTCCGACAGGCAGGCTGCCATACCCCGCTCACTGCCTGGGAGGGAGAGCCAGAAGCGGCCGTCCAGCCAGGCCAGGGCGCTGTCCTGGCACAGGATGGGCAGGGCCCGGACAGCGGCGAGCAGCTCCTCGAAGCCGGAGAAGGAGAACCACTGCCGGGGCTGCGGCGCAACCCGGGCAAAGACCAGCACGCCGCAGGCCTCCGGGTAGGCCTCAATCTCAATGGGGCCCTCCAGGGGCATACCCTCCCGGGCGAAGGCGGCACGGGCCAGCTCCATGGCCCCCTCAAGAGTGAGCTGGGCGGGCGTGAGGCCCCGCTCCTTCAAATCTGCCGCGGTGATGTACAGCACCGCGCTGCCGGCGCCGATGGATTGGATGGTCACAAGGCAGTCCTCCTTTTGCGATAAACAGAAGATAAGCCCTAAAACGGGCCGTATATCACGGACACCATTATAGCGGCCACCCTTGGCGGCGAACAGCTGTAATGATTGGGGGAACTGGAAGAAGCCTCTACGGGGTAGCGCGGAAATGGGGATTATGCTATAATGGTATAATAGCGGAAATCAGAAACAGACGGCATAGCCTGAGCTGTGCCCGATGATTTCATACGATACTTGACACTTTTGGATGAATGGGGCGATTCATGATGGAACTGACGGAAAAGACGCTGGAGAGCCGGGAGATTTTCCGGGGACGCATTGTCACGCTCAAGGTGGATAAAATCGAGCTGCCCGACGGGCATCAGTCGGGCAGAGAGGTGGTGGAGCATCCCGGCGGCGTGGCCGTGCTGCCTCTGGACGACCAGGACATGGTGACCCTGGTGCGGCAGTACCGCTATCCCTTCGGAAAGGTGATCACCGAGCTGCCCGCCGGCAAGCTGGACGGCCCGGAGGACCACCGGGCAGCCGCCCTCCGGGAGCTGAGCGAGGAGGTGGGCCTGGAGCCTGAGGAGCTGACCTATATGGGCAGCCTCTACACCTCCCCCGGATTCTCCACTGAGGTGCTCCACATGTACCTGGCCCGGGGGCTGAAGCAGGGCGCCTGCCACCCCGACGAGGGGGAATTCCTGGAGCGGATTAAGGTGCCCTTCAAAGAGCTGGTGGAGCAGGTTATGAACAACGAGATCTCCGACGCCAAGACAGTGGCGGCGGTACTGAAGGCAAAGGTGCTGTTGGGGCGGTGAGGGACCGCCCGCAGAGGAGGCAGTCATGAAGAAACGCATTCTCATTGTGGAAGACGAGAAGAATATTGTGGACATTCTCAGCTTCAACCTGGGCCGGGAAGGGTATGAGACTATGGAGGCCTATGACGGCCAGACCGGACTGCAGCTGGCGCTGGAGCAGGACCCCGACCTGGTGCTGCTGGACCTGATGCTCCCAAAGATGAACGGCTTTGACGTGTGCCGCAATATCCGGGCGCAGGGAAAGAGCACGCCGGTGATTATGCTCACCGCCCGGGAGGAAGAAAACGACAAGGTCCTGGGCCTGGAACTGGGCGCCGACGACTACATCACAAAGCCCTTCTCCATGCGGGAGCTGCTGGCCCGGGTGAAGGCCAATATCCGCCGCCGGGAAATGGCCGGCAGTGCGCCTGCCGCGCCCGCGGGCAATAACAGGCTGGAGGCAGGGCGCATCTCTGTGGATCAGGATCTGATGGTGGCATACAAGGACGGCAAGGCCCTGGACCTGACCCAGCGGGAGTACGAACTGCTGCGGTTCCTGGCCGCCCGGCCGGGAAAGGTGTTCTCCCGGGAGGCTCTGATGGAAAACGTGTGGAACTATGAGGGATACGTGGGCGATGTCCGGGCGGTGGATGTGGCTGTCCGCCGCCTGCGGGAAAAAGTGGAGGACGACCCGGCTGCGCCCCAGATTATTGTGACGCGCCGGGGCCAGGGATACCTGCTCAGCCCGTAACAGATTCCAAGTTTTCAGCCCGGCAAGGGAGAAACCATGGGACAGTTCGAACAACACTACTTCAGGAGGTGAGGACGCCGTGTTCAGAAGCCTGCATATGAAGCTGGTGCTCATTATGGTGCTGCTCATTGTGTCGCTGATGACCGTGGTGGGGGCATTCCTGGTCAACTCGGTGTCCGCCTTCTATTTGACGGAATTTTATGACCAGATGCACACTGTATTCCGCGCCGACAATGAGACCCTGGCCCGGGATTTACAGGCCGGGGCCGGCGAAGGCCAGAGCGATGTGGATGTGATTCAGGACGTGCTCAAGAGCTACATCGGAGCCCTGGGCATTGACAACCGCCACCGCAACTATTTTATTTTGGACGGCTCCACCGGAAAGTGCCTGGCGGCCTCCGACGAGGAGAAGGGCGCCAATCTGCGCATTACTCCCAATATCACCGCCGCCATCCAGAATCGGGAGGGGGACATGAAGGACGTGTCCGCCGACTACATGGATGTGGCGGTGCCCATCCAGCGGGGGGAGAACCGGTACATCATCTATATTCTGGACGACAGGACCACAGTGCAGAGCCTGAACGCCCAGCTCTTCCAGCTGATCCTGGAGGCCCTGGCCTTCGGCCTGGTTATCTCCATTCTGCTGTCCTTCCTGCTCTCCAAGACGATGATTACCCCCATTGAGCGGCTGACCACCGGCGCCGAGCGGGTGGCCAAGGGAGACTTCTCCCATAAAATCGAGGTGGCCTCCAAGGACGAGATCGGTGTGCTCACCGGCACGTTCAACAACATGGCCCGGCAGCTGCGGGATACCATCCAGGAGGCTGAGAACGAGCGGAACAAGCTGGGCACTCTCTTCCTCCACATGACTGACGGCGTGGTGGCCTTCTCCCGGGACGGGGCGGTCATCCAGTGCAACCCCGCCGCCGAGCGGATGCTCCGCCGGACCATCCCCGTGGGAGGAGACGAGGTGACCTATGACAGCCTCTTCGGCGACATTGCCGCCCTGCCCTCCGTGCTGGCTGTGGAGCAGCCCGGCTATCTGGACGGCGAGCGGGAGATTGACGGCACCATCCTGGAGCTGCTGCTGGCCCCCTTCTCCAGCGAAAGCGCCGGCGGCGTCATGGTGGTGATCCACGACGTCACCGAGCAGAGAAAGACTGAAGAAATGCGCCGGGAGTTTGTGGCCAACGTGTCCCACGAACTGCGCACGCCTCTGACCAACATCCGCAGCTATGCCGAGACCCTGGTGGACAATGCGGGGGAGCTGCCTCCCAGCACAGAGAAAAATTTTCTGGGCGTCATCCTTAACGAGTCCGACCGAATGACTCACATTGTCCAGGATCTGCTCACCCTGTCCCGGTTCGACTCGGGCCACAGCGAGCTGAAGCTGGCCCCCTTCTCCTTCGAAGGGGCCATCCGGGACGTATATAACGCCGTGCTGCTGGACGCCCAGCGCCATGGTCACACCGTACGCCTGGAGCTGGAGGAGAACATGCCCAACATCATCGGAGATCGGGAGCGTATCCTCCAGGTTATGATGAATGTGGTATCCAACGCCATCAAGTACACCCCTGATGGCGGCAGCATCCGCATCTCTGCCGGACGGCTGAGAGACCGGGTGTGGATGGAGGTGGAGGACAACGGTATCGGCATCCCCGCTGCCGACCGGCCCCGCATCTTTGAGCGGTTTTACCGGGTGGACAAGGCCAGGTCCCGGGAGTCCGGCGGCACCGGCCTGGGACTCTCCATCGCAAAGGAGATTATCGACCGGCACGAGGGCGTTATCCGCCTGGTGGATAAGGACGGCCCCGGCTTGATTGTCCGGGTGGAGCTGAAGATTGAGGGGCCTGGACATGGAGCGTAGAAAAAAACGCAGACGCCTGATAGAAATCGTCAAGGACGTGCTGATTGTCCTGCTGGCTCTGTCCGCCGTATACCTCACCCTGCGCACCCAGATCGGCAGCCTGACGAGCCGGAACGGCAGATGGTTCAGCGGACTGTTCGACGGCAAGACTGTAAGCCTGCTCCCCGCTGCGGGCGGCGAGGAAGCAGAACATATGCAGCCCAGACCTGTGCGTATGTCGGTCCAGCTGGGCAGCGGCGGCCGGTACGGCGTACAGTACGACCAGACCGCCGTGGACGCCCTCTTCGACGCCACCGCCAGCCTGCTGGGCGACGCCCTGGGCAGCGCCCAGGCGCCGGTCCAGGTCACCGAGGCCGCCTGGCGGAACGCCCTCTCCAACGCTTGGGGCATCTATTTCGATTTCCAGGGCGCAGTGCCCCTGACTGTGCTCTCTGCCTCGCTGTCCGGCGCTGTTAATCAGGTCCTGCCTGAGGTGGGCGTCCGGCGGCTCCTGCTGGCGGAGGAGGAGGGGGCCGTGCGCCTGTATTATAGTAATGAGAGCACCGGCCTGTACTATGTCTGCGGCACGGCGGAAGCCCTTCGGGGCCATGTCCAGACCACCGCGGCCGCATACAGCCCCAACGGCACCGTCTTTGCCTATGAGACCAGCTACTCAGAGCTGGCATCCTATGTGATGGTGGCCGCCACGCAGGCCAGTCCCAAGATGTACCACACCGCCAATCCGGTGGCCCAGATGAGTGAGAGCGACCGGGAGGAAATGATGGAGGCCCTGGGGTTTCATCCCCAGTCCAATAACAGCTACCGCAGCGGCGACCGGCTGATTGTCAACGAGTGGCCGGACCGGCTGAGCATCCTGGACGACGGGCACGTGCGCTATGAGACCTCCGCTTCCAGCGAAGCCAAGTACCCCGTGGGCGTCCCCGGAGAAACGGCAGACGCAGCGGCAGTGGTCCAGGCCACCTGGCCCCTGGCAGAACGGACCCTGGGGCAGCACTGCGGCGCGGCCAGGCTCTATCTTATCGGCGTGGAGCAGATGAGTGAGGACGAGTGGGCGGCGGATTACGGCTATTGCCTCAACGGCGCCGGCGTGGAGCTGGGCGCTGACGGCTACGCCGCCCGCTTTATCATCCAGGACGGCCAGATTACCGAGTTTGAGCTCTTTTTCCGCAGCTACACCGATACGGGCGAGCAGTCTATTGTGCTGCCCGAGGCCCAGGCCGCCGCGGCCATGTCGGCTCAGCAGGTTCAGGGCAGTGAGCTGCTGCTGGCCTACGAGGACAGCGGAACCGCTGAACTGCTGCGGGCGGAGTGGATCGCCATACAGAATCCCTGAAAAAGAGGTGAACCGCCTTGGAGTGGTCCAAAATCAAGAATATTGTGCTGCTGATGCTCCTGGCGGTGAACCTGTTTCTGCTGGTGCTGGTGGCGGACCAGGAGCGGAAATCCGCCGCCTATCTGGAGGAGGCACGCACCGGAGCGGTGGAAATCCTGGAAAAGGCCAACATCCACATGGATCTGGAAAACCTGCCGCCGGAGAGCGACTTCCACACCATGGCTGTGGAGCGGGACAGAACTATGGAAGACGCCATGGCCAAGGCTCTGCTGGGGGAGACCGGCAAGTCGGGCGACCTGGGACCGGTGACCTATACGGGCGCGCAGGGGGAGGGCCAGTTTCTCAGCGACGGCAAGTTCTCCTTCACCTTTTCCGGGGACGGCTTGACTGCGGGGAAGGAGTCCCCCGCGGAGCACGGGCAGAAGCTGCTGGAAAAGGCGGGCTATACCTGCCAGGTGCTGGAGACCCGGGAGCAGGACAACAGGACTGCGGTGGTGACGGTGCAGCAGCTGTGGGAGGGCACGCCGGTGTTCAACAGCACGGCAGACCTGACCTACGAAAACGGCAGCCTGCGGAGCATCCGGGGGCAGCGGCTGATGGGCGCACCTGAGCCGGAGGCGGGCGCCGAACCCCTGGATGTGGCCACCATTCTGCTGCGGTTCCTCAGCGGCGTGCAGGACGGCGGCTACGTGTGCAGCGAGATTGTCGATATGACGGCGGGCTACGAGGTCACCCTGTCCAGCACCGGCAGCGCAAATCTGGAGCCGGTATGGCTGATTACCACCAATACAGTGCCGTTCTATGTGGACGGGACAGACGGGACTGTCCGGCAGGCTGAATAAAGAGAAAAAGAGAAACACCCTTTTCCCACGCAGAAGCGGGAAGAGGGTGTTTCTTTTTGCCTGGGGGACAGATATGGGGCTTTTGCGGAAAAAAGGGCGCAGGATGTACGGAGAGAGGAAACGGGATGGCCCGGAATGTGCAACAAATGCCGCCGGGACGGGATAGAGTGAAGGGCCAGACAGGGCACAACCAAAAGCAAAAGAAAGGAGCAGTGCCATGAGCACAGGGACAGAGCATCTGGGCCTCCACCAGTGGGAGAGCACGGACAAGTTTCTGCGGGAGGACTTTAATGAGGACAACAGGAAGATTGATGAGGCGGTGGAGGAGGCGATGTCCCGGGTAAAGCTGGGGCAGATTGTCACGCAGCAGGATGCCCAGCAGGTGGACGTGGACCTGACAGAGATCGATTTCTCACGCTATTGGGAGGTGGAGTTCCGCCTGGAGGGGAGCATGAGCAAGCAGGGCAATGTGAATATCCGCCTTAACAACGCGGCTGGCGAACAGGATTATGAGTACCTCAGTGCAAGCGGGAAAACATACCAGCAGAGTTATTTGGGAACGATATCTCTGGGCTATCCTGGTGCGGAGAATCGGTATAACAGCGGAAAGATTGTCCTATATTGTGGCCCCAAATATATTAGCGCTCTCTGTGAGAACTACGGGTCCACCAATAGCGGTTACCGGGCCTATGTTACAGATTACAGTGGAGTAACTTTTGAAAATCTGACAATTATGAACCTGATTGCAGGCAACGGAAATATTGTCAAGGGCGCAGTCATTACGATTTATGGGGTGAAGCGGTAATGGAGATTGAAGTTCTGGTGTGTACCCTCAGCGGTGAGCAGCGGTTAGAACGGCGTATTGTACCTGTGGACTGGTTCGGAGCGCAGGAGCAGATGGAAGAAGAAACGTAAATCAGAAAAGGGAAAACCGCCCCTCTGGGAAAACCAGAGGGGCGGTTTTTGTATGCCGTTTAGCAGCTGGGATTCAACAGCTTAGATGTTGGATTAGCCAGCGACAGAACGGACGATGTACACAACAGCCAGCTGAGCGGAACCCTCGCGGACCGTGGCGACGCTGACGGAGTCAGTGTAGCCCTCGGGAGTGGCGGCAAGGTCATTGCCGGTGCCCACAGAGCTCAGCGCGTTGTCCTCGAACAGGTAGACAACGGTGTTGGCATCATAGGTGTACACGGTATCGGTGTCAGCCAGCTGGAGCACACCGCCGCCCACAGCGGTAATGGCCTTGCCAGTCACCTTGCTGGCAGTGGTGACCACATTGTCGGTGTAGGTCACAGTGTACAGACCGGCGGCCTTCTTCAGCTCGTCCTTGGCGGTAGCGTTGGCGGAGATGGTGGTCTCCTCACCGTTCACGACAGCGTTGAAGATGTAGGTAGTCTCCTTGGTGTCGGGATTGTAGCTGGTGCCAAAGACGGAGTTGGTCACGTAGGCGTAATCAGTAGCCGTAGTGCCGGACACGGTCATCTCCATATACACGTAGGAGACAATACCATTGTTGCCATCGATCACGTCATAGTTTTTGCCGGCGGTACCGTTGGGCAGATTGGCAATGCCGGTGTAGACAGAGTACTTATTGCCGGCCTTGACCAGGAACACAGTGGCGGAGTTAGCGATGGCAGTACCGGCGGAGAACTGAGGCTTGCCGGACTCGACCTTGCCGCTCACAGTCTTGGTGCTGTTAGCAGCAGTGGTCAGAACCAGAGCGCCATTGGCGTTCACGGAGTAGGTGTAGAACGTATTCTCCAGAGCAGTTGCCTCGTTGCGGGTGCTGATCTCGACGGTCTTTTTCTCGCTGTCAACAGTGCCAGCGGTGGTGGTAGCCGCGACAGGAGTGTTGCCGTCAATGCTGGCGACCTTCTTCACCTCAGTGGTGCCGTCGGTGTAGAGGACCTGAGCCTCGGCATAGCCCTTGGCGGTGGTACCGGCGGAGACGGTGCCCTCGATGTAGACGATATCGAGAACCACGGCGTACTGGTCGGCGGTCTCCTCGGTCACCTGCTTGGCGGACACGATGTTGGAGCCGTTGTCCAGATAGAACTTATAGGTGTTGACAAAGTCGGTCTTGTCAGCAGCAACCAGAGCATAGTTAGTACCGGTCAGGCCAGAGACGGAGTACTTGGCGCCGTTCACGGTAATGGTCCTATCGGAGTTGCGGGAGGAGATGGTACCCTCGACAACAGTGGCCTTCTCAATGTAGGTAACGGTGCCGACCTTGACGGTCAGAACCACGTCGCCATTGGCCAGGTTCTCATAGCCGGAGACCTGGGAAGCGTCGGTCCAAGTCAGGACGCCGGGGATGTTGACCTGGAGCACATCGTCCTTGGTGCGAGTGGTCACGTTGCCGGTGACAAAGTCAACATCCTTCTTGGTGATCTTCACGATGTCAGCGGAGTTGTCATTATCGGTGTCGATGAACTCGACAATGGAGCCGGCAACAATCTGAGCCTTGCTCAGAGCGGCGACATCATTGTAATTACCGTCAGAACCGATGGTGACAGATTCGCCGTTAACGAAGTAGCTGGCACCCTCATCCACAGCAGAGATGTAGTTGGGGTTGCTCTTGGTGGTCAGATTAGCGATGGAAGCGCCGTTGGTGCTGGTGCCCAGCACGACGGTGGCGCCAGTGGCCAGAGAGGTGGAGTACAGCTCGGAGACGGAGGCGACCTTGCCGTCAGCGCCCAGAGTGCCCTTCACGTACAGAACCACGGAGGTGCCCACCACGTCGGGAGTAGCGGCGATCTTGTTGTTGACCAGAGCATTCAGACCGGTCACGCCCTCGGGCTTGATGTCGGTCAGAGTGGCCTTGCCGTCAGAGATGCCGTTTACAGTGGCGGTGACCTTCACCAGGCCGTAAGCGTTGTAGCCCAGGGTGTTGCCCTTGGTGTACTCGCTGACGTACTGGGTGCCCATGTCATAGGCGTACTTGGGCTCGACAGTGTTGGCGAACAGAGCGTTGAAGATCATCTGAGCAGCATTGTCACGGGTCAGGGTGTCGGTAGCCTTGGCGTTGATGTTGTTCAT
>NZ_CALXGI010000029.1 GCF_944387805.1 uncultured Pseudoflavonifractor sp. | reverse complement strand
CTGCTCGGCCGCGTCCCGTCCCTGGCCCAGACGCATATCGCCCATGGCGAACCAGGAGCCGCTCTTCTGCACCAGGTCCAGCTTCACGCCCAGGTCGATGAGCTCGCCGACCTTGGAGATACCCTCGCCGTACATGATGTCGAACTCAGCCTCCCGGAAGGGGGGCGCCACCTTGTTCTTCACCACCTTGGCCCGGGTACGGTTGCCGATGACCTCGCTGCCGCTCTTGAGGGCCTCGGTGCGGCGCACGTCGATACGCACGGAGGAGTAGAACTTCAGGGCCCGGCCGCCGGTGGTGACCTCCGGGTTGCCGTACACCACGCCCACCTTCTCACGCAGCTGGTTGATAAAGATGACGATGCAGTTGGTCTTGGCGATGGAGCCGGCCAGCTTCCGCAGGGCCTGGCTCATAAGCCGGGCCAGCAGGCCCACATGGGAGTCGCCCATGTCGCCCTCAATCTCGGCCCGGGGGGTAAGGGCGGCCACCGAGTCCACCACCACCACGTCAATGGCGCCGGAGCGGACCAGTGCCTCGCAGATCTCCAGGCCCTGCTCGCCGGTGTCGGGCTGGGAGATAAGCATGGAGTCGATGTCCACCCCCAGGGCACGGGCGTAGGTGGGGTCCAGGGCGTGCTCGGCGTCGATGAAGGCCACCTCGCCGCCCCGCTTCTGGGCCTCGGCGGCCACATGCAGAGCCAGCGTGGTCTTACCGGAGGACTCGGGCCCGTAGATTTCAATGATGCGGCCCTTGGGCAGGCCGCCGATGCCCAGAGCCAGATCCAGGGACAGGGACCCGGTGGGAATGGCCTCCACCACGATGCTGGCGTTGTCTCCCAGACGCATAATGGAGCCCTTGCCGTAGGCCCGCTCGATCTGGGCCATGGCGGTCTCCAGCGCTTTTTTCTTGTCAGCGGCAGGCGCCGCGCTCTCCACAGCCGCTTTCTTCTTATCTGCCATGTTGTATATCATCCTTTCAGCGGGCGGCCCTCCGCCCCGGTATTCTTATTGATTGGCCGTTCCCTTCACCACGCGCCAGATGCCGCCGGTGTCCTGGAAGGTCTCAATATCCTCATAGCCGCAGCGGGAGAGAATCTGCTCCACATCGGAGGCCTGGCCGATGCCCACCTCAAAGAGGAGCACTCCCCCTAAACGCAGGGCAGTCCTCCACTTCTCCGCAATGTCCCGGTAGAAGTCCAGGCCGTCGCTGCCGCCGTCCAGAGCCAGGTGGGGCTCGTAGTCCCGGACGGAGACATCCAGGCCGCCGATGTCCCCAGTGGGGATATAGGGCGGGTTGCAGGCAATGACGTCAAAATCCCACAGCTTGGCGGACGGCGCCTGCCGTGCGTCGGCCTGAACGCAGGTCACCCGGGCGTTCAGATCGTTGCGCCGGATGTTCTGACGGCAGATTTTCAGGGCCTCTTCCGACACATCGGCCAGCACCACCCGGCACAGAGGCGCATTGGCGGCCACCGCCAGGCCCACGCAGCCGCTGCCGGCGCACAGGTCCAGCACTCTGGCTCCTTCCCCAGCGGCCCGGGCGGCCAGGATGGCCTGCTCGGCCAGCACCTCGGTGTCCGCCCTGGGAATGAGCACGTCCCGGGAGATGTCCAGGGGCAGGCCGTAGAACTCCCACTCGCCGATGAGGTAGGCCACCGGCTCCCCTGCCAGCCGTCGGGCCATCAGCTCCGCCACCTTGGCCTCCACCTCGTCGGAGGCATAGAGGGGCATATCCCGAAAAAACTGCTCTCTGCTCTTGCCCGCCGCAAAGCAAACCAGCTCTCTGGCCTCCAGCTGGGCCGCCTCCACACCGGCCGCCTTCAGTCTCTGCCGGGCGTCCAGATAGAGATTGTTATAGGTCGTTGCCACACACACTCACACACCTGTCTGCGTTTTCTCTCTTTTCTTTGTCACGCTGTATCGTCCTCGCAGGCTCCGTATCGCTCACTTTGCCGCAGGCGGCAAAGTTCGTTTCCTTCCCTGCTCGTCCTCTCCCTGGAAAAGCGCTCTGTGCTTTCCCGGGGACCCCTTAATGCAACGGGCGGCTTCCCTGCGTCTCGGGCTTAAAACAGGTCCGCTTCGCGGCACTTCGGTTTCGCGCCCTCGCTCCGGTCCATCCGCCCTGCTCACGACGGCTCAGCGCTTCCTTTTACCACGCATCCTTGCCCTTCTCGCTGGGCAACACCAGGGTCAGAGAGCGGATGCCTACTTCAATCATGGAGTCGTCCGGCTCAAAGGTTGTGAAGTTCTGCATCCAAAGCCCCGGCGCACGGACGGCCCGGCAGAGAATATTGTCGTGGGCGCCCACCCAGCGGTTGATCTCATAGGTAATCCCCACCACGATGGGCAGCATCAGCAGGTGCAGGCCCATGCGGGCAAAGGTATTGGTCACCTCGATGAAGGAGAACACCACACTGGACACCAGAATCGCCACCACAATGACCACAAAGAGGAAGCTGGTGCCGCAGCGGGGGTGGTGCCGGGGCTGGGCCCGGACGTTCTCTACCGTCAAAGGCAGCCCCTTCTCATAGCAGAAGATGGTCTTGTGCTCGGCGCCGTGGTAGGAGAACACCCGGTGGATGTCCTTCATGCGGGAGCAGAGGATAAGATAGCCCATAAAGATGACCACCCGGACCACGCCCTCCAGCAGGTTGCGCAGCCACATGGGCATGCCGCCGGCCAGAGCGCCGGCAGCACCCACCAGGGCGGTGGGCAGCAGGATGAAGAGGCCCACGGAGAAGAATACGCCCAGAATCACCGCCAGGGTGACAAAGAAGCTGGCGGCCTTCTCGCTGCCCAGGTGCTCTTCCAGCCACAGTTCGAACTTAGAGGGCTCCTCCGGCTCCTCCTCATCCTCAGGGAAAAAGGAGGCGGAATACATAAGGGCCTTTACGCCATTGGCCATGGAGGATCCAAAGCTGAAGATACCCCGGATAAAGGGCAGGCCCAGGACCGGGTATTTGTCCTTAATAAGGACCCGGTCGTCCACCTTCTCCTCCAATTCGCCGTCAGGTTTGCGCACCACGATTGCCTTTTTCTCCGGGCCCATCATCATGATGCCCTCGATAAGCGCCTGACCGCCGATCATGGTCTTGAAGGGGGTGGCGCAGGATTTCTCTCTGTTTGACATTGGGTCGTGTTTCTCCTTTTGTTGCCTTTTGTATTTTACCAGACCGGTGGCCTGATTGCAAGAAAAATTAGAACTTATGTTCCAATCGGCAGATGGATGGTGACAATGCAGCCGCCCCCCTCGGCATTGCCGATGTCCAGGGTGCCGTTGTGGCGGGTAATAATCTCGTCGCACACCGCCAGACCGATGCCGCTGCCCCTGGCCTTGGAGGAGCCTTTGTAGAACTTGTACTTCACGTGGGGCAGCTCTTCCTCGGGAATGCCGGGGCCGTAGTCCCGGATGGTGATGATAATCTGATCCTCCTCCCGGTGGATGGCAGTGTCGATGCGCTTGCCGCTGCCGCCGTGCTTGGCGGCGTTGTCAAAGAGGTTGGAGAACACCTGCCGCAGCCGCTCCGGGTCGGCCTCGATGGTGGGGAACTCCTCCTCGGTGTCCTCATAGTTGAGGATAATCCCCTCCTTGCGGAAGAACTCCTTGTAGGTGTACACCGCGTCCTCCAGCTCGGCCTTGATGTCCACCGGCTCGATGGACAGAGTAAACCGGCCGTCCTCAATGCGGGAGAACTCCAGCAGCTCCTCCACCATGTTGGTCAGCCGCCTGGCCTCGGAGACAATGATGCTCATACCCTTGCGCACGTCCTCGGCGTCCCGCACCTCGCCGTTCTGAATGGTTTCGGCCCAGCCGTTGATGGCGGTGAGGGGGGTGCGCAGCTCGTGGGAGACCGAGGCGATGAACTCGCTCTTGAGCTTTTCCGACTGCTTGATTTTCAGGGACATGTCGTTGATGGTGTCGGTCAGGTCGCCAATCTCGTCGTCGAACTTTTTCTCAATCTGGATGCCGTAGCTGCCTGCGGCGATGCGCTTGGCTGTCTCCGTGATGCTGGCCACCGGCTCCACAATGGAGCGGACAAAGTACAGGTTGGAGAAGTAGACCAGAGCCAGGATGAGGACGCCGATGAGCAGGGCGATGATAACAATCATGGTGATCTGCCGGTCCACCAGCCGCAGGGATGTGACCATGCGGGCCACTGCCACCACCTGCCCGTTGATGACCAGGGGGCTGGATACCGCCATGATATGCTCGCCGGTCTGGGGGTCGTTGCCCGTCCAGGAGACGGTGTCCACCGTCTCAATGGCGCCGGAGATATCGGGGGTGTCCGGCTTGGTGCCGGCGGTGAGGCCGTACCGGTCGTCATTGCCGTAGCTGGAGACCTGGACGGTGCCGCTCTCCGCGTTGATGAACTGGACCTGAATGCCGTCCTGGTCGGAGAACCGGTTGGACACATAGTCCTGGGCGTACTGGAGGTACTCGGTCTCGGTGCGGGCGGTGCTCTGACTGACGGCGCTCTCCGCCTTGCCCTTGAGCTCGGAGCTCATGCTGGAGTAGTAGTACCCCGCCAGGGCCACCGAGAAGGCGGTCACCGCCAGCAGGACAATGAGCAGCACCACGCTGATGGAGTTAACCATCCATCGTTTGCGGATGCCTTTGAATTTGTTGGCTTTCATGTGCGGCTGTTCCCCCTGGATTTTCTCTCTCAGAAGCCCCATTTATATCCGTAGCCCCACACGGTGGTGATATAGACGGGTTTCTGGGGGTTGTCCTCGATTTTAATGCGCAGGCGGCGGATGTTCACGTCCACAATCTTCAGCTCGCCGAAGTAGTCCCTGCCCCAGACGGTGTCCAAAATCTCCTCCCGGGAGAGGGCCTGTCCCGGCTTCTCCATGAAGAGCTTGATGATGGAGTACTCCACAGGGGTCAGCTTGACCCGCTGGCCGTTTTTCTCCAGGGTCTGGTTCCGGGTGTTAAGCAGAAAGGGGGGCTGGGAGATCTCCGCGCTGCTCTCCTTCTCTCCTCCGCCGGTGCGGCGGTAGAGGGCGTCAATACGGGCGGTCAGCTCCGCCGGGGAGAAGGGCTTGGTCACATAGTCGTCGGCGCCGGTCATCAGGCCGGTAATCTTATCCATCTCCTGGGTGCGGGCGGTGAGCATAATGATGCCGATCTGGCTGTCGCTGGCCCGGATGCGGCGGCAGACCTCAAAGCCGTCCATGTCGGGCAGCATGATGTCCAGCAGCGCCACCTTGATGTCCGGGTTGCGGCGCAGCTGAGCCAGGGCCTCCTCGCCGGTCTCAGCCTCAATGGCCTCATAGCCCGCCCGCTTGAGATTGATGACCACAAAGCTGCGGATGTTGGATTCATCCTCCAGCACAAGTACCTTTTTCATGTTCCTGCCTCCTCTTTGTCACGTATTACCAGTCCGTGGTGCTCTGCTTGAACAGCTCCTGCACGCCTGTCTCATCCAGTCCGCAGTCCCATGCGTCGGTCTTGAGCTCGGCGGAGTAGATGGTGTTCTCGTCGGCGGCAAGGGTAAACCGCTCCCCCATGCGGGATCGGGTGTACCGGTTGGGCCCGGTCAGCTTGTAGATGGTGAGGAAAGTTTCCGTGTCCTGCTCCTCTCCGGTCCACAGGGAGAAGGCGGTGGCCTTCTCACCGATGGTGGAGTACTGGCTGACGGTAATCTTGTTCTCCCACCAGTCAGGGAGGATGAAGTACCAGCCGTCGTCAAAGTTGTGGTAGGTGGTGAAAACCGGCGTGCCCGTCCCGTTCAGATCGTACTGGACCCAGGTGTACAGGGTCTCTGCTGTGGTGGCCCCGCCGCTGGAGATGAGGGGCACGGGCATGGGGATCTCCAGGAAATTGTCGTCATTGATGTCGGTTGGCATGGCGTCGTCCTTGGCGCGGCGGGTGGAGTTGCTCACACCCACGCCGCTGCCCGCCTCGCTGCTCTCCAGGGTGATGTTCTCCAGATTGCCGTCCCGCCAGGCAAAGATGTCCGTAACCACGCCCTCCCCCTGATAGGAGGTGATAAACAAGCCCGGGGCAGTGGTGTTGCCCTCTGCGTCTCCCCGGAGGTAGCCGGTCTGGACGCCGTCAGTCACAATGCCGGTGACCCCCTGGGACAGCATGGGGCTGGACCGGAGCACCAGGCCGTTCTCTTCCGCGTCATAGAACTCCACACGGCTCTTGCCCTCAATGGTATCCAGGCGTACCACAGCGATCTCCTTCTGGTTGTCCATGTCCAGGTCCTGAAGCTCAAAGCTGGTATACCCGGTGCGGAGCATCTCAGTGGCCTGGTAGCGCTCGATGGAATAAACCGACAGGACATAGGCGTTGCCGCTGACCAGCCAGCTCACTACCAGCTCCTTTCCGGGGGAACCGCTCAGATCCTCATAGCTGATGGAGTTGATGGCAGAGCCCTCGCCCTCGATGACGGTGCCCAGCTCATAGCCGTCGTCAGTGAGGCGGAAGATATAGATCTTCAGGGGCTTGTCGTCGTTGGCGGTGCTGACCCGGAAAAAGGCCAGCGCCTCCATCTTGCCGTCCCCGTCCAGGTCCTGGAGCTGAACGGGCTGGTTGTTGGCCCCCATGATGGGGGCGGCGTACTCGGCGCCGGTGCCGGTGGTGACCTCTTCAATTTTCTCCTGCAAATTCTGATACTCCTCGGGCAGCTTGGGCAGGGTGAACAGCTCGTCCACTGTGCGGAAGCAGCCGGTGAGGGTGCCCAGCAGCAGCGCTGCGGTCACAAACAGAAGGCATATTTTCTTCATCTCAAGACCCTCCGGGGGCAGATTATGGCGGGGTTTGGGGCCAGAGATGTGTCCCCCGGCCCATGCTGCGTACTCAGAGAGTATCATATCACATTTCCCTGTTGTTTGGTATGGTAATTTGTAAATTTTATGCCCCCATGCCCCGGTTGACTTTCCCCGCCCCATAGGATACAATGTCCCAAAGGAGGCATGCCCTATGACCGATCGAGAACTGGTAGAACTGGCCTTTACCATGCTGGAGCGCTCCTACGTGCCCTATTCGGGCTTCCCTGTGGGCGCGGCGCTGGAGTGCGCCGGCGGCACAGTCTTTACCGGCTGCAACGTGGAAAATGCGGCCTACGGCTCCACCATCTGTGCTGAGCGCACCGCCGTTGTGAAGGCGGTGAGCGAGGGCCATCGGGATGACTGGAAGCGCATCGCCGTGGTGGGCAATTCAGCGGACTACTGCTGGCCCTGCGGCGCCTGCCGGCAGATGCTCTACGAGTTTGCCCCCGACCTGACGGTGCTGGTGGCCCGCGGGGACCATGAATTTGTCACCCTTCCTCTGAAGGACCTGCTGCCCTATGGCTTCGGCCCCAAATCCCTCTCCACTGAAAACTGACACACAGCAGAGCAGCCCGGCGGACCAAATGGTCTGCCGGGCTGCTTTTGTTTTTTTAGGCCAGCTTCTTCTCCTCTTCCGGCTGGTCCGGGGCGGCCTGCTGGGTGGGCGGGGCCAGGGGAAGCACCACGGTCATGCGGGTGCCGATCCCCTCCCGGCTGGTCACCTCGAACCAGCCTCCGTGGCGGTCCACGATCCACTTGGCGATGGCCAGGCCCAGGCCGGTGCCGCCGGTCTGGCGGGCTCGGGACTGGTCCGTGCGGTAGAAGCGCTCGAAGATATGGGGCAGGCTGGCCGCGTCGATGCCCTGCCCCTCGTCCTGGACAGTGAGCCGGGCGGTGCCGTTCCGCTTCTCCACCCCCAGGCGGATCTTGCCGCCGGCGGGGGTGTATTTGATGGAATTGTCCACCAGGATGCGCATGGCCTGTTTGATGAGGCCCACGTCGGCGTGGATGGTCACGGACTCCTCCCACCGGGCGGAGAACTGATGGGTCTGGTCGATCATCTCGGTCTCCCGCAGCACCTCGGCGGCCACAGCGGTCAGGTCGAAGTTCTCAAACTCCACGTGCATGGACTCGTTGTCCCCCCGGGCCAGGAAGAGCAGCTGCTCCACCAGTTCCTTCATGGAGGCGGCCTCGGCGGCAATGGCGTCGATGGCCTCCTGGCGGGTGGCGGGGTCGTCCTTGCCCCAGCGGTTGAGCATATTGGCATAGCCCTGGATGACCGCGATGGGAGTGCGCAGCTCATGGCTGGCGTCGGAGACAAAGCGCATCTGGGAGCGGTAGGCCTCGTTGATCCGGTCCAGCATGGCGTTGATGGCCTCGGCCAGGGTCTTGAGCTCCTTCTGCTGCCCCGTCACCGAGATTCGGGTGTCCAGGTGGGTGGCGTTAATCTGGTCCAGCTTGCCCGCCAGGGCCTGAAGCTCCTCGGGGGACATGCCGGAGACGGTGTTGAGCCGGGCGGCTGCGGCGGCCAGGTCCTGAATGGGCCGCAGGGTCTTTTTGATGGTCCCGGCGTTTTTGAACAGATTTGAGATGAGGCTCAGCAGCTGGAACACCAGCAGCACCCGGGATGCCACGGAGAAAAAGGTCATAGGGCTCTGGAGATCCAGGGTGATGGTGTAGGGCTCATCTCCCGGCATGGCTACCGTATAGCTGGTGGAGCCGCCGGTGTGGAAATTGAGCAGAAAGAAAAAGTTTATGTTGCCTGGGTTAAAGTACCGCACGCCCTGAGCGGTATCGTCCGGGGCAGGCAGCCACTCCGGCAGGCGGAAGCCCGCTCCGGCGGTGCTGCCCGCAGTGACAATATAGTTGCCCGCGTTCATCCACTCGGTAGCCTCCGCCGTGGGCACTCCCCGCTCCTCCACCAGGCCGTTGATGTCGGCGGCCTGCTGCTCCGCCCAGACAAACATGCCTCCGCAGAACAGAAGGGAGATGATCAGATTCATGCCCACGTAGATGCCCAGCAGGCGGAAGAAGAGCTTGGTGTTGAGCCGCAGGACAATGGAGGACTTTACCTCTCCCGCCGTCCTATTGACTTGTTTTCGCGCCATACCGCATTCCCCATTTCGCGCCGGCCGTTTTGTCCGACCTGCGAGCCGTTGCCGTCCCTTACTCGTTCTCCTCCCGGATCACATAGCCCACGCCACGGACGGTGTGGATGAGCTTGATGCCGAAGGCCTCGTCGATTTTGGACCGAAGGAACCGGATGTACACGTCAACCGCGTTGGTCTCTCCCACAAAGTCAAAGCCCCACACGTTGTCCAGCAGGGATTCCCGGGAGATAACCTTCTCCTTGTTCTCCAGCAGGTAGCGCAGCAGGTCGAACTCCCGGCGGGTCAGCTCCACCGGAGTGCCTCTGACGGTGACCTCGTGGCGCTCCGGGTCCATGGTCAGGGGCCCGGCGGTAAGCACGGTCCCCTCCTGCCGGGCGGGCCGCTTGCGCAGGGCGGCCCGGATGCGGGCCAGCAGCTCCTCAATCTCAAAGGGTTTGGTAATATAGTCGTCCGCCCCCGAGTCCAGCCCGGACACCTTGTCCACCACCGCGTCCCGTGCAGTGACCATGATGACGGGCACCTGACTCTCCCGCCGCAGGCGGCGGAGCACCTCCATGCCGGACATGGACGGCAGCATAATGTCCAGCAAAATCAGGTCGAAGTGGCCGGACAGGGCCTTTTCCAGGCCCTCCCGGCCGTCAAAAGCCTTTTCCACCTCGTAGCCCTCGTAGCGCAGCTCCAGCTCCACCACCCGGGCCAGCTTCTCTTCGTCCTCCACCAGCAGAATTCTATCCGCCATACCCCTTTTCCTCCCAACGGGCGGCCCTTTCTGCCGCCCTTACTTCTTTCCGCCGCCGGAGAGCCAGCGGTCCAGCTCCTCCAGCTTTCTGTCCACAGCCCCCAGGGCCTTGTCCATGGCGTCCATGGCCTTGTCGGCCACTTCGCCCCGCTGGGCGGCCTCCGCCGCCTTTTTTACAGCCCGTTCCGCCGCCTGGGCGGCCCGCTCCGCTGCCCGGGCCGCCTTCTCTCCGGCAGCCTGGGCCTTTTTGCGCTGTCTCTCCTTTTTCTCCTCCCAGGTCTCCTCATCGGCGCCGGAAGGGGGCGTTTTCTTCTTCTCGCCGGTAAACTCCCGGTGCATCTCCCGCACCATGCCGTCCACCGTATCGGACACGTTGTCCATCACGCCGTTGACATCGTCCCTGCCCAGGTCCGGCCCGGCGAAGCGGTACCGGCAGCCCAGGAACAATCCGATGATCAGCAGGGGCACAGAGATCCAAAACACCATAATGATCAGCATCGCCAGGATGAGCACCGGCATAGAGGTCATCATCTCTCCCCGGCGCCACACCTCGAACTGGTTCTCCACGGCGTGGCGGAGCAGGTTCTTGCCCGCCTCCCACACTTCGGCGGCGCCGTCCCGCCAGTCGCTGCGCTTTTTTCCGCCCTGCTGTCCGCTCTCCGGGCTGAGCACCAGCCGGGCGGCCTCTGCGGCCTTCTCTCCCGGCTTCGTGGTAAAGGTGGCCCCGGCTGTGCGGCTGTGCCCCGCCCGCTCCAGCAGGATGATGGCATCCAGCAGGTTGCCGTCTGTCCGCTCCAGGGCGTCCCGGCACTCCTCATAGGTGGCCCCTGACTTCTCCCGAAGGCGCTCCACCTGTTCCATTGTCACTGCCATGGACGCTCCCCCATTTCCTGTTATCTGGGAACAGTATACCCCCGCAAGGGGGCGGAGACCATTTACCAATCCTTAAAACTGAATTAAAATGCCGCCTCTCACAGCCGGGCCACGCCGGTATCCCGGGCGGCCTGCGCCACGGCCCGGGCCACGGCTGGGGTGATTCTGGGGTCAAAGCCCTCGGGTACAATGTGGTCGGGAGCCAGGTCGTCCCCCACCAGGTCGGCCAGAGCCCGGGCAGCGGCCAGCTTCATCTCGTCGTTGATATCCTTGGCCCGCACGTCCAGGGCGCCCCGGAACACGCCGGGGAAGGCCATCATGTTGTTGATCTGGTTGGGAAAATCGCTCCGGCCGGTGCCCACCACGGCGGCGCCGGCCTCCAAAGCCGCGTCTGGCATAATCTCAGGCACCGGGTTGGCCATGGCGAAGAGGATGGGGTCCTTGGCCATGGAGCGGACCATTTCTCCGGTAACCAGGTTGGGGGCCGACACGCCCACAAACAGGTCGGCGCCCACCAGGGCCTCAGCCAGACCGCCCCGGACGGTGGGCCGGCTCAGCTCAGCCAGCTCGGAGAGCCAAGGGTCGCTCGCCAGGTCGGGCCGGCCGGGATAGACCACGCCGCGTATGTCGCAGAGAACGGCGTGGCGCAGGCCCATCTTCCACAGCAGTTTGAACACAGCGGTGCCCGCCGCGCCAGCGCCGGAGAACACGGCGCGGATATCCTCAATTTTCTTGCCGGTGAGCTTGAGGGCGTTGGTGAGGGCGGCCGCCACCACGATGGCGGTACCGTGCTGGTCATCGTGGAAGATGGGAATGTCGCAGCACTCCTTCAGCCGCTTCTCAATCTCAAAGCACCGGGGGGCGGAGATATCCTCCAGGTTGACACCGCCGAAGGAGCCGGCCAGGAGGCGGATGGTGTTGACAATGTCGTCCACGTCCTTGCTGCGGATGCACAGGGGAATGGCGTCCACATTGCCGAAGGCCTTGAGGAGGAGGCACTTGCCCTCCATAACGGGCATCCCGGCCTCGGGGCCGATGTCGCCCAGGCCCAGCACGGCGGTGCCGTCCGTAACAACTGTGACGGTATTCCACCGGCCGGTGAGCTCAAAGCTCTTCTCCGGGTCCTTGTGGATCTCCATGCAGGGGGCGGCCACGCCGGGGGTATAGGCCAGGGAGAGCGCCTCCCGGCTGTCCACCGCCACCTTGGGCGTCACGCTCAGCTTGCCTTTCCACTGGTAGTGCAGACGCAGGGACTCTTTTGCATAATCCATAGATGGGCCTCTTTTCACATGATTTTCCGGCTTCGGCGCTCCGCCGCTCCGGGGCGAGTTATATTTTGTTATTATACTATGCCCGTCAAACCGGCGCAAGAGCGGCCCGGGTCTTTCCACTTTACCCGCTGTGCGCAGCTGTGCTATAATAGCTGTGTATTGGCTTATTTCACATCCGTTTTTCGGGAGGTGTGCTGAATATGAACTGGAAAAAATGCCTGCTGTCTCTGGTGTGCGCCGCCGCCATTGTGCTGGGGATCACCCTGTCCGGCGCCCAGGCGGCTGAGGGCAGGATCAATATTCTGGCCCTCAACGACCAGGTCATCACCCCCATCAGCTCCACCAACATGCCCATCCAGGTCGGCGGCACCTACTACCTCCCCTACACGGTCTTTGACCCCAATGTGGTGGATGTGGACCTGGGGGTCAAGTACTCCCTGCGTGACAATGTGCTCACGCTCTATACCAAGCAGTCCCTGCTCAAGTACGACCTGAACGCCGGCACCTGCGAGGATCGGGACGGCAGCACGGGCTACACGCGCGCCATTGTCCGGGGCAGCATGATCTATGTCTCCATGCCCAGTGTGTGCTCCTATTTCGGCATCCAGTCCTACCAGGAGGCCACCATTTACGGCCAGGTCATACGTCTCACCACCGCCAGCGCGGTGCTCTCCGATCGGGACTTTATGGACTCCGCGCTGTCCACCTCCATTGCCGACGCCTACAAGAAATACTGGCGGGCCCAGGAGAGCCTGAACCCCTCCCCGTCGCCCTCCCACTCGGTCTCCCCCTCCCCATCGCCCTCTCAACCGGCCTCTCCCGCCCCGTCGCCCTCCAGCACAGGCAATGACGACAAGCAGCATGTGACAGTGGCGCTGGCCTTCCGCCACACCGACGGGACAGGACTGACCGGCATTCTGGACACCCTGGCCCAGTATAACCTGTCGGCCCTCTTTTTCCTGCCGCCGGACGCCATCGGGGATAACGCCGCCCTCATCCGCCGGATGGTGGGCGCGGGACACGCCTTAGGCCTGTCGGTGGCGGGCGGCCCTGCCTCTGACGCAGTCGAGTTGCTCTCCGAGGGAAACCGGCTTCTGGAGCTGGCCGCCCACATGAACACCCACACCATGCTGGTGGAGAATGAGGACAGCGACACCATTGCCGTTCTGGAGTCGGACGGCTGGTCGGCATGGCGGGGCAACGTCTCCCTGCCCGAGTCCGCCTCCATCTCCTACTGCGCCTCATACGTGCTCCGCAGCGTGGACGCCAAGCGCTCCCTGGCCTACATTACCCTGGACGACGACGCCCGCTCGGCCCAGGTGCTGGAGCGCATTCTGCCCTCCCTCCTGGAGGACGGGTATCGCTTCCGTCTGGCCGTGGGCGAGGCCCTGGACTGGTAAGGGGGGATTATCGCTTGAGAACCGTTGTGATGAATGACTGTCCCGCCGCAGCTGATGCAGCGCCGGCGGGCCGGCAGGCCCGTCTGCTGCGGCACCTGCTGGGCCGGATGCTGGAGCTGGAGGAGGACGGGCTGCGGGTAGAGGGGCCGGCCGATCCCTTTGCACTGCGCGCTCCTCTGGTGGCGGTTGACTTTACCGGCCGGGACAACTATGAAATTGCCCGCCGCCTGAGCGAGGAATATCATATTCAGGTCTCCTGCACGGATAACGCGCCTGCGCCCGGCTGCATGCTCCATCTCTGCCCTGCCCCCGGCGTCACCTTTGAGGATATTGACTATGTCCAGGGCGCCGTGTACCGCCTGCTGCTGGAACCACGCTGATTTTTCCACCCCGGAGCCTGGCTCCGGGGCTTTTTTATGTTTTCTTAAAGACCCTGTTCACAATTTCATGTTACACTGTGGAAAAGGATGTGAGACAATGGGATTTGCTGTATTCCTGGCGGAAGACGACCTTCACCTGCGGGGAGAGCTCTCCGCGCTGCTGGAGCGGTACGGCTACCGCTGCCTGTTCCCGTCCGGCTATGAGGACCTGGCGGGACAGATTCTGTCCAGCGGCGCCCAGCTGGTGCTGCTGGACCTGGGCCTGCCCCGGTACGACGGCTACCATGTCTGCCGGGACCTGCGTGCCCGCAGCGCCCAGCTGCCCATTATGATAGTGACAAGCCGCTCCGACGAGCTGGACGAGCTGATGAGCATGAACCTGGGGGCGGACGACTTCATCACCAAGCCCTTCAACCCCCAGATTCTCCTGGCCCGGATGGCCCGGCTGCTCCAGCGCGCCTATCCCTCCGGCGGTGGGGCATCAGTGCTGTTTGCGGGGGGCGTGTCCCTGGACCTGGGCAGCGGCACGGTGCGCTTCGGAGACAGGGAAGCCCGGCTCACCCGCAACGAGGTGTTGCTCCTGCGGCAGCTGCTCCGCCAGCCGGGACAGATTGTCAGCCGGGACGCCCTGATGAACGCCCTGTGGCAGTCCGACCAGTTTGTGGACGACAACACCCTCACCGTCAACGTGACCCGGCTGCGCCGCACCCTGGAGGAGCTGGGCCTGAAGGATGTGCTCATCACCCGACGGGGCCAGGGGTATCAGCTGCTGCTGTCCTGACCGGCTATTTTTCTGAAAGGGAGGTCCCGCCATGACCCTGTCCGCCCTGCTGAAAGAAAAGCTGCCCCACCTGCTGGGGCTTGTGTTTGTCCTGCTCTTTACGGCAGCCCTGCTGTCCCTGCTGCGGGTCCCCCCTTCGGCCACCCTCTTTCTCTGCCTGGTAACTGCCCTGTGCGTCCTCCTGCCCCTGGGCGGCGAGATAGCCCGCAAGCTCCGGTTTTATCAGGACATGGAGGGCAGGCTGGACGCCCTGGACGAGAAGTACCTGTTCTCCGAGGTGATGGTAGAGCCCGGCTTTCCCGAGGGGGAATTTCTCTTCTCCGCCGCCCGGACCATGGGCGCCTCCATGGCGGAGGCGGTTGGGGACGCCCGGCGGGACATAGGGGAGTACCGGGAGTACATCGAGACCTGGATTCACGAGGTCAAGACACCCATCGCCGCCGCCCGGCTGTGCCTGGAGAACCACCCCGGACCTCTGGCCGACAGCGTGGAGGATTCCCTGTTCCAGATTGAGGGCTACGTGGAGCAGGCCCTGTTCTACGCCCGCAGCGGCGCGGTGGATCGGGACTACGCCGTTCGGTCCCTCCCCCTGAGCCAGGCCGTCTCCGCCGCCCTGCGGCGGTATGCCCGTCCCCTTATCGAGGCCGGATTCCGGGTGGAGCTGGGGGAGCTGAACGCAGTGGTCTGCTCCGACGGGAAGTGGGTGGAGTTCATCCTGGGCCAGCTCATCTCCAACTCCCTCAAATACCGCTCCTCCGCACCCAAGCTCACATTCTTCCAGGAGGTGAAACGGGACGGAGTAGTCCTCTCTCTTCTGGACAACGGCCCCGGCATCCCGCCGGAGGACCTGCCCCGGGTGTTCGACAAGGGCTTCACCGGCGCCAACGGCCGGAAGCTGTCCACCCGCTCCACCGGCCTGGGGCTGTACCTGTGCAGAAAGCTGTGCGCCCGGCTGGGGCTGGGCCTGTCCCTCTCCTGTCCGCCCGGCGGCGGCACTCTGTCCGCCCTCACCTTCCCCCTGGGCCGCTTCCATCTGGCGGAGGGCCAACCTTACAAAACTGTCACCTCCCCGTAAGGTCCGCCCATGGCCCCGCCGGAGGGATTGGGGTAAACTGGTCCCATAAGGAGGGATTCCGCCATGGAACCGATTCTCACTGTCACCCATCTTCAAAAGTACTACGGCGCCCGCAGCTCGGTGACCCGGGCCATTGACGACCTGAGCTTCTCCGTCCAGCCCGGGGAGTTCGTGGGCATCATGGGTGCGTCGGGCAGCGGCAAGACCACCCTGCTCAACTGCATCGCCACCATCGACCGGCCCACCGCCGGGCACATCATTGTGGACGGCGCGGACATCACGGCTATGAAGAACAAGGCCCTGTCCAAATTCCGCCGGGAGCAGCTGGGCTTTGTCTTTCAGGACTGCAACCTGCTGGACACCCTCACCGCCTTTGAAAACATCGCCCTGGCCCTCACCATTCTCAAAACCCCGGTGAAGGAGATTGAGCCCCGGGTAAAGGAGACGGCCCGGCTGCTGGAGATTGAGGACTGCCTGTCCCGGTACCCCTACCAGCTCTCGGGCGGCCAGCGGCAGCGTGTGGCGGCCGCCCGGGCCATCATCACCCGTCCCGCCCTGGTGCTGGCCGACGAGCCCACCGGCGCGCTGGACTCCAAGGCCTCCCGGCTGCTGCTGGACCGGTTCGAGGCCCTGAACCGGGAGCAGCAGGCCACCATCCTCATGGTCACCCACGACGCCTTTACCGCCAGCTACTGCCACCGCATCCTCTTCATCAAGGACGGCCGTCCCTTCACCGAGCTCATCCGGGGGGAGGACAGCCGGAAGGACTTCTTCGCCCGCATCATCCAGGTTGTGACCCTGCTGGGAGGTGACGACCGGGATGTTCTCTAAGCTGGCCCTGAAGAACGTGAAGCGCAGCCTGCGGGACTACTCGGTGTACTTCCTCACCCTCACCTTCGGCGTGTGCATCTTCTATGTGTTCAACTCCATGGACGCCCAGTACGTCATGGAGGCTCTCAAGGGCGGAAACAACATCGCCCGCATCATCATCCAGCTCATCGACGTCATCTCGGTGTTTGTGTCGGTGGTGCTGGCCTTCCTCATTCTCTATGCCAACAGCTTCATGGTCCGCCGCCGGAAGAAGGAGCTGGGCACCTACCTGCTGCTGGGCATGGGCACCGGCGCCATCTCCGGCCTTCTCTTTCTGGAGACCCTGCTCATCGGCCTGCTGTCCCTGGGCGTGGGTCTGGCCCTGGGCGTCTTTCTGTCCCAGTTCATCTCGGTGTTCACCGCCAGCCTCTTTGCCATCAGCATCCCCGAATTTCACTTTGTGTTTTCTCCCCGCGCCCTGGGCAAGACGGTGCTCTACTTCGGCGTCATCTTCCTGGTGGTCATGTGCTTCAACTCCCTGTCCGTGTCCCGGTGCAAGCTGCTGGACCTGCTGCAGGCGGGCAGGCGGAACCAGGAGCTGAAGGTGAAGAACCTGGGTGTGTCGGCCGTCCTCTTTGTGGTGGGGGCGGTGCTGCTGGGCATCGCCTACGCCATGCTCCTCACCCGGGGCATCCTGCTGGTGGACACCCTGTTCTTTGTCATGCTGGCCCTGGGCACGGCAGGCACGCTGCTGTTCTTCCTGTCCCTGTCCGGCTTCCTGCTGCGGGTGTGCCAGGCCAACAAGAAGCTCTACTACAAGGGCCTGAACATGTTCATCCTGCGCCAGTTCAACGCCCGCATCAACAGCACCTATGTGTCCATGACGGTCATCTGCCTCATGCTCCTGCTGGCCATCGGCATCACCGCCTGCTCCATCGGCCTGAACAACACCGTCTCCCAGCTCACCAGCGCCCAGGCCCCCTATGACGTTTCCCTGTCCGCCAACCGCTATGACCCAGAGACAGGCGAGGAGCTGCCCGTGGACATTCCGGCCGCCCTGAAGGAGGCGGGCTTTGACCCGGCGGTTCAGCTGTCCCGGAGCGCTGAGGTGGAGCTGTGGCAGGGACAGCTCTGCGTGCCCGAGTGGGATGAATCTCTGGTGGAGCATGTGCTCCCCCTGTCCAGCTATAACGGCCTCCGCTCCCTGGAGGGGCTGGAGCCCATCACGCTGGAGCCCTCCACTTACCTCTGGGTGGTGGGGGTTGAGGATGAATGGATGACCCGTCTGCTGACCGACACGCCTTCTCTGGTGGCCAATCACCACACCCTGACAGCCGGAGGGGACCCCATCCATGCCGTTTTGTCCATCGGCTACTCCGCCAGCCCTGAAAACTATCTCATCATCCCCGATGAGGTTCTGGAGGGGGCTGGCGACTGGGACACCAGCAAAATGTACCACAACATCACCTACTACTGCGCCAATTACCGCACCGACGTACCCAAGGAGGAAACGGAGGCCCTGCTCCAGAGCGTGATTTCCGACTATTACCGCTCCGTGCTGGGCGAGGATGCGGGCAGTACCAGCTTCAACACCAAGCTGAATATCTACATGGAGACCATGGGCACCAAGATTCTGGTCCTCTTCCTGGGCATCTACCTGGGCATCATCTTCCTGCTGACCTCGGCGGCGGTGCTGGCCCTCCAGCAGCTGAGCCAGGCGGCGGACAACCAGGAGCGGTACGCAGTGCTCACCCGTCTGGGCGTGGAGGAGAAAATGCGGGACCGGTCGGTGTACGTCCAGGTGTTCCTGTCCTTCTTCCTGCCCCTGTTCCTGGCGGTTATCCACGCTGTGGTGGGCATGACGGCGGCCAACGCCGCCATCGCCCAGGTGGGCAAGCTGGACGCCGCAGCCTCCAGCGCCGTCACCGCCGTGTTCATCCTGGTGGTGTACGGGGCCTACTTCCTGGCCACCTGCTGGGGCAGCCGCCGGATTGTCCGGGGCCGGTGAAGCCAAAACAGCGGAGAAAACCCGGAAATTTTCATCGTCCTCTTGCAATCCTGGGGCAAATATGCTATGATTAGTGCTACGTTTAGACGGTGCATGGTCAGAGTGCGCCCTTTTGTGAAAATACAGCGCCCCCTCGGGGTCGAAAGGAACGATGAAAGCAATGAGCATTCCCAAGATTGTTGTGACGGTTATTCAGCTCCTCTCCGGTCTGTTCCTCATCGCTGTGGTTCTGCTCCAGTCCGGCAAGAGCGCCGGCCTCAGCGGCGCCATCGCCGGCGGTATGGACACCTTCATGGCCAAGAACAAGGCCAAGACCTGGGACGCCAAGCTGGCCAAGTGGACCAAGTGGGTCGCCATTCTGTTCATGGTGCTCACCCTTGTCCTGAGCCTGATCAAGTAAAATTGCAGAAAAAACCGGCGCTGCTCCTGTGGGGCGGCGCCGGTTTTTTGTAAGCGCAACATAAAAGAGCTGGGCCCAATAGGTCCCAGCTCTTTTATGTTATTCATCCACTGCCATCCAGAAGGCGGCGGCGTCTCCGGGGGTGTTGTCCGCCCACGCGGTAAGGATTTCCCCATCCCCAGCCACAGGTACGGCGTAGAAATTCAGGGCGCCGTCCTCACTGCCGGCAGTTGTTTCATACAGCTTGAAAATGCTGTACATCCCGTTTTTGCTCTCCCGCAGGTAGCGGAGCACGGCAGTCCGGGTTCCGTCTGCGCTGGCGAGATAGTAGCCGGTCAGCCTCTCATCCGCCGCAGCTGTGCCTGTGGGCCAGTCGGCGGAGAGTATCTCCCCGTAAATCCTCCCGGCGGCGGCCTGAACCGCATCCAAGCCGTCGGATTCTCCGCCGTCGCCGTTCTCCTGGGGCGTATCCTCTGAGCCGGCGGATCGGAAGGGCGTCACCCCAGGGGTCTGCCCCGGGCTGTCTCCGGCAGGCTGTTCCGTCTGTTCGCTGTTCTGGGGCGGCTGGGACGCCTGTGCGCCGGCGGCAGTCTTGCCGGTTCCCGCTCCGCCGGTGGTCTGGGCGTCCGCCTGAGCCGGTTGGATCTGTGCCTCTTCCGCCGCAGGGGAAGAGGGCTCGCTCTGGATGTCATTTTCTCCGCCAGAGACCGCGGCCTTTTCCTGGGCCGGAAGCGTGTCCGCCGCAGCGGACTGACTGGCCTCCGGCTGGGCGGAATAGACCGACACGCTGGACACCGGCGTGTTCTCCGGGATACCCGCCGTGCCGCCGTCAGAGCCGAAACGCATGGCCGCCGCGCTCATGAACACCACGGCCATGACAGCCGCCATGGCGCCCCAGGACCGCCACATCTTCCGTCCGGCGCGCTTCTTTCGGGCTTCGTCCAGGGAGACGGGCGCGCGTTCCGCCCTGATCTGCGCCATGACCCGCTCCTTCAGCTCCGCAGGCGGCTCCTGATACAGCCCCGGCATGGCGTCATGGATTGCCGCCAGATCGGCGGCCAGCGCCCGGCAGTCCGGGCAGCGGGCCAGATGCTCCTCCAGCTCAGCCTCCTCCTCCGGGGGCAGCGCCCCGTCCAGCCTGGCGCTGAGCGACTCCAGCGCCTGATCGCAGGTATACATGGTGATTCACCTCCCAAACTCCCCCGCCGGAAAGGCCGCCTTCAGGGGTGCGCGTTTCTTTCTTCACGTTATGGACGATGAAGCGCCAGAAAAGTTCCCGTCTTTCATCAAAATTTTGCGCAGAGCCATTCTGGCCCTGGCAATGCGGGACTTGACCGTCCCCTCCTCCAGCCTGAGCACCGCGCCGATTTCCGCGTAGCTCATGCCGTTGAGCTCCCGCATCACCAGCACCTGCCGGTGCTCCTCCGACAGAGCCAGAAGCCCGCGGCGGATGTCCTCCCGCAGCTCCCGCCGTTCCAGTTCCCGCTCCGGGGACTGTCGGCGGTCGGGCAGCTCAGCCTGGCGGCCCTCCTCCTCGTCGTCCAGAGACACGGTCATGGAGATGTCCTTCCGCCGCTTCTCCCGGCGGAGAAAGTCGATGCAGGCGTTGGAGGCCAGGCGGTAGAGCCAGGTGGAAAAGGAGCTGTCCCCCTGAAACTTGTTCAGCCCCCGCCAGGCGTTAAGAAAGGCCTCCTGGGACAGGTCCAGCGCGTCCTCAGGAGAGCCAGTCATCCGCAGGGTCAGATTGTAGATGCGGCCCTGGTTGGCCTCCACCAGGGCGCCAAACGCCTCCTGATCGCCCTGCTTGGCCCGGGCCACCAGCTCCCGCTCGTTTTCCACTCCTTCTCACCTGCCTCTCTTTGATTTCATTTTGTTATTTCAGGTCGCGTTTAATCCCTTTTGTAATACGGTAGATATCCTCCAGGGTGCTGATGTGGCTGATCTGCTCCTTGTAATACCCGGCGAAGGCCACCCCTTTCAGGTACCAGGCATACTGCTTTCTGGCCTCCAGGCAGGCGATGTGCTCCCCCTTGTGGGCGGCCGCCAGCTCAAACTGCCGCACCGCTGTGTCCACCCGCTCGTTCAGGGGGGGCAGGGGCGGAATCTCCTCCCCCTCCAGGGCGGCCCTGGCCTGCTGGAATACCCAGGGATTGCCGAAGCAGCCCCGGCCAATCATGGCCATGTCCGCGCCGGTATACCGCAGGATATGCACGGCCGCCTTGGCGTCAAACACGTCGCCGTTGGCGATGACCGGAATGGACACCGCCTCCTTCACCGCCCGGATATAGTCCCAGTTGGCGGTGCCGGCGTACATCTGGGCGCGGGTGCGGCCGTGGACCGCCACGGCGGACACCCCGGCGGCCTCCATCGCCCTTGCAAACTCCACGCAGTTGATGGAGCCCTTGTCCCAGCCCAGCCGGAACTTGACGGTAACCGGCCGATTCCCGGCCCCCCGCACCACCGCCTCGGCCACCCGGACGGCCTTGTCCACGTCCCGCATCAGGACGGAGCCGTCGCCGTTCTGGGCCACCTTGGGCACCGGGCAGCCCATGTTGATGTCGATGATATCCGCGCCGGACACCTCTCCGGCGATGGCCGCGGCCTCCTCCATGCACTTCTCGTCGCTGCCGAAGATCTGGGCGGCGCAGGGGTGCTCCCCATCCCCCAGCTCCAGCAGCGGGATGGACTTCTTGTCCTGGTAGCACAGGGCTTTGGCGCTGACCATCTCGGTAATGGTGTACCCGGCGCCCAGCTCACGGCAGATGGTGCGGAATGCCAGATCAGTGACGCCGGCCATGGGTGCAAGGCACAATTTTGAATTTATTGTAACATTTCTAATTTTCACTGCAAACCTCAGTTGACAAAAGGATTACCGCCATTGTATCATAAAGCCAACCCGGCGACAAGCGGCAAGGCGCCCCGGTCCGGGAAACAAATTTTAAGGTAAAGGAGCGATATCCCATGGGCAAGTACGTCTGCGATATCTGCGGTTATATCTACGATCCTGAGGTTGGCGATCCTGATAACGGCGTGGCCCCCGGCACCGCCTGGGAGGATGTGCCCGAGGATTGGGTCTGCCCTCTGTGCCAGGTGGGCAAGGACAGCTTTTCTCCCATGTAACCACCGCTGAAAATGAGGCGCGTTCCGCTCTGCGGACGCGCCTCATTTTTATTTCTCCCTTTCCCACTTTTCTTTTGGTGAAAATCATGCTACAATACCCTCGACCGGTTCCCAAAACCCGGTCCAAACGGAACAGAGAAAGCCGTCCGGAGGCGTATGCGCCATGCCTCCGGGGTAGGGACCTGTTCCGCTGTGCGCGGCGCGCGCACTCTAAAGATAAAATTGGAGGTATTGTTCTTATGATTATGGTTTCCAAACGCAAGCTCACCGTCAGAGAGCTGACCCTGGCCGCCGTGGTGGCCGCCGTGTACTTTGTCCTGTGCTACTTCGGCAACATCTTTCAGCTGACCTTTGGCCCTGTCCAGGTGCGGCTGGGAGAGGCGCTCACCGTGCTGCCCTTCCTGTTCCCGGCCACTGCGCCGGGCGTGGCCCTGGGCTGCCTGCTGACCAATGTCCTCTCCCCCTATGGTCCCATCGACATGATTGTGGGCACCCTGGCCACCGCCATCGCCGCCTGGCTGACCATGAAAATGCCCCGGTGGTACCTGGCCGCCCTGCCCCCCATTGTGATGAACGCGCTGCTGCTGCCCCCCATGTGGGCCTGGGCGGAGGCCGGCGCCATCAACAGCGTCTTCTGGGCCTCCTACTGGTTCAACATGTGGACCTTTGTGGTGGGCGAGGCCGTGGCCTGTTATGTGCTGGGCACTGTACTGCTGAAGGCCCTGCCCAAGGTCAAGTTCTTCCGTCCCATGATTCCCGCCGCACATCTGGCACACGTGTAAAACGCGGGCGGTCCTCCGCCCGCATGAGCTGGAGGTTTTCGCTATGAAGGTCCGCAAAGCCGTCATTCCCGCCGCCGGTCTGGGCACCCGCATGCTCCCCGCCACCAAAACGGTGCCCAAGGAGATGCTGCCCATGGTGGACAAGCCGGTGATTCAGTACATCATTGAGGAGGCCGTGGCCGCCGGTATTGAGGATATCCTGATTGTCACCAACCGGGCCAAGTCGGCCATGGACGACTACTTCGACTACTACCCCGAACTGGAGACCCGCCTGAACCAGGCCGGCAAGGAGAAGGAGCTGGCGGAGGTGCGGCGCGCCGCCGATCTGGCCAACATCTTCTATGTCCGGCAGAAGGAGACCAAGGGGCTGGGCCATGCTATCTCCCGTGCCCGCCGTTTTGTGGGGGACGAGCCCTTTGCCGTGCTGCTGGGCGACGACATCATGCGGGCCCGCAAGCCGGTGATGAAGCAGCTCATCGAGGCGGCGGAGAAGTACAACGCCTCCTGCGTAGGCGTGCAGAAGGTGGCCACTGAGGCCATCAGCAAGTACTCCTCGGTAAAAATTCATCCTCTGGAGGACCGGATCTTCTCCGTGTCCGACATGAACGAGAAGCCCGCTCCCACTGAGATGTTCTCCAACTACGCCATTCTGGGCCGCTATGTCCTCACCCCTGACATCTTCGATATTCTGGAGCACCAGGCCCCGGGCTACGGCGGCGAGATTCAGCTGACCGACGGCCTGCGCACGCTGTGCCGCCAGAACCGGATGGTGGCGGTAGACTTTGAGGGCCGCCGGTACGACACCGGCAACCTGAAGGGTTTTCTGGAGGCCACCATTGACTTCGCTCTGGACCACCCTGAGACCGGCGCATGGCTCAGGGACTTTATCAAAGAGAAAGCGGAGCTGCTTTAAAGCCAAACCCCCGTATCCAGCTGGATACGGGGGGTTTTGCTTGCCATTTTCGCTTTATTTCAGGGCGTCCCGTGCCAGCAGCTCCTCCACAGCATCCGCCATGGCCTCTTCTCCGCTGCTCCACAGACACTTCCGGCCCAGAATATAAGTGGCCGCCTCCAGGCACGCCTTATCCCCTGCCTGCCGGCCCAGCTCCATCAGCCCGGCCGCCTGATAGGGTCTGGCCCCGCAGTGGCGCAGGTCAGACAGATACTGGCAGCCCAGGTATCGTGCCATCTCTTCCAGCAGCTCTCTATCGCACTCTGATGCCACCCGTCCATCACCTGCCATTTCCATTCCTTTTCCTTCTGGATTATATATCATATTTTTTCCACCAGGTCAACGGTTTTCCGTTAATTGCAGCACGAAGGGAATGATATGATCTCCTTAAACTCCTCAAGGAGGTCCTGGAATGGATATCTCGGAAGCTGTCGTTCTGCGGCTGAACGAGCTGTGCGCCCAGCGAGGCATCACCATCAACCGCCTGGCCACCCTCTCGGCAGTCACTCAGTCCACGGTCAGTGATTTCATGCGGGGCTCCACAAAAAATATTGGCATCGTTACGCTGAAAAAGCTGGTGGACGGCCTCGATCTCACCATCACAGAATTTTTCGACACCGATGTGTTTCGTCAGCTGGAGCAGGAGATCAAGTAGCGTGTACGGGCCGGGGCGAGGCAGGGGCCATGCACCTGCGTAAAAGAGCGGCGGGGAAGGCTCTTCCCCGCCGCTCTTCCGTGTTTGGTTGTATGCGCGTCAGTCGTCGTAGTCCATGTCCCAGTCCAGGATGACGCCGGTGACGGCGTTGATGTCGCACTCATACTCGGTGCGGCCGTCCCGCAGCTCCACCTCGTAGACCCAGCGGCCGTCGTCCTGGTCCAGCTTGCACTTGACCACCGTGGCGGTGGAGGGGGCCTGGGCCTTGGCGATGGCCTGGGCCTGCTCGGCGGAGATCACGTCGGGATTGGCGCTGGTGCTGCCCGCATTACCGGTACCGCCGGTGTGGGTGCCGCTCAGGTAATAGTCGTCCAGCTCCCAGTCCCGGCTGAGGATGGCGCCGGTGCGGGCGTCGATGTCATAGTCGTACTCCCTGCTGCCGCTGTAAAACTCCACCTCGTACTCCACCCGGCCGTCGTCCCGGTCCAGCTTGGCCTTGAGAAACACGGCGTCGGCAGCGTTGACGCCCGCGTCGGCCAGGGCGATGCTCTTGGCCTTGTCCACGCCGATGTAGCTGCCCGAGTTGGGATCGGAGGCAGCCACCCGGTCGGCGGTGGTGAGCACGGCAGTGTAGGTGGCGGAGTCGTACTCCACCTCCAGCCCGGCGGCCTCGCAGATGGCCCGGACGGGGGCGTAGGTGGTGCCATTATAGGAGAAGAGGGCCACATCCTTGCCGTTGGCGTCCTTGGGGGAGAAGACCGCGCCGTTGATGGTCACGCGGATGTTGTCGTCCACGGAGATGGTGCGGCTGGCCGCAAAGGCGGATACGCCCAGGCCCAGCACAAGAGCGGTGGTGAGGATACCGGCGCCGAAGCCGCTGAAGAAACCCTTCTTTTTCATACTCGATACTTCCTTTCTTTACCCGTTAATTGTGTTGTTATGGTGTGCGGGCGGAGCGCCCTCCCCCGGGAGAGGTCCGCCCCTTGTGTGCCCTTCTGCACCATTAACGGACGGGGCGGGCGTTTTATTGCACAGCCGCAAAAATTTTTTTCAAAAAATTTTTTCCGGCAAAAAACCGGACCGGGGAAGCTCCCCGGCCCGGTGTCCTGAATCGCTCTGCTGACGCTGCGTTCTCTCCCCGCGTTATTCTGAAATGCAGTCCTGAAAGACCGCCAAAAGCTCCTCCTCGCCAGAGAGAATCCGGTAACGGCTTCCACCCGGCTTATAGAGGTAGCCATTCCGGTCAAAGATAAGCCTTCCGTATTCCTCCCGGTCCGCCGCCTCATCATGGTACAGCATCAGTTCATAGTTGGGCACGGGTATCCACCCGGCAAAGCGGGAAAAATCAGGGCTGTACCAGACCACCATGCCCTCCAGAGCGGCGCGCGCCCTGTCCGCCTGCTCCTCCGTCAGATCCGCATCCTGAAACCGGTTGTCGGCGTCCGTTGATGTGTACGAGAGCCCCATGTGGTTGACCTCATCCAGGGGGCCGGACAGCAGCAGGGACACCGGGCGGGGGAGAAACAGGAAGAGAAGCACCACGATTGCCGCCCCGAGCGCGCAGAGAAGAACCATCCGCTTTGTTTTCATTTCGCCACACTCCTTTTCAAAAACAGACCTGCCGCATGCCATGATTCCCATGACCGCATGGTCTTTCATTCTCTCCGGCTCCATTATATCATTCCACCGCGTCAGTGTCACCTCTCCCCTGCATGTCCCGTCCATTATCCATTATATTATATAGAAATTCATTTTCTTTTTGCATTTTCTCTTGACAACGGCGGAATTTTTTATATAATAATATAGCTTGTTTGTATCCAATACAGACAACTCATCCTTGCCCTCATCTGAGATATGAGGGCCATACGTCCATAAGGAGGTGCACAAAACATGGCAAAGCTCAGCGCGAACTACGAGGCTGTCTACATTCTGGACGCCGATCTGGGCGAGGAGGCGACCGCCGCTCTCGTGGCCAAGTTCAAGAACCTGGTGGAGTCCAACGGCACTCTGACCGAGGTTGACGAGTGGGGCAAGCGCCGTCTGGCCTATCCCATCAACGACAAGAACGACGGCTACTACGTCCTCATGACCTTTACTTCCGCCCCCAGCTTCCCCCTGGAGCTGGATCGTATCTTCCGCATTACCGACGGCGTTGTCCGCTCCCTGATCGTCTGCAAGGACGAGTAAGGAGGAAGATATGCTTAACCGCATTATTCTCATGGGCCGCCTGACCCGCGACCCCGAACTGCGGCACACTCAGACGGGGACTCCTGTGGCCTCCTTCTCTCTGGCTGTGGACCGGGATTTTAAGGACAAGCAGACCGGCGAAAAGGCCACCGATTTTATCGACATCGTGGCCTGGCGGCAGACGGCTGAGTTCGTCTCCCGCTTCTTCACCAAGGGCCGCATGGCCGTGGTGGAGGGCCGGCTGCAAATCCGCGACTGGACCGATCGGGACGGCGGTAAGCGCCGCAGCGCCGAGGTCATCGCGGACAACGTCTATTTTGGCGACTCCAAGCGGGACGCCGAGGCCGGCGGCTATTCTGCCCCCGCTTACGGCGCACCCGGCGGCTACGCGCCGCCCCCCGCCCCCGCGCCGTCCACTGGCTACGCCGCGCCCGCCGGCCCTTCCGGCAATGAGTTCGGCGACCTGACCGACGACGACGGCGAGCTGCCCTTCTGACAGGGCAGCCCACAAACACAATCTTTCGGGCCGCATCTGCGCGCCCTATGACATCAAGGGGTCATCGCCCCACGAAACGGAGGTTTTGCTACCATGGCTATGGATAGAGAGCGTCCCCGCGGCCGGAAGCGCCGCAAGGTCTGCACCTTCTGTGTGGACAAGGTCGAGCACATCGATTATAAGGATGCGGTGAAGCTGCGCCGCTTCCTCTCTGAGCGTTCCAAGATCCTGCCCCGCCGTACCACCGGCACCTGCGCCATGCATCAGCGTCAGCTGACCGAGGCCATCAAGCGGGCTCGTCAGATCGCTCTGCTGCCCTACGTGACCGACTAATTCCGTCACACCAGAGGGGCGCGTTCCGAACGGAACGCGCCCCTCTTTTTTTCCCATCCCCCGCCCTGCTGAAAAGTCCCTCCGCTCTTGCGGCGGGGCCCATGAGGCGGTATAATATTGCCTGTCAGTTCAACCGAAAGGGAGTTTGTTTCATGGTTACACTTGCACAGCGCATTGAGGAGCTTCGCACCGCCAAGGGCCTGAGCCGTCCGGCGGCGGCCGCCGCTCTGGGCTTCCCCAAAGGCGCCTTTGAGAAATTTGAGACCGGCCGCCAGACCCCCACCAAGGACCAGCAGGAGAAGATGGCCAATTACTTCGGCGTGTCCCTGTTCTATCTGCGGGGCGAGAGCAGCGACCCCACCCGTCAGGATGACTGGATGAGCGGCGCCGTGCCCCAGGACGAGCCGGTCCACGTCCCCGCCCCCGCGCCCCGAAAGGCTCAGCCCGCCGCCCAGCCCCAGGGCACGGTGATGGACTCGGTGCTCTCCAGCAAGCAGGTGCAGGACCTGCTCCGCTCTATCGTGCTGGATACCCTCCGCTCCCCTGAGGGGCAGGCGCTCATCGCCAAGGCGGTCCACCGGGAGCTGCTCAAGCAGAAATAGTCACAACCTCCGGCTAAGCCGGAGGCTTGATTAAGCCCTATAAGGGCATAATACAGACAATACCCCTAAAG
>NZ_CALXGI010000028.1 GCF_944387805.1 uncultured Pseudoflavonifractor sp. | reverse complement strand
CGGGGAGTCCTTTTTTTGTCCATAGCTATAAGCTCTTTATCCACTGGCAGACCCAGTGGTTCTTTAAGCAACAGAAAGCGGGACGGGCCTGACGGCCCGTCCCGCTTTGTTCCTATACTTGATTTTATTCAGACTTTCGCAGACACAAAGTTCTGGAGAATCTGCGCCACCTCGGCACGGGTGGCAGTGGTGGAGGGCATCAGCTTTCCGTTGCTACCCTGCACCACGCCAGTGCCGCAGGCCCACTGCATGGCAGGAGTGGCATAGGCGGAAACCTGAGCGCCGTCCTGATAGGTGGACAGAGCGGCAGTGGCGGAGACATCCTGGCCCTTGTACTTGGCGTAGCGCCACAGCATGGTGACCAGCTGCTCACGGGTGATGCTGTCGTCGGGGGCAAAGCGGCCGTCGGAATAGCCATCCACGATGCCGTTGGCCTTGGCCCAGTACACAGCGTCGGTGTACCAGCTGCCGGCGGCCACATCGGGGAACTGCTCGGAGGAAATCTCAACAGCAGGCTTCTTCTCCATGTTGTAGAGAATCTGAGCCAGCATGGCACGGGACAGATTGTCCATGGGGCCGAACTTGCCGTTGCCATAGCCGTTCATGAGGCCGTTGGTTAGGACATAATCGATGGCGTCGTGATACCACAGGGAGGTGTTCACATCGCTGTAAGCGGCGCTGGGGCAATTGTTGCTGTGGTCGCCCTCCTCAGCGGTGAACACGGCGGTGACCTTCACGTTGGACGCAGGCATCCGGAAAGTATACTTGCCGCTCTCCTTCTCGGTGACGGAAATCTCGCTGCCGTTTCTGTCGGTAACGGTCAGGCTGGAGAGCTGATAGCCCTCGTCAGCAGAGACGGTCAGGGTGACGGTGATGCCCGCGGTAGTCCAGAAGGGCTGAGCCTTCACGGTGCCGTTGGCGCTCTTCTCCACGATCACGGAGTAGGTGGGGACGCTGGGGATGCTAGGCTCCTCTTCCTTGTAAAGGAGATACCGCTCCCGCTTGGCGCCGAAGGCGTCCAGGCCGCTCTGGAACTGGGTGCGGATCTCCTCCACGCTCTTGCCGGCCTTGATGGCGTCCTTCATCCAGGTGTTGCCCACCATGGCGTCAAACTCGGCGGTGAACATCTGGGCGGTATCGTCGGGGAAGAACTCATTGAGGGTAGTCAGGATGGTCAGCGCGGTGTCCACGGGGGAATAGGCGTGCTCGTCGGCAATGTGGAGCTGAGCGCCGTAGCAGGCCTTGTTGGGGTACTTGACGCCGGCGGCCTCAGTGGTGTTGTTCCAGGGGGTCATGGCCGCCATACGGAAGTGGACGCCTGGGAGATCCGCCTCCTTGAGGGCGGTCACGAACTCGGTCATCTTGGGCTGAATAAAGGGCGCGCCGAAAAACTCATAGGCCTTAGTGGTGCCCCAGCCGGAGCACATGCCCTTCTGGTCATCGGCGGAGGCGGCCCAGGTGCCGGTACCCTCCAGCCAGCCGATGCTGGCATAGGTCAGCAGAGTAGTGGCGGTGGGAATCTTGCGGTCGGACATGACGTACTGCAGGCCGGTCTCATCATAGTACATATCCCGGTCCCAGTTCTCCATGGGGATAACGGTCAGATTCAGTTTCTCCAGAGAGGCGCCGGAGGTGTGTCCCTCGGCCTTGATCATCTCCGCCAGCTCGCCAATGGTCATGCCGTAGCGGGTGGGGATGGCGTAGCCCTCGCCCATAGTTTCGTTCTCCCAGACAGGGCCGTCATAGGCCTCGCCGCCCAGGGGGGTGGGCCGGTCCAGAACCACGAAGGACTTGCCGTTCTCCGCGCAGGAGAGCATGCAGTCGGCCATCAGGTTCACGCAGGAGTTGGCGCGGGTACCGGAATCCTGCATGTCGAAGAGCAGGACGTCCACGTCCTTGAGCTGCTCGGCGGTGGGACCCTCGTCGGTCAGGCGGTAGACAGGCAGGCCGGTGCCCTTCTGGCTGACCGGGCTGTCGGTGTACTGGCCGGCCTCAGAGGTCTGGAACTCACCCCGCAGGCCGGTGCCGGTGCTGAACAGGGTGGTCAGGTTGACGCCTTTGGCAATCAAGGTGTCGGCCAGGTGGTTCAGGTCCTTGTCAACGCTGGTCTCGTTGGCCACCAGACCCACCTTCTTGCCCTCCAGCAGGTCCATGTGGTTGGCAAGCAGGTTCTCATAGCCCAGGGTGACCACGGGCTGACGGGTGTTGACCAGTTCCTTGTCGCCGGGGGTGTTGTACTCGTCCATCAGGTACTTGTCACGGATGACGAGATAGTCCTGTACCTCTTCGTCCATGCGGGCCAGCATCTCGTTGGTCTTTTCCATGACCTGCTCGTTGGTGGCGCCCTTGGGGAAGGCCTGGATCTCCTCACGGACCCAGCTCACGCCCACACGGGTATCCACGGAATTGGGCATATTGAAGGCCTGATCGCCTGTGCCGGCGTACATGGACTGGAGCATCAGGAACAGGGCGGTCTGCATCTGGATGGGAGAGCAGGCCCGCTTGTCCGTGATATGGATCTGAACGCCGTGAGACAACTCATTGGTGTAGTTTGCGCCGGTGGTCTGGTTGCTGCTGTAAACGGTGATGGACGCAGGACGGAACTGCACGCCGGGCAGCTCCAGCTCGTTCATCCGCTGGGCCAGGTCGATGGGGTCGATGTAGGGGGCGCTGATAAGCTCAAATGCCTTGGTGGTGCCGCGGCCCTCGTTAATGGTGGGACCCTCAAACCAGACGGTACCGGTGTAGAGCAGAGCGGCTTCCCAGGTGGGCATGTTGGGAGAGGGCAGGATGAAGCCCATACCAGTCTCATCCCAGTACATATCACGGGTGTAGCCCTCGCAGGGGATGACGGTCAGGTCGCAGTCGGCCAGGGAGATCTTCTTCTCCATGGCGGGGTCGTCCCAGTTCCAGTTGGTGGGAGCGGAAGTGGTCTCACCGTACTCGTTGGCGGTGCTGCCGGGAGCGCCGGTGGTCCAGTAGTTCTTGTAGCCCTCACCCTGGTAGAGCTTGGCCAGCTCGCCCATGGTCAGGCCGTAGCGGGAGGGCAGCGGATAGCGGCTGATGCCGCTGGCGTTCTCGGGGGTGGTCATGGTGCCCTCCACCACGCCGCTGCTGATGCTGCTGGGCCGGTCCAGAACGATGAACTCCACGTGGTGGTCCTCACCCTTGGACGCATAGTAGTTGTTGGCCTCCACGCAGGCGGTCATCACGTCAGCCAGCGTGTACATGTAGGTCCAGGTCTTGCTGCCGATCTCCTGCAGGTCGAAGAGGATCACGTCCACAGGCTCATACCATTTGCCGTTGTTGCCAGTCAGCATGGCTAGAGTAGGACGGCTGGGGCTTTTGGCATCCACAAACTCCGAATCCATGGGAGCCGGGTTCTCGAAGCCCATCTCATCCAGGTGCTGGGCAATGGTTCCTCCGCTGTAAAGACTCCACGCAGGCAGTCCTGTCGTGGGATCCTTGGAGTGGGGCACCGCCGCGCCGGCCTGATAGGCGCCGCGTACGCCGTGCTCACCTCCAAACAGGCACACCAAGTTGATGTCCGGGTCGGCGGCCAATTTATCTGCCATATGGTCCATATTCTTGTCTACGCACACCTGGTTGGTTACCAGGGCCACATTTTTGCCCTTTAGATATTCTTTCCAGGTCTCGCTCTCTAGCAGTACCTCGGCGCCAATTTTTACGCCGTCCGTGCTGCTCTCCGCTCTCTTCGCCGCACTCACTGCCGCAGCACAGGGAGCAAAGAGCACCATGCTCAGTGTGACCACAAGGAGCAGGCTCAGCATTTTCCCCAATTTGCGCTTCATACACTTTTCCGCCCTTCCTTTAAGGTTGTCTCCTTTCCGGAGCGCCTTCATAATAGCGCAGGGCAGAATGTGTTTCAATAATTTCCATATTTTTCGAAATCTTATTTCATCAGTTGGAAGTTTCGGCTGTTTTTATGAATTATATTGAAACTTTACCGAAATTTTATTTCTATTTTATTCAATATGTACACTTCATTTTGGAACTCCATCTGTTCCTCGGCAGTTAGCTCAACACTGCACTGAGCAGATTGGCCAGGGGGATATACCCGATGGGCAGAAAGATGGCGGGCAGCATGTTGCCCACCCGGATTTTCTCCTTGGGCAGGCCCAGCATGTTCAGGGCAATGCCCACGATGATGGTGCCGCCCACGGCGTTCATCTCGGTAACCACCGCCGGGTCCATCCCCTGCCCCACCAGGGCAAAGATAATGGTCAGTCCGCCCTGGTAGAGAAGCAGCGGAATGGCGGAGAAGGCTACGCCTACACCCATGGCTGCGGCAAAGGTAATCGCGGTGACGCCGTCAATAACGCCCTTGGAAATCAGGATGTCGTACTTGCCCAGCATGCCCGCCTGCATGGAGCCGTTGATGGCCATAGCCCCTACGCAGAAGAGCACCGAGGCGGTGACAAAGCCCTCCACAAAACGGCTGTTATTCTCCCCCCGGATCAGCTTCCGGCGGAGCAGATCTCCCAGGCCGTCCATCCGCTTTTCAATGTTCAGCGCCTCCCCCAGCAGTGTGCCCACCACCATACAGACAATAACGCAGAGGGTGTCCGCCGTGCCGACCATGCCCGAAATGCCAATGCCCAGCACGCACAGCCCCAGGGCGGAGGTGAGGATGGATGCAAAGCGGTTGCTGATTTTGTTCTTGAACAGCAGGCCCAGGGCGCTGCCCAGCAGGACCAGCGCCACATTGATAATGGTAGCAAGCATGGATGTTCCCCCGTTCACTTTTTCACTTTACAGTGATAGCTTTTCTATCATACCCCCGGACTCACCATTTGTCAAAGCGTTTCTGTCTTCATGTCCCCCTTGTCCCATGAATATACCTGTTCAGGAAGGGGGCGTGAACTTTGAAACTCAACCGCTCGTCCATGCTGTACGGCACGCTGGTTCTCACCTTCACCAGCATCGTTTCCCAGGTGCTGGGGTTTGTGTACCGCATCTTCCTCTCCCGCCTCATCGGCGCAGAGGTGATGGGTCTCTACCAGCTCATTATGCCGGTGTACTCGGTCATCATGTCCCTCACTGCCACCGGACTGACGGTGGCAGTGTCCAACCTGTCGGCAGAGTACCACGCCCTGGGCAACCCCAGGGCCATCGTCCAGCTGCTCCGAAAGGCGCTCACCGCCTTCCTGGCGCTCTTCGCCCTGGTAGCGGGGGCTACGGCATTGCTGTACGACCCCATCTCAGTCTATCTTCTGGGGGATGCCCGCACCCAGATGGGCCTGCTGCTGCTGCTCCCCTGCATCCTCCTCACCGGCATTGAGAACCTGCACAAGCACTACTTCTACGGCACGGGCAACATCCGCCCTCCCGCCGCCGTGGAGCTGACCGAGCAGTTTATCCGCACCGGTGCGGTGCTGGGCCTGCTGGTGCTGCTGCTGCCCCAGTACCCGGAGCGGGTGGTTGGCATCATTGTGGCGGGCATGTGCTGCTCGGAGCTGTTCTCCTCCATCACCCTGGTTATCCTCTTTCGGCGGCACATGGGCCGTCCCGCCGCCCTGCCCGGCCCCGGTGAAGAGCCTCGCCGCCTCACCCGGCGGATGGGTACCATCGCCCTTCCCATCGCCGCCACCGCCCTGCTGGGCAACCTGATGGGCTCCGCCAACGCCGTTCTCATCCCCCAGCGCTTGGTCCACGCGGGTATGGACGTGTCCGCCGCCATGAGCGCCTTCGGCGTGCTCTGCGGCATGACGGTACCCATGCTCTGCCTGCCCACCGCCTTTATCGGCGCGCTGGGTCTGGTGCTGGTGCCCAAGCTGTCCCAGAGCGTGGCACTGGGCCGGATAGACGAGGTCCGCCGCCGGATCCACAAGTCCCTGCTGGCTACCTCGGTGCTCACCATGCCCGCTCTGGCCATTCTGGTGGTTCTGGGGCCTACCATCGGCGTCTTTCTCTTCCGGGAACCCACAGTGGGCGACTATATGGTCCCCCTGTCGGTCGGGGTACTGCTGTCCTGTTATCAGTCCGTCCTCTCCGGAGCTCTCAACGGCATCGGCCGCCAGGCGGCCGCCGCCCGCACCTCCCTCATCTGCGGGGCGGTGCAGCTGGGATGCACCTGGGTATTTATGGGTCTGCCCGGTGTGGGGCTGGGGGGCTATGTGGCCGGGTTTGTGCTCAGCTCCGCTCTGGGCGTCCTCCTCAATTACCTGGAGATTGCCCGCCGCACAGCCCTGAAGCCCCGTCTCTTCCAGTGGTGCACCGCTCCCGTACTGGCCGCCCTGCTCATGGGCCTGGTCATCAATCTGCTCTTCCGTGTCCTGCGGGACGCGGGCATGGGCGGCGCGGCCGCCTGTCTGGCCTGTATCGCGTTCGGCGGTGTGCTCTACCTGGCCGCCCTCTCCGCCCAGGGCGTCCGCCCCTCCCAGCTGTTCCGGCTCAAATAACGTTTTTCTGACAAATTTCCTCTCCCTTGCCCTCCCGGTGCTCTTTGTGCTATGATATCTGTTAGCACGAACATACCGCCGGGAGGCATGTACCATGAACAGCACCATGCAGAAAACACCAAAATCCACTCGCGGCAGACTGCCCAGAGAGCTGCGGCTCCCCGCCATCCTGGCCGCCGTCATTGTGGGCCTTTTGATCATCCGGGCGGTGCTGGCCGTCCTGATGCCGGGTACCCCCAGTACCGCCGAGGCGCTGCCCGAGGATGTGCCGGACGCGCCGGAGTGGGTGGAGCGGCAGCTTCTGCCCATCAACGAGTACTCCCGCCCGGGGGAGAAGCTGACCGCCGTCAATGGTGTGGTGGTCCACTACACCGGCAACCCGGGCACCACCGCCCAGCAGAACCGGAGCTATTTCGCCGGTCTGGCCCAGAGCGGGGAGACCTTTGCCAGCAGCAATTTTGTCATCGGTCTGGAGGGTGAGATTCTGGAGTGTGTCCCGCTGGACGAGGTGGCCTATGCCTCCAGCCAGCGCAATTACGACACCCTGTCCATTGAAGTCTGCCACCCGGACGAGACCGGGGAATTTACCCAGGCCTCCTATGACGCCCTGGTCAAGCTGGTCCAGTGGCTGGTGGACACCTACGATTTGGATCGTGACCAGATTCTCCGCCACTACGACGTGACAGGTAAGGAGTGCCCCCGGTACTATGTCCAGCATCCCGAGGCCTGGGAGGCCTTTCTGGACGATTTGGAGTTTTAAATGCAAGCGGCCTGCCGGAAATTCCCGGCAGGCCGCTGTTTTTCTTTATAGTGATTCTCTTGTCACTGTGGGCAGAGCTCCGCCGCTGGTGAGCAATCCCAGCAGTCCCTCAAACTCCACACCCTCCAGGGGCGGTGTGGCCAGGGCCAGGGTACGGCTGACGCACTGCTGCACAAAGGCCGCCGCATCCGCCGCCGCCTGTCCCAGAGACTCCTCCCGCAGGAGCCCGCCCAGCAGCACCGCCGCGAACAGGTCCCCTGTGCCGGGAAAGCTGCCCTGCTCCCGGCAGGTCAGCGCCAGTTCCATCCGACCAGTGGCATGGTCCAGGCTGGCCGCCCCCACCTGCTCCTCTCCGGCGGATACACCGGTGAGCACCACAGACCGCCGGCCCTCCAGCGAGAGCCGCTCCAGCCAGCTGCGGACGGTGTCCCGGTCCGGCCGGGCCTGATACGGCTCCCCCAGCAGCATGGCCGCCTCAGTCAGATTAGGGGTAATCACATCCGCCTGAGCGGCCAGCTCCCCCATTCGTGCGCACAGTGCAGGCGTACAGGTCCGGTATGCCCGGCCGTGGTCCCCCATCACCGGGTCCACCAGCACCAGGGTCTTTTCCCGCCGGAACCGGCAGATGGCAGTCTGGAGCAGGCCAATCTGCCGCTCCGAGCCCAGAAAGCCGCTGTATACCGCGTCAGGCGTCACACCCAGCTCTCCCCAGTGGGCCGCCACTTGGCCCATCTGATCCGTCAGGTCCAGAAATACCGCGTGCTCCGACGCCGGAAAGGCCGTATGGGCTGAGAGATAGGCTGTCAGCATGGGATTGCACTGGCAGCCCATGGCGGCAAGCACCGGGAGAATCACAGTCAGGGAACACCGGCCTACACCGGACATGTCATGGACCGCCGCGACTCTGGGCGCACGTTTCATATGCCTCACATCCTTGGCAAATCTCGGATTTTTATTGAGCACTATTATAATGGCTTTTCCGCCCCGGTTCAATTGACAATTTTGCCGCTCAATGCTAAAATACCTCCAGTTCCTTTGTCTCTTTCCCTGGATGGCAGTTGAGAAATTGAATATGCGGGTATGGCGGAATTGGCAGACGCGCTGGATTTAGGTTCCAGTGGGCAACCGTGTGGGTTCAAATCCCACTACCCGTACCACGTCGGAGCAAGCTTTGTATCGCTTGCTCCGACTTATTTTATCAGTCAGAGCGCGCTCACGCCGCTGCTCCTTCTTTCCAAACCGCAACCGCTATGCTGGGTTGTGGTTTGGGGCCGCCGCTTCGCGGCGGTTTTGTTTTTTCCCTGGAAAATATCGATTTTAACCGGCCCTTCCCCCTGGCTGCAAAGCGCATTGCCCGCTCATTTTGAGGCTGCCCCGTCTATCTGGAGGCGGAATATCCTGCCGGGAGGACAATCAGCTCTGTGGAGGTCTCATTGAGGACCTCCACCCCCTGGGGCCCCACATAGACCAGGTCTTCAATGCGCAGTCCCAGCCGACCTGGGAAGTATACCCCCGGCTCCACCGACATCACCAGGCCCTCCTCCACCACCGCCCTGCTGTCCTCACGGAAGCGGGGATTCTCATGGCCCTCCAGTCCGATGCTGTGTCCCAGTCCATGACAGAAGGCCGGCCCGCATCCGCCCGCTGCGATGACCTGCCGGGCCACTCCGTCCACCTCCGCACAGGGGATACCGGGTACGATTGCGGCGGTGGCGGCGTTCTTCGCGGATAGAACCAGCTGATAGAGGGCGCGCATTTCGTCGTCAGACTCTCCCACAGCCACTGTGCGGGTCATATCAGCGTAGTACCCCTCCACCACTGCGCCAAAGTCCATGGTGACGAACTCGCCGCACCGGATGGGACGATCCCCCGCCATGCCGTGGGGCTGGGAACCATTGGGACCGGCCAGCAGCAGGTCGGTGTGGGCCGACTCCACATCGGGCTCCTGCCGGCACAGGCGGTAGAGCTCCAGGGCCAGCTCCTTCTCCGTCCGCCCGGGCCGGATGAAATCCAGCAGATTCAGATAGGCCCGCTCGGAGGCGTGCTGGGCCTTTCGGATGAGGGCCACCTCCTCCGGACTTTTATGGCGGCGCTGGCGGAGAATTACCTCCTGAAGGGCCCCGTCCGGGGTCAGAACACAGCCGGGCAGCCGGGCGCGAAGGCTTTCAAAACCGGACAGCGTCATATAACTGCTCTCCACCCCTGCCGTCCGCACACCCAGCCGCGCCATCAGAGCGGGGAGCTCCCGCCCTATCTTCTCCGTGGGCAGAATGGTGATATCAGAGTCCAGAGCGCCCGCCGCCTCCCGGTACCGTCCGTCTACAAACAGGAATGCGTCGGAGCGGGTCGCTACCAGCGTACCCGCCGTGGACTCCAGGCCCAGGTAATAGCGGCGGTTCACCCCGGATGTGATGATGGCGGCGTCCAGATGGCCCGGGAGCTCCGCCATAAGGGTGCTGAGACGTTGATTCATATGTTTACACAGCTCCTTTCCAAAAAGCAGAACCGGCGGGGCATCCCTCCCGGGATGTCCCGCCGGCTGAGAGATTACGACTATAACCCCAATTTTATCGACTACCTGGCCATGGCAATTTCCGTCTCCCGGGGAAACCTTGAATTTACCAAGCTGAGTTCCTTTACCGGCTACTCCACCCGGTATGTCCGGCAGAGATTTAAAGATCTCTGCGGTGTGTCTCCCAAGCAGTATGGACAGATCATGCGCTTTCAGTGGGCTCTTAAACGCCTTATCGAGGAGGATAATCAGGACATGTCCCACCTTGCCCTGGAGGCGGGATATTATGATCAGGCCCATTTCATCCATGTCTTTAAGGACTACACAGCCTACACCCCTATGGAATGCCTCTCCATATCCAAGCAGCGCGGCAGTACGGCGGACAGGCTCAAGGCCTGAAAAAAACAGGTCTCTTCCCACGGGAGCAATTTCTGCGGGGAGAGGCCTGTCTTATTGCGGAAGAAGGCCGGAAATGCCCGGCATACCGGTTTTTCGTCCTGTTCCAGTACCGTTTTTTACAATTCATTCACTGCCGCCCATGATAAGGTAAAGACAGTCTCAGAAGTCCCTGGCAAAAATGATGAGGAGGTTTTACCTATGAACAACCATGCTGAGACCAAGGCTGTCAAATCCGTTATCCAGCGCTATATGGACGGCACCTATCAGGCTGACATCGAAAAGCTGAAGAGCGTGTTCCATCCCAGGGCCGTTATGAACGGCTTTCTGGGCCCCAACTGCCTGCTGGCCGATCCCTCCTGCTTCATTGAGGATATGGCCAGCGCTCCCTCCATGGCCTCCAAGAATGACCCCTATCAGGCCGAAATTGAGTCCATCCGCATTGAGGGCGACGTGGCCTCTGTCATCGTTTCCGAAACCGGCTTCCGCGGCGACGGCACGCTGGTGGACTTCTTCCATCTGATCAAGGTGGATGGGACCTGGTACATCATCTCCAAGCTCTTCACCACTCTCTGAGCTTCTCTCCCGCAGTCCGTCAGCAGCCGCACCCGGCATATGCTGTGCGCCGGGTGCGGCTGCTTTTTTGCGGCCCGCCGCATCTTTTCGCGAAAAAACGGCAGGGCCGGACACTGATGTGTCCGGCCCTGCCGTTTCTTTTTTCTCTCAGGCAAAAATCTTCTCCAGCAGCGCCAGAGCATCCTCCTCGGTCATCTTCCGGGGATTAAAGGCCTGGAACAGCTCCTGGGAGATCTCCTTGGCCATCTGGGGGAACAGAGAGCGGTCGATATTCCACTCCTTGGGCCCCTTCAGGTGCAGGTCTACGTCCCGGAAGGAGATCAGGGCATTCCGGGCCTTGGCGCCCAGCTCCTCGGGCGTCTCGTTTCCGGTGAGCAGCGCGCCGAACTGCTTGGCCACCCGGCGGGTCTTCTCCGGCGCGGCGGGGGCGTTGAACTCGATGACATAGGGCAGGGCATAGGCACAGGCAAAGCCGTGGGGAATGTGGAAGTGGGCGCCGATGACGTGGGCCAGAGAGTGGCCCGCGTGGGTGTGGCCGTAGCGCAGCATCCAGCCGCCCATGAGGCAGGCCGCCGCCATGTTGCTGCGGGCCTCGATATTGCTCCCGTCCGCCACAGCCACGGGCAGCCACCGGGTCACCATCTCCATGACCCGCTTGGAGATCTGGTCGGACAGCAGGGTGGCGGCGGTGCCGGTGTAGGACTCCACGCCGTGGGCCAGGGTGTCAAAGCCGGTGGAGGCGGTGATGTGGGGCGGCATGCCCACCATCAGCTCCGGGTCCACAACGGCGTACTCCGAGGAGGCCAGAGTGGCCAGGATGGGATACTTCACGCCGTCATCGCCGGTGATCACCAGGCCATCGGACTGCTCGCTGCCTGTGCCGGAGGTGGTGGGCACCACAATAAGACCGGGAGCGGCTTTCATCTCCTCGCCCTGGGCAAAACGGATGATGGGTCCCTCGTTATACCGCAGGATGTTCACAGCCTTGCCGGTGTCCATGGCGGAGCCGCCGCCCAGGCCGATGACCAGGTCGCAGCCCTGGGCGGTGTAGGTCTCCCAGGCAGCGGCTACCACGGCGGTGGAGGGATCGGGCTGCACGCCGTCAAACAGCACCGGCTCCAGCTCCGCATTCTTCAGCACATCCAGCACCTTCCCGGCGATCCCGGCGGCCACAATGCCCTTGTCGGTCACCACCAGGGGGCGGCGGCTGTTCTCCATCTTGACAAGCTGTCCCAGCTCGGACAGCTTTCCAGCGCCAAACACGATTTTTACATTCTGTACAAGCTCAAACTGCATGATAAAACTCCTCCTCGCAAGTATGGCTTATCGCTGGTTATCCATCGATTCATTTTACCGCCCAAGCCGGGAGGGACGATTGTAAAAATCGGCACTGGAAGGGACTGTGCAGGGTGCTCAGTCTGGTCTGCTAGAGAAAAACGCCACAGGAAGCGAAGTTGTTTTTCTCCGCTTCCCGCAGTTGGCGGATTCGCTCAAGCGCGGCGTGCGCACTCTCCTTAACCTCCTCGTGCAATTTCTCCGTATCCCATCAAAATATATCAATCCGGGCAGCGTTCTGTGCGCCGCCCGGACATATCGCCCCATTCAGTCCAGTAGTCCCATTGTCTTGGCTTTCTGGATGGCGGCCATCTTGTTATTGACCTCCAGTTTCTGATAAGCGTTTTTCACATGGTATCGGACGGTTGGTACAGAGATGAAAAGGGCTGCAGAAATCTCCTCATGCTTCATTCCTTTGGCCAGCATCTGGAGGATCTCTTTCTCCCGCTCGGAAAGCGTGATCGACAGCGGGAAGAAATCGGACACAGCCCGCTGATACTCCTCACAGCAGCGGATCACCCGACTCAGAAATTCTTGGGGAACCCGCTGGGAGTTGCGCAGTTTGCGGAGCATCCCCATCAGCTCCAGCGCGTTTTCTGCAAAAGGCATTACTACATCGTCCTGGGCCGCCAGCACCAAGGCCCCCTCCAGTTCCTGGCAGCCCGCCTCAATGCCATACAGCTTCTCTTTTGCAATGGCGGAGCAGATATCATTGTGGATGTAGCCCAGCTGGTTGTGATAAAGATCGAACTTCTTGCGGAACTCCTGGCAGAGCACTTCCAGCCGGATAAAGGCTCCGGTGAGCAGCACCGCCCGCATACACACAATATAGGGAAACGCCATGCCCTGGAACATAAAGTTCCCCGTACCCATGTTGTTCTCCCGCAGCCAGGCCGGGATCTTCTCCACCTTTCCAAAGCAGCTGCTGATATAGGCCGAGCAAAGCTCCAGCGTGGTGTTGAGTACACTGCTGTTCTCCCCGCTTACCCGCCGGGAGAGCTCCTCCAGCAGCCGCTCTCCCTCCTGAAATTTGCCGTGGTAGAGTGCCAGCCGGGCCAGGACAAAGGTGGCGCACAGCTCAATGGAGGTCTGGCGGTAAAAGCGGGACTGATAGATGGCCTTTCGAGCGTTGATCTCCACGTTCTCAAAATCGCCTGTCTCCAGGGCATACTCAGCCAGCGCCAGAGGTTCGCTGCCGGAGCCGCATCCCTCTACCGCCTGGGCCAGGATATGGAAATTTTGGGATATAAACTCCGCTGTATTCCGCAGCCGCCCCGGCTCCTTATAGTAGCAGTAGAGCAGATGGGGCGCGCCAAAGGTAAACTCCGTGCGGTTGCTCACCACGCAGGAATACCGGCCGTTAAAGTAGTGCACGGCCAACTCACCGTGGCGGACGATCTCATGGACATCATTGAAAGCCACAAAAATCCAGGTGTTATGGATCTCCCCCAGAAGGAAGGTACGATAATTTTCGCTGATATCTTTTGCACCGAGGAAATGGGTCTCCAAATTCTGGATGTGATGTTCCAGCTCACCCCGGCCGGAGGGCGGATCACTGAGCGCCTTAACCCTGATATGGCGCAGAGTTGCCAGCGGATAGCGGAAGGCCATCTCCGGAACCAGGCCTTCAAATATTCTGTGGACCTGTGGGAACTGGGCAAACTGGATATCTCTGGGCTCCATACTATTCAAATCCCGAAGGATCTCCTCTACCTCTCCGGCCCGATATAAGTAGTCATAGGCCACCACCCGTTTCCCCCGCTCCAGAAACCACCGGCCCATTCTGCGCCAGAGAGCCCTGGGCTCCATCCCCTCTCGTGCCGCCCGCTCCCGGAGGAACTTCTGGAACAGCTCCGTCATTTTATAGGCCTGCAGAGCGGAGTTGTAAGTAATGAAAGCGTTGCCTTGAACCAATTCCGCCAGTCGTTCGGCAGCCCCTGGGTCCTCAAAGGCATAGGCCACCTGCTCCGGTGTGAAGGCGTCCAGATAGGAGAGCTTCTGGAGAAAGGTCTGGGTCTCTCTGTCGTAGGTGCTGTACAGGTTGCGGTCCAGCAGCTGGTTGATGTCCTCTCCCACGCCGATGGGCAGCCCCTGGCTCATACCGCGGAGAATCAGATAGATGCCGGAAATCCAGCCTCCCGTCCAGCGGCCCAGCCGCTCCGCCAGGTCCTCCTCTGCCGGACACTCCATCAGCTCCAGATAGGCCTTGATTTCGGGCCCTCGGAACTGAAGCACCTCCTGTCCCACCAGCCAGCACAGCCCTCTCTGCTCCAGGTCGGCCACAGGCAGGCAGGGTGTATCCCGGGCCAGCAGGACAATATGCAGATTTTCCACCCGTTCCCCTACAATGAGGGTGATCAGGGACGCAGTCTCCCTGCAGTCGATAAGCTGGTAGTCATCTATCACCAGGACCGTGGGCTCCTGGTACTTCTGCTCACAGATGAGGGACACAATCTTGGCCTGTTGAGGCGCATTTTCCGGAAAGCCCAGCTCCTGCAGCTTCCCTGCCATCTTTGGGTTCCGCTGATCGATTCTGGAGGTAAGCCGCTCCCAGCAATAGGCCATGGAACCGTTGGAACCCAGCAGAGAGAGCCAGATAGGCTCCAGCCGCCTGGTGTGAAAATACTCCCGGACAGCCGTGGTCTTGCCAAAGCCCATAGGTGCACGGAGAACAGTAAGCGGGTAGGCGAGTATCTGATCCAACTGCCGGTTTATCCGGGCGCGGGATAGGATTTTCGTTCCGGGAAGCTTCATGTATACCACCCCTCATTTTTTGAAACTTCTTGGACGTATTTGTCCCATTATGTCATTTTCTGTTGCATCGGCACCCGCAGTATACCATATTGGCCCAAAATGCACACAGGTTCCCCTTCTCTTTTTGTCTCTAATGCACAAATTATTATCACAACTATCACTTGTGATAGTTCCCGGTGCTCTCTGTTTGGGGTAGTATAAAAATACAGCAGAGCATTCCCCAAAACACACATCATACGTGCACCTGAAAAAGCGCTCTGGAGCACAGTGCGCTTTCTTCGGCCTGCTATAAAAAGCTATGGTCTGCTTCTCCACCTGCGGAGCCTGTCGGAGGGGGTTATGCGGCCATGCGTCAAATAGTCGTAAAATTCTTGGCGATGATACACCAGGTTCCCCCATCCTCAATGAGCTGGAGGTGGTGTTCCAGCTCTACCTTTTCGGGAAAATGCGCCTCATATACCACTGCATCTGCAATTCGTCCGGTTACCGACAGAGACAGCAGTTGGGCATGAGCCTGCTTCTCCCTGCCGGCAATCACTGTCTCCGCAAAAGGGGCGGGCATGCCTGTCATAATTCTGCCGCCCAAGTATCCGGATACCCTGGCATCCCTATGAAAGCAGCTCTTCAGCGCGCTGATATCGGCCCTGCGGGTTGCGTCCATATAGCGCCAGACCACCTCGCGTACCCGCTCGACCTCCGCGTTTATCATAGGCCATCTCCTCCTTCTTGTTTCACGGCTGTCCGTGTATGTTCTCAGACTACCGGAAATTGTCCCTTTCATATTGTAAAAAGTGGAACTGTCCCTCTCTTTTCCCGTAGAAAAGGTTATGAGAACAGCTGTTATCTGGCCGTCTTCGGTATAAAGAAGCGGCATTTCTCTATACAGGTCATTTTTCTATGACTTGAGAACACTGCATCCCAAGAACCATATCATTGAAGGAGGAATCCTCATGCAGCGCCCCCGAAAGCTTCCCCTGATGACATTTCTGGTGATTTCAACCATCGGCATCGGATATGTACAGCAGATGGCTCCATCTCCTATTCTCAGCGTCCTGAGTGAGTATTACCACCTGGCCGGGCAGGACGCTCTGCTCAACCTGTCCGTGTCCATCACCTTTCCCATGAGTATTGTGGCCTGTCTGGCCGGCGGCATTCTGGAGAGCCGTTTGGGCATCCGCAGGCTCTATCTGGGTACTCAGTTTTTCCTCACCGCAGGCGTTCTGCTCAACTTCTGGTCCCCTACCTATCTCCTGTTCCTCTTCTCCCGCGGCATCTATTCCATCGGCTTCGGCCTGGCGATTCCCTTTATCGGTTCTGCCATCATGAACTGGTATACCGGCTCAGCCAGAGACACTATGAATACCCTCAACGGTATGTTTCCCTTTATCGGCACTGTAATCAGCTTTTCTCTCATGCTTCCCCTGTCCAATCTGCTGGGCTCCTGGAAGATGGCCATGGGCATCTGGGGGGTAGTGCTGTTGGCGCTGATGGTGGTGTGGCTGGCGTGCATCCGTGCCGAGGATATTCCTCAGAGCGCCGCGGTGGAACTGCCGGAGCGAGGCATTTACCGCAACCTGTGGCGGCGGAAGAATATCAAGCTGCTCTGCCTGGTATTCATCATGGACTTTTTCTGCTACTCCTACATGGTGGTGGTTCTGCCCACCCTCATCGCCGAGGGCGGCGGCATGGACCCCTCTGTGGCCAATCTCTGCGCCGCCCTGGCCTTCCCCCTGATCGGCCTGGCGGGCAGCATCCTGGGCGGAGCTGTGATGTCCAAGACCGGACGGCGGAAGCCCATTTTGATTGTGGGTCAGATTCTCAAATTTGCGGGTGTGATTGTGCTCATCTCCACCGTCAGCTTCAGCGTGCCCCTGGCTCTGGCGGGCACCGCTGTGTATGGCATCGGCAACGGCATGTGGATGCCTGTGCTCTACACCATGTGCATGGAACTCAAGGACATGACCCCCAGCCGTTCCGGCGCAGCCTTTGCCCTTTTTAATGCCTGCGCCTTTCTCTCCGGCTTTATCTCCCCCACCGTAGGCGGATGGCTCACCACCTTCCTCACCAGTATTGCGCCCACGGTTGATGTCGTGGCTGCCCACGCCTTTGGTCTGAAGTGGAGCCTGTTTCTGTTCGGCTTTGTCAATCTGGCCTCGTTTATCATCGGCTTTTTCCTGGACGAAACCCGTCCCAGCGGTGTGGATTCCTGATGGTTTCCGTATAAACGACCACAAGACTGTAAGGAGGATGCATCATGAGCACTACGCCTGTCATTTCGGACAAGTATATCGCGCCTCTTCAGCCGGACCTGTCCCGGCAGCTACGGTACAATGAACGCCTCCTGACATGGAATCCCTACTCCAAAAAGAACCTGGCCCTCTGCTATCAGTTCCAAACGGGGAAGGACATCGCCCCCGTCCGGCTGATTCCCGATGCATGCATTGATTTCCTCTTCCGCTGCACCCCTGGCTCCCCTGCCGCCGTGGTCAGTGGACTCCAGACCGCGCCCCGTGAACTGGTGCTGGAGCCCAACGCCGTCTACTTCGGCTTCAAGCCCTTCAGCCCCAAGGGAATGCGCCCTTTGCGCACCGACTGGCAGGAACTGGTGGATCAGTCCATCTCCCTGTGGGAGGACTGCCCTGATGCCGAATGGGTGACGGAAATGCTCTCCGCCAGTGACACCTTTGACGAGCGCGTGGGGATTGTGGCCGAATTTGCCCGGCGGCAGCTCACTGACCCGGAGTACACCCCCGATTTTGTGGAGTACTCCGAGCTGCAGCTCTGCCAGGCCAGGGGAAATCTCCGCATGGAGTCCATCAGCGACTACACTGGCTACACCGGCCGCTACTGCCGTGAGAAATTCAAGGAGGCCCACGGAATCTCCATTAAGAACTACTCCTCCATCATGCGTTTCCAGAACGCGGTGCGCATGCTGGCCCGGAGCGGCGGCGAGGCCGGCAGTCTCTCAGACATTGTGTTTGACAACGGGTACTTTGACCAGTCCCACCTGAACCGGGAGTTTCGCCGCTTCTCCGGGGTTACGCCCCTGCGCTATCACCGCGAAGTATTTCAAACCACGTAAGATCTCCAGTGCAGCGTTTCTCTTCAGCCGCATTTCTTTCACGTTCACGGCGGGCGCCACACCGCCCGCCGGCTCACACCCCAACGCCGTCCCTGCCTCCGCAGCTGGGACGGCATTTATTATTTTTGTATAAATGCCCATCTGCTTTTTCTCTCCCTATGTTCCGTTTTGTACAATAGGCCTTCGGAGTCCAGTGCTACACTTGGCTCATCAAACAGAAGGAGGTCCTTTCCATGGACAATCAGGAACTGGTATCCCAGCTTGTATCCAATGCCCGCAAGGCCCTGGCGGAGTTTGAACCGTACAATCAGGAGCAGGTGGACGCCTGTGTTAAGGCTGCGCTGGTAGCCTTTGGCGAGCACGCTGAGGAACTGGCCAGAGAGACCGTAGAGGAAACCCGTCTGGGCGATCTGACCTCCAAGATTGAGAAGAACGCCGGCTCTCCCGACGGCATCTGGTATTCCCTAAAGGGCAAGAAGTCCGTCGGCGTCATCGGCTACGACGAGGAGCAGCACCTGGCCTATGTGGCCAAGCCCAAGGGCATTCTCTGCTCCGTGGCCCCCTGCACCAACCCCAACGTCACCGCCGTCTTTAACGCCGCCTACGCCCTCAAGGGCCGCAACGTGCTCATCGTGGCCCCCCACCCCCGCGCCAAGAAGACTACCCTGCACACCATCCAGATTATGAACGAGGCCCTGGCCAAGCTGGGCGCCCCTGAAAACCTGCTCCAGTGCATTGAAGAGCCCTCCATCGAGTGTACCCAGCTGCTGATGCAGAACTCCAACGTCATCATCGCCACCGGCGGCGCCGGCATGGTCCGCTCCGCCTATTCCTCCGGCCATCCCGCCTTCGGCGTCGGCCCCGGCAACGTGCAGACCATTATCGACAAGGGCTTCAACTACAAGGAGGCCGCTGAGCAGATTGTGGCCGGCCGCAGCTACGACAACGGCCTCATCTGCGCGGGCAACCAGTCCGCCATCTACCCTGCCTGCGACGAGGCCGAGTTCCTCGCCGCCATGAAGGACGCCGGCGCCTACTACGTCTCCGACCCCGACACGGTCCAGAAGTTCCGCACCGCCCTCTTCCCCGATGGGCGGCACATCAATTCCAAGCTGGTGGGCCAGTACCCCAAGGACATCGCTGAGGCCGCCGGTGTGGAGATCCCCGAGTGGACCCGCATCATCCTCCTGAAGGTGGACAAGGCCAACGCCGGCGCCAAGGACGCCCTGTGCGCCGAGAAGATGTGCCCTGTAACCATCGCCATCGCGGTGGACTCCTTCGAGGAGGGCCTGGAGGTGGCCAAGGCCAACCTGCTCTATGAAGGCGCGGGCCACTCCGCCGTGGTACATACCTACGACAAGAAGAAGGCCGAGCTGGCCGGCGTGGTGCTGCCCGTGTCCCGCCTGCTGATCAACCAGCCCGGTATCTTCGCCGCCAACCCCGCTCTGGCCAACGGATTCAACCCCACTTCTACTCTGGGCTGCGGCTCCTGGGGCAACAACTCCATCTCTGAGAACCTGACCTACGAGCACCTCATCAACATCTCCCGTATTGGATGGATGAAGGACCCGGATCAGATTCCCACCCACGACCAGATCTGGGCCGACTAATCCCTGTCCCCGCCGGCGGGTGCGGATGCTCCCGCCGCACTATATTTGGAGGTGTCATATTATGGCAGCAGTCAAAGCTGATCTCGTAATCAAGAACGGTAAAATCGCCACCGTGGACAAGAACTTCACCTATGTGGAGGCCGTGGCCGCCAAGGACGGCTGGATCATCGACCGGGGCACCAATGCCGAAATTGAGGCCTACATCGGCCCCGATACCAAGGTCATTGACGCCGGCGGCAAGCTGGTTCTGCCCGGCGCCAACGACTCCCACATGCACGCCGTCCACACCGGCTACACCCTGTCCCCCACCTTCCTGGACTTCTCCGGCCCCGAGTACGACTGCATGGACAAGATCCTCTCCAAGCTGAAAAAGGCCTGTGATGAGGCCGCCCCCGGCCAGTGGGTGTTCGGCTGCGGCTTCGTGGACAGCAACATCAAGGAGCTGGCCGCCGAGAACCGCATCATGAACCGCTGGGACCTGGACCCCGTATCCCCCAACGTACCTGTGGCTATGACCGACTTCTCCCTCCACTCCATGGTGTGCAACTCCAAGGCTTTGGAAGTTGCGGGCATTGACAAGAACTACCCCGAGATTCCCGCCAGCGTGGGTATGATTGACCGGGACGAGAACGGCGAGCCTGTGGGCCGTTTCCATGAGTGGGGCGCCCAGAACCTGCTGTGCGAGAAGTGCCCCATCCTCACCGACGCCGAGCTGGAGGACGCCATTCGCCGGGTGCAGCACGCCCTCAACGAGCAGGGCATCACCTCTCACACCGACATTCTGGGCGAGGGCGGCGAGCACGTGTTCCGCGGCACCTGGGGCACCCGTCCCATCCACATCTACGAGAAGATGGCCGAGCGCGGCGAGCTGACCGCCCGTGTGTCCATCGCCTATTTCTCTGCCATTGGCGGCGAGGAGAGCTACGACTCCATCATACGCGGTACTGAGCGGGTTCCCGCCACCATTCCCGAGTTCAAGGACAGAAACTGGGTCAAGGGCGACGCCATCAAGTTCTTCGTGGACCTGGGCGGGCCCACCTGGCAGCGCAAGGGCATCCGCCCCGAGGGCTCCTTCGTCACCGCCTGGGGCCTGGACGAGGACACCCTCATTGAGGAGGTCCAGCGCACCATCATCGAGCTGCACCGCATGGGCTGGCAGATCTGCATCCACTCCTGCGGCGGCGGCTCCATGGACGCCTGTATCGAGGGTCTGGCCAAGGCCAACCAGCTCTACCCCGGCAAGGACCTGCGCCACCTCCTCATCCACTGCGACGACACCACCAAGGAATGCGCCGCCAAGATGGTGAAGAACGGCATCCTGGCCGCCATCCAGCCCACTGCCGCCAACATCGTCTTCGGCTGGAACACCCCTGTCCTCACCGACAAGGAGGAGATCTTCGACTATCAGGCCTACACCGATCTGGGCGCCTGCCTCACCGGCGGCTCCGACTCCACCTGCTTCTCCATGAACTGGCGCCAGGGCATGCAGTTCTGCATGACCCGCACCACCGCCGACGGATACTGCGCCCGTCCCGACCTGGCCATGAAGCGCGAGGACGCCATCCGCATGTACACCATCAACGGCGCCTATCAGGAGCACATGGAGCACGTCCGCGGCTCCATTGAGGTCAACAAGGTGGCCGACTTCCAGATCCTTGACACCGACATCATGACCTGCCCCGTCACCGAAATCGGCGCGTCCAAGGTGGTCATGACCATCTGTGGCGGCAAGGTGGTCTACGAGGCCTGATTCCTCTGCCTTTTTCATGGGCGGGCGGCGGCTCTCATCTCTCCTGCCGCCCGCCCCCTCTCCTCTTTCCGCCCCTGCGGGCATTTCTCACAGAATGGAGACTGCACCATGATTTTTACGAGTTTTGAAGGTCTTGTGGCCCACGCCAAGGCCCACGTCAGAGCCCGCCGCGTGGCAGTGGCCGCCGCCCAGGACGAGCACACCCTGGAGGCTGTCATAAAGGTCCGGGCTGAGGGCATTGTGGTCCCGGTCCTGGTGGGCGACAAGGCAAAAATTCAGGAGATCCTGGCCAGGATGGGCGAGCGCGTCCCCGATGAGGACCTGTACGACGCCCCCGACTTTGCCGAAGCCGCCGCCCGGTCCGTCCAACTGGTGCGGGAAGGCAAGGCCCGCTTCATCATGAAGGGCAAGCTGGACACCTCCGACATTCTTCGGGCCGTGGTCAACAAGGAGCACGGCCTGGGCCAGGGCCGCACCATGAGCCACATGGCCATCAACCAGATTCCCGCCTATCACAAGCTGCTGGTCACTACCGACGGCGGCATGCTCCTTGCTCCCACCCTGGAGCAGAAGAAGGACATCATCCTCAACGCCGTGGAGGCCCTCCGGGCCCTGGGCTACGAGGAGCCCAGGGTGGGCGTGCTGGCCGCCGCTGAGAAGGTCAATCCCAAGTCCGTGGACTCCACCGACGCCGCCGCCCTCAAGGAGATGTGGCAGGCCGGCGAGCTGCCCGGCTGCATCGTGGAGGGCCCCATCTCCTTCGACCTGGCTGTGGTAAAGGAGCGGGCCATCACCAAGGGGTATGAGAGCCCCTGCGCCGGCGACTGCGACATCCTGGTGGTGCCCAACATCACCGCCGGAAACATCCTGGGCAAGTCCCTGGTGGAGATGGCGGGGGCCAAGATGGCCGGTCTTGTGGTGGGCGCCAAATGCCCCATCGTGGTCACCAGCCGCGGCTCCTCCTCCGAGGAGAAGTACAACGCCCTGTGCCTGGCCGCGTCCATGACCCACGACTGAGAGAGGAGGCCTGAATGGAACGAATTCTTGTCATCAACCCCGGCTCCACCTCCACCAAGATTGCGGTCTACGAGGACGAGACTCCCCTCTTTGTCAAGACCATCAACCACAGCAAGGAGGAGCTGGCCCCCTTCAAGGAGCCCTTTGACCAGTACGAGTACCGCCGGGACCTGGTGCTGCGCACCATGGAGGAGAACGGCGTGACCAGGGACACCCTCACCGCCGTGGTCTCCCGTGGTGGCCTGCTGCCTCCGGTCCGCTCCGGCGCCTATGAGATCAACGACGACATGATCTGGCAGCTCCACTACCGTCCGGAGAACGAGCACGCCTCCAACCTGGGCGCCCCCATCGCCAAGTCCATTGCCGACGAGCTGGGCCTCAAGGCCTATGTCTACGACCCCGTCACGGTGGACGAGATGACCCCCATCGCCAAGGTGGCCGGATTGCCCGAGATGCGGCGCAAAAGCCTGGGCCATCCCCTGAACATGCGGGCCATCGCCCATAAGTACGCCAAGGATAGCCACACCGAGTATGAGAAGCTCACCCTGATTGTGGCCCATCTGGGCGGCGGGATTACCATCTCCCTGCACCAGAACGGCAGAATGATCGACCTCATCTCCGATGAGGAAGGGCCCTTCTCCCCCGAGCGGACCGGCGGACTTCCCACTTTCCAGACGCTGAAGCTGGCGGCGGAGTCGGGCAGGAGCTTTAAGGAACTGTATAACTACGTCAAGAAGCAGGGCGGCCTGATGGGCCACCTGGGCACCAACGACGGCCGGGAGGTGGAGCGGCGGATCGCCGAGGGCGACGAACATGCCGCCCTGATCTATGAGGCCATGGCCCACAACATCTCCAAGCACATCGGCGCGCTGGCCACTGTGGTCCACGGCAAGGTGGACGCCATTCTGGTCACCGGCGGCGTGGCCCACTCCAGGATGATCACCGACTGGATTACTCAGCGTGTGTCCTTCATCGCCCCTGTCCATGTCTACGCGGGTGAGAACGAGATGGAGTCCCTGGCCACCGGCGTGCTCCGGGTCCTGCGGGGTCAGGAGCAGGCCCGCACCTTTACGAAGGTGGAAGATCTGTGATGGAGACAAAAGCGGTTTCCGGCGCCATGCGGTGGCTCTACGCCGCGGTAGGCCTTGTGGTGCTTCTCTTCGCCGGATTTGTCTACGGCTGGAGCGTGTTTGCCGCCCCCATCGGGGCGGATTTCCCCCAGTGGAGCGCGGCAGAGCTGTCCCTCACTTTCACCATCTGTATGGCCTTCTTCTGCCTGGGCGGCTTCGCCGCAGGCAACCTGTCCAAGCGTATCCCCGTGCGCGCCAATGTCCTTTTCTCCGCGGCGCTGTTCCTGGTGGGCTTTTTCCTGGTCTCCCGGGCCAGCTCCCTGCCCATGCTCTATGTGAGCTACGGCGTGCTGTGCGGCACAGCCTCCGGCTTTGCCTACAACTCGGTGATGAGCACCATGACCAAGTGGTTCCCCAACAGCCAGGGACTTATCTCCGGCGTGCTGCTGATGGGGTTCGGCTCCAGCAGCATGGTGCTGGGCGCCCTCTTTGACGCCATAACCCCCGCTGAGACGGGCGCCTGGCGGCAGACCTTCCTGATTATGGGCGTTGTGATGGCTGTGGTCATCGGCGTGGGTTCCCTGTTCTTCCGGCTGCCTCCCCCCGCCTCCCCCGCCCAGAGCGGTCAAAATATCAGCGGGCCGGATATCCCCCCCGCCCGCATGGTCCGCACCCCCAGCTTCTGGTGCTTTTTCCTGTGGGCCGTCCTCATCAGCGGCATCGGTCTGGCCGTCATCTCTCAGGCCAAGCCCTTTGCATCCCAGGTGAGTCCCGGCATGGACGCGGGGGTTATCACCCTTGTGGTGGGCTTCATCTCCATCTGCAACGGCCTGGGCCGCGTCCTCTTCGGCGGGCTGTTTGACAAGCTGGGCTGGAAGCTGACCATGACCGCCGTCAATATAGTAAGTCTGGCCGGCGTGCTGATCCTTATGGCCGCTCTGTTCCTCCACAGCTTCCCGCTGGTGGCGGTCGGCTTTATCGTCACCGGTCTGGGCTATGGCGGCGCGCCCACCATGGGTTCCGTCGTGATCAGCAGCTTCTTCGGCCAGAAAAACTACCCCGTCAACTTCTCCATCAGCAATATGAACCTGCTGGTGGCGTCCTTCGCCGGCACTGCCGCCGGCGCCCTGTACGACGCCAGCCAGAGCTATGTCAGTACCCTGGTGGCCCTGGCCGTGTGCTCAGCTGTGGCCTTTGCCGTCATGCTGTGCATCCGGCGGCCCAAATAATCGTGTGCCCTCCGCCCATTCCGGCGGCATATAAAACTTTATCAAGGAGGAAATCATCATGGAAGTATTCCAGACCCCCGAAATGGCATTCAAGCCCAAGCGCATCATTGATTTCCACACCCACCTGGGCGACATTTTCCACGGCAATCAGAACATTTCCTTCAAGCGCCCCGGCTTTGTGGCCGATCCCCCCGGCTTCACCGGTTTTGACCCCTTCAAGGACCTGGAGGAGTCGGGCTACACCCGTCCCCTGATTGTCCCTGATGTGGAGGCTCAGAATAGGCTGATCGATGCCGGACAGGTCCGTATCTGGCAGCGCGCCAACATCTTTACCACCCAGGACATTATGGACGCCGCCGGCATCGACTATATGTGCTCCCTGCCCATCATGCCCAACACCTCTTTCGAGGAGGCCCTGGCCGCCTCCAAGCTGGACCCCCGCTTCATCCCCTTCACCTGCCCCGACTTCGACCTGCCCGAGGATGAGATGATGGCCAAGCTGAAGCAGGACATCGCCAACGGCGCCAAGGGCCTGAAAATTCACCCCATCATCCAGAACGTCTCCATTACCGACAAGCGCTGCGAGAAGCCCATCGAGCTATTCGGCGACCTGGGCATGCCCATCACCTACCACTGCGGCGTCAATGACTACTACAAGGCCGACTCCCCCTACCACGCCCTGACCAACCTGGAGCTGGGCGACCTGAAGTACACCCTGGAGATTCTGCGCAAGTACCCCGACTACGTCTGGGTGCCCGCTCACGGCGGCGGCTCCTGCGGCGGCGAGCTGGAGGCCCTGGCCGAGCTGGTGGGCAAGCTGGGCTGCAAGAACGTGTACATCGAATCCAGCCACCGCGGCGTGGACGGCATGCACCAGATGCTGGAACTCTTCGGTGAGGACCGCATCATGTTCGCCACCGACTGGCCCTTCGACACCTGCACCTGGAGCGTCAAGTACGCTGCCGACGCCTTCAAGGACGACCCCATTGTGGCGGATAAGTTCTTCTACCGCAACGCCGCCCGCATTATCGGTCTGACACTGTAAGTCCTTCCGCATTCCGTTTTCAGAGAGGGCATTGATTTTATAAGGAGGTAGCTCCATGAACGAAAAAAGTACTTCCAGCAAGTGGATGATGTTTCTGATTCTGCTGATTTCCGCCATTACCGTGTCCCTGTCCCAGCTGAAGATCTCCCCCGTCATGGGCGAGGTTGCCGCCATGCTGAACGTGGACGGCACCCAGGCCGCCCTGCTGATGAGCCTGTTCACCGTGGCCGGCATCATCCTCTCCATCCCCGGCGCCGCCGTGATGGCCAAGACCGGCAACAAGAACATGCTCCTCATCCTGATGGGCACCCTGGTCATCGGCAACGTGCTGGGCGCTGTGAGCAACAGCTTTGCCGTGGTCATGGTCTCCCGCATCATCGAGGGCATCTCCTACGCGCTGATCATCACCGTGGGCGTTGACCTCATCAACAACTGGTTCTCCGGCGCCACCGTGGGTACCGCCACCGGCATCTTCAACACCTTTGCCGCTGCGGCCAACTTCATCGGCATGAACGCCAGCGTGGCCATCTACAAGGCCACCAATAACCTCAAGCTCCTGTGGTGGATCATCGCCGCTCTGGCCGCTGTGTGCTTCGTGCTGGTGTTCCTGTTCGTCAAGGTGCCTGAGCGCAGCGCCGCCGAGGGCGGAGGCCTGGGCGAGAAGGTCTCCCTGGGCGAGGCTGCTGCCAATCCCGCCCTGCTGGTCACCTGCCTGTCCATGCTGTGTCTGGCCTTTGTGCTGTTCGGCTTCATCACCTGCAACCCCTCCCTCTTTGCCGCCTACGGCATTGACCAGTCCACCTCCGCTTTCTACTCCAGCCTGAACGGCCTCATCGGCATCCCCACCTGCATCATCTCCGGTATTGTCATCGGCAAGACCGGCAAGCCCTATCTCTTCGCCATCGTGGGCGCCATCCTCTGCGCCATTATCTGCTTCACCATGCCCCACCTAGGCGGCTCCAATGCAGCCTGCATCATCTACGCTCTGGCCACCGGCATTGTCCCCGGCGGCATGATCATGACCTCCATGTTCATCTTCACGCCCCAGCTGGCCAAGCGTCCCCAGCTCATCGGTCTGAGCATGGGCCTGCTCAACACCCTGTACTACATCGGCGTGTTTGCCTCCACTCCCGTGCTCACCGCTCTGGCCGGCGAGAACACCAGCCCCGCCAACTGGACTGCCCCCTCCCTGCTGATGGTGGGCTGCTGCGTCGTGGTCCTGGTCTGCTCCGTGCTGGCCATGGGCATGTCCAAGAAGCAGAAGGCCGCCGCCTGAGCTTTGATTCAGCGTTTCCCACTCCATCCCTTATGTGAATCACTCCAGTCCCAGCGGAACAGGGAGGCCACGGCCTCCCTGTTCCGCTATCCAAATACAGATGAAAGGATGACTGACATGCTGGAACAGAAGGTACATCTCCTCTTTGGCCCCGGCAAGCTGGCTGAGCTGGGGCCCCTGGTGGCCGGAAAGGGCTGCAAAAAGGCGCTGGTGGTCTGCGATCCGGGCATCGTGGCCGCCGGTATTACAGACAAGGTCTGCCGCGTACTCTCAGCGTCCGGGGTGGACAGCGTGGTGTATGACAAAGTCAATCCCGAGCCCTCCCACACTGTCCCCGACGAGGGCATCGGCTTTTTCAACGCCCAGGGCTGCGACGTGGTTATCGGCGTGGGCGGCGGCAGCAGCATGGACTGCGCCAAGTCCATTAACCTGCTGCGGTACAACGAGGGTCCCATCCTCCGCTTTGCCGGGCCCAACGTCCCCATGAACCTCTCCCCCGGCCTCTTTCTGGTTGCCACCACCGCAGGCACGGGCAGCGAGGTATCCGACGGCCTGGTGATGAGCAGCGACGACCACATGAAGCACGGCTGTCTGGCCGTCAACGCCATGGCGGAGTACGCCATTGTGGACCCGGAGCTGATGGTGACCATGCCTCCCGTCCTCACCGCCGCCACCGGCCTGGACGCCTTCTCCCACGCCTGCGAGGGCTACACCACCAACATCGCCACCCCTGCCACCGGTCACCTGGTGGAGGCGGTGATGCGCACGGTGACGGAGTGGCTCCCGGCGGCGGTGGCAGACGGCGAAAATGTAGAGGCCCGTACCCACATGGCCATCGCCTCCACACTGGGCGGCTGGATGTTGGTCCAGGCCCACACCAATGCCGGGCACTCCGTGGCCCACCTCATCGGCTCCTATTTCGGCATTCCCCACGGCGAGGCCTGCGCCTATGCCACCCCCTGGATTCTGGAATTCAACGCCCCCGCCCTGCCGGAAAAAGTCCGCTGGATTGGACAGCTGCTGGGCGCCTCCTTCTCCGGCCAGGAGACACCCGAGGAGATCGGCGCTAAAACCAGAGATGCCTTCCTCAACTTCCGGGATGAGGTGCTCCAACTCCCGCCTGCCTCCCGCTATGCCCCGGACAAATCCCTTTTCCCGGCTGTCGCCCAGGGAATTGTGGAAGAGATGTTCCAGATGTTCCAGCCCCGGCCCATGACCAAAGCGGATGCTCTGGGCATACTGGAGAAAATTTTCACCTGAACGCCTGGATATAAGGTCCAGACTCTCCGGCGTGTCTGTGGCCTTTCCGGTCCGCTCCGCATAGAATGGGATTGCGGCCCCGCCCGCACCGGCAGACAGGGCCCGCCGGAAAGGAGGCGCGTCTGATGAACAATCTCCTGCATAAGCGGCTTGCCAGCCTCTTATGCGTAAAAAGCATTGTAACCCTGGTCATGGCAGCGGTATTTGCCTTCTCCGTCCTCACCGACCGCATCTCGGGAAAGGACTTCCTGACTGTATTTTCCGTCATCATCGCCTTTTACTTCGGTACCCAGAGCGAGCGGCTCAACGGTATGCTGGAAAAAGAGCAGGACAGCTGATCGCGCTCAGCCTGTCCGAAAGTCACAACCTCCGGCTAAGCCGGAGGCTTGATTAAGCCCTATAAGGGCATAATACAGACAATACCCCTAAAGG